>JAJZJB010000004.1 GCA_021810375.1 Microcaldota archaeon
AGATGGATGGCTCCGGCTATAGACGTGCCAGACATTGCTAGGACATCGAATTGCGAAGGCAAGGACGAAGAGTCGTTGAGCACATACATATAACCGTTGCTAGGATCGTATATCATAGGATTGGTTGGACTTGAATAATAGCTACCAGAAGACAGAACTATATGCGTTAACTGAGATGTACCTGATATAATAGAGAGATTGCCTTCGAATGTGATTGCATATATGTATCCGTTCTTCGGATCGTATGAGAGGTACTCGGGATTGAATCCGGAGATTGATACATTAGCAACGAATGAGGTTCCAGACAGTATTGTTACATCGTTCGTATTATCCTGTGCAACGTATACATAGCCGTTGCTGGCATCATAAGCTAGCTGGTAGGAGTATAGATAGACGTTATAAGTTGATACAACGCTGGTGCCAGAGATTATTGCGACATTCTTGTAGTCTGCCACATACACATAGCCATCGCTAGGATCATAGACAGACCAGTGCGGACTGTTATGGGAGAGTGCTATGGTAGCTACCACGGATGTGCCGGATATGACTGAAACATTAGAACCGCCGTTGTTAGATACATATACATAACCATTTCCAGAGTCATATGACGCCCATATAGGATCTGAGCCCACAGTTATAGTTGCAACTACTGACGTGCCTGAGAGGACCGTTACCGTATCCGAATTGGAGTTTAGTATGTAAATATAGCCATTTCCTGAGTCATAGACCCCGTATTCGGGGCTAGAACCCACGCTTACATTCGCAATCACTGAATTGCCAGATAGCACCGTTACCTGGTTGGTGTTTGTATCCAGTACATAGACATATCCGTTTGCAGAATCGTTTAAGGCATAATCAGGATATGATTTCGCAGGGAGCGGAATTGACTGGCCAGAGACAAACGAACATTCTGTAGAGGTTGAAGCCGATCCGCAGAGGGCATTGCCCCACTGAGCCGAGAAGGTATTGCTGCCTGGCATCTTTGCAAGCCATTGATACGAATATGGAGATGTGCCACCATAAGCGCCGTTTGAAGACATATATGCAGTCTGACCCGAGGTAATGGCATTTGTAGCCGGATATGCAGGATATACCAATAATGGCGGCACTGTTACAATAATATTTGCAGACGCAGAGTTGGCAGTAGCAGGCGTAGATTCTGAGTCGGTGGCCTGGAGCTTAAAGTTGTATACTCCCGTAGGTATGGCCAACGGACTTGTTGCCTGGAGTATAGATACCGTTCCTGAGCCGTAATTCTCTACGTATACGAGGCCGTTGTTCGCAATCGAGAAGATGGGCTCGGATCCAACAGATATCTGTGCAGCGGCTGAAGAACCGCTTATGGCAGTGACAGTACCTGAACCATAGTTAGTCACATATACGTAACCGGAATATGGGTCGCCATTGAGGCTTATCGAAGTAGGATTATTGCCTACGGGAATTGTAGCTCCAAGGCTAGTGCCGAGTACATAGAGTGGAACTTGCACTACGGCACCGGATCCTGCATCGAGGACATCTATGCCTCCATCATAAGGACCTAATGTTCCTGCAATAGGCTCGCTGCCTACGGATAAGGTAAGTTCAATTGTTGTTCCAGATATCTCCGTGACTGTGCCAGAACCATAATTAAGGATGTCTATTACACTCTGGTCTTGCAGTGCGTAATCAGGCTCGCTGCCTACGGAGATTGTCGATGTAACGCTAGTACCGGAGATAACCGAGACAGTACCGGAGCCGTAGTTAGGTATGTATACATAATTGTTAGTATCATATGCGCCGAACTCAGGCTGACTACCTACAGATATAGTAGCTATTACTGATGTCCCGGATATTACCGACACTGTTCCTGAGCCATAGTTTTCAACGTACACGTACCCGTCATAAGGATCGTATACTTCAGATTTTGGATTATTGCCTACAGATACCGTGGCTATTACAACAGTATTGGAGATAACAGAGACAGTTCCTGAGCCCTTGTTAGCAACATAGACATATCCGTTTCCCGAGTCATATACAGCATATGCAGGGTCCGAACCCACAAGCATGTTTGCTATAACTGATGTTCCAGAGAACACCATTACGTTGCTGGTAGCATAATCAAGCACATATACATAACCATTGCCGGAGTCATTGACCGCATAGTAGGGGGTCTGGCCTATAGGCACTGCGCCAAATGCCGTGCTGGCAGCGCACTGTGGCGTCTGCGCTGTGCTTCCGCACAATGCATTTGCCTCTGTCGCAGTATATGTAACGCTGTTTGGAGTAGTGGCAAGCCACTGGTATGCGTATGGCAGTTCTCCACCATAAGCGCCGTTGGATGTCACATATGCAACTTGCTCCTGGGCTACAGAGTTGCTTACAGGATATGGGGCATATACCGCCAGTGGGAAATATGGTACAAGTGTTACTGTAACAGCATTGGTTGTTTTGGTGACTGGCAATGGTTCTGAGTCAATGACTTGGAGCTTGAACATGTAGTTGCCTGGAGGTGTAAGCGTATTGGCAGCGAACTTGCAAGTGGTTGTGGTAGCAGATGAACCGCAGAGAGTGTTTGCCTGGGTTGCTGAGAACGAAACGCCGTTAGCGGTAGTTGCAAGCCATTGGTAGTTATATGGGGCTATGCCACCAGTTGCACCGCTATCTGACACATATGCGGTCTGGCCAAACGCTATCTCGTTAGTGGCAGGGTAGGGATCTGGAATCTCTAGCGTGTATAGCGTCTGCACGGTTATTGCTGACGATCCAGAGGATATCTGCGTGTTTGCAGGCGCTTCGGAGTCGGTTACCTGGAACTCGAATTTGTATGTTCCAGTAGTAGTTGATGTGGTAGTGGAGAAGGCGCATGTTAGCGTCTGTGCAGAAGAGCCGCAGAGAGTGTTTGCCTCTGAAGCAGTATATGTATTGCCTCCGACAACAGTAGCGAGCCATTGGTAATGATACGGTGTCAGGCCGCCAGATACAGTATCCGTTATGTATTGAGTCTGGGTCTGGGTTATGGTATTCACCTGCGGTGTAGGCTGATACACGACAAGTCCAGTTGGGGCAGTTATGAATGAGGTAAGTGCTACTGGCAGGGAGGATATCTTAGTCTCAAGGGAACCGTATAGAGTATGCTGGTACCCGGTAAACACATCAGCATACCTGATCGCCACGGTGCCTTTAAATGGCGTTCCAATAGATGACGAATAGGGACCATTAGGCCCATAGCATTGGGCAGTATATGTGTGGGAGGAGCCGGAATTCTGCAGGTAACTGGTGGCCTGGAACGTTGCAGAAGCATTGTTAACACTACACGATATCCCGGTCACATTTACCTGTTTGCCCGTTGTCTGAAGTATGGTTACGGACAGGATGCCGTTTGAGCTTACATACGCATTCTGGCAATAGAAATCGGCTCCAAGATTGCATGTAGTAACTGAAGAGTTGAAGAATCCGAAGCTGTAAAGGGCAATAAGCACTATGACAATTATTATTATTGCCCAGCCATAAGTCGTCAGGTACTCTATTGCACTCTGCGGCCTTGACGTCCTTTTGCGTTTTATTGCGCTACTGCTCTGCCTCGGCTTCCTGGGCATGGATATGCCTGCCCAGTATATAAATAAAAGGTTTGTGGTCAGGCCTTGGGCTTCTGCAGTGCCTCTATGTTCTTTAGTTCGTAGAGCTTGGCCAGTGCCTTATACGTTGCCAATGACATATTATATACGTCCCTTGTCCTGCCCCTTGAGAAGGTCCAGACGTCTTTCACTCCTGCAAGCTCCAGTACCGATCTCACGGTATCGCTTGCGACTATGCCAACCCCTTTCGGTGCAGGCTTGAGTATCACTTCTGCGCTCCCGCACTTGGCGCTCAGCCTGAGCGGGAGGCTGTGCGGCGTGTTGCATTCGCACTCCTGCGAGCCGCAGCCAAGGTTTACAGAGATTATGTGCTTTTTTGCATCCCTTATGCCAGTATCTATGGCAGGTTTTGCCTCGGTGTCTTTTCCGACGCCTATGCCTATGTGGCCGTTTCTGTCCCCTACCACGACTGTTGCCCTGAACTTCTGCTTCCTGTTGTTCTTGGTCATTCTCTGGACAGATGCTATCTCGAGAACCTTGTCCTCCATGCCGGGAAGCAGCGTGTCAACTACTTCGGTCTCCTTTATCGGCTTTCCGGTTGCGAAGATCTGCTCTAGTGAGGTTATTGTGCCTGCCTTGACCTGCTGGCCTATTTTTGTCTTTGGCTCCCATGTGCCAAGCGTATTCTCCTCTTCGTCGAAGTCTCTTCTCCTTTCTCTCCTATCACTTTCCATTCAATATCTCCTCCCTTACCTTGTTGAAAAGGCTTGCCAGTGTCTCTGGCTCCTTTCCCTCCTTTATGTAGCTGCCGTACTGCTTCTGGTACTTCTCAGGGCTCTTCTCTTTAAGCTCCTTCACATATTTAACGTCAGAGTAGTTATATACCTTGGCATCTACCTGTGCCCCACTCCTTACCTTTAGCCCTGCATCTATGCACCCTCTTGCAAATGCAAACGGTATGGAATTCTTCACAGGAGAGCTTATGCCTATGTCAAGCACAAGTTCCTGGTCCTTGAGCTCCTTGTTTGCAACAGCCTTCTTTGCAAGCAGCGCTCCGACAAGATATGCGGTTGGACGGTTTGCCCTTGATGGCCAGCCGCGCTTTGAGAGCTCATTCGAGTCGGCATATGCAAGGGTAAGATCCCCAGTCTCCGTGTACTTAGATATGTGGCCGATAATCCTCTTGTTCGTCTTCCTGACCACTACGCGGTTCATTCCGCCCTTTACTGCGGCGAACCTCTTTTTATAGTTGGTCTTGGCTTCCCGCCTCCTCCTGAACTGGAGCTGCCGTATCGTCTTGCGCATAAATATCACCGGTACTGTTTGCTTATTTCCTCATTTATCTTCTTGATTTCCTCGTCGGTTATCACGATTCCCTGATCCCTAAGGTGTATAACCAGGGCTGCTTTGTTGGCATATACATTTCCCTTGACCTGACCGTAGAGCGTATTGAATGTTGCCGTATCAAGTTTCTGAAGCTCCTTGAGCTTCTTCAGGAATGTTCTCTGCGACCTTACTTTCTTCTCCCAGGAGATGCCACGGCGTGCTTGCCTTGTTCCGCGCCTTCTGCCTATTCCCCTCCTTCTTCCTTCGGCCCTCTTTTCCTTAAGGATCTTTGACCTTGAGCTTGCGTTATGCTTTGCCTTGAGCGCAAATATGCCTCCGGATTTTATGAGCCTTCTTACATCGTCGCGCGTTATTGCCTTCTCAGCGTCCTCTAGAGAGGCACTGCTTATCCGTATGGAGCTGGATCCCCTGTGCAGCAGGTCGCTTGCGACCCTCTTTGCGAATTTTATTGTCATATACATCAGGCCTTGTTCACTATCCTCACATTGTTCTTGTCCGCTATCCCGCGCAGCACTGACCTCTTCCTTGATGATAGGTCATGTGCAAACCTTACTACCCTAGAGCCATTGCCTTGTATCACGGCCATGAGCTCATTCTGGTTGTGGATTAGGACCTCGAATGAGCCATCGGGCCTTGCATAGCGTGTCTTCTCGCTGTTCTTGTATCCTATACTCGGTGTTGCGCCAAGCTCCTTCTTCTTGACCCGTTTCTTGCTGTCTATTCCGCGCTGGCTTCTCCATCTCTCCTTGACCCTCTTCCTATTTGGTGCACCGAAGTTCGGAACATAGAATTTTGGATGCTTTCTCTTTGCTATCATAATCATTCCTCCTTTGCCGGGTATATGCCGTCCTGAAAGACGCGGGTGTCCTGACCGCGTGCATGGCACGCATGCATTATGTTGGTCATTGTCTGGCCGACATCGTACTTGTCCGCGCCAGTTATCTTAACGTCCTGGCCCTTTACCTCAACCTTGGTATCCCCGACTATCCTTGCGCGCCTTGGTATTTTCTCGCCGAAGATGTTCTTTATGAAGAAATCCTTCCCCTTTATCTCGGTTGACATGGGGAAGTGGGCGAATATTATGGTCATCTTCTTCTCTATACCGTCATTGACTGTGGTGATGGAGCCCTTTACCTCTGTTGTCAGGGCCATCGAGGCGAGCTTTGCCTTTTCCTGCAGCTTCTTGTTCTTGGTAAGGCTTATTGATATCTTATTCCCTTCGACCTTCACATCAAGGAGTCGCAGGTCGACCCTCTTTACAGTAGACCCGCGTTTTCCCTGTATTGTCATCGCGCTGCCTTCCAGCTTAACGTTGACTCCTGACGGAATCTCTATCTGTGAAATCTCTGCCATGGGAACCATCAATATACGTATGCGAGAAGCCTTCCTCCTAGGCGCTTAGCCTTTGCCTCGTTGTTTGTCATTATGCCTTTCGAAGTTGATACTATGAGTATGCCGAAGTGCACGCTTGGTATGTAACGCTCCTCGAACTTCTGGAACATTCCCGTAGTTACCGGATACCTAGGCTTTATTACTCCTATGTCATTTATTTTCTTCGAGAGCGTTATCCTGAGCTTCTTGAACCTGCCTTCCTTGACCTCTTCAAGATTGCCTATGTAATCATTGGCCTTCATGAGCTCAAGCACCGAGCGTATGAGTTTCGTGGACGGTACATCGCACTCGTAAAATCCCTTTGCCTCATAGACTTTTATCTTGTTTATAGTATCTGCGAAAAGATCTACCATTATCTCACCTGAATTTGTCGAAGCCTATCTCCGGAGCCACTTCCCTGAAACATCTCCTGCAGACATAAAGGCTGTATGAACGTATGAGAGCGCGGGAGCTTCCGCATATCCTGCACTTTCTCATATTCTTACCTTTGTATCTGAGCTCATAGCTTATCTTCATATCATCATCTCTCTTTCCCCATTATCTTGGCACCGAACCTTGTTTCTATGAATCCCTGCAGCTCCTCCTTAGGTATGTTCCTGTGCCATACGCCTACCCGGCTTGCCTTTCTCCGCCTGAGCTCGACCCTCTTGCCGCGCCTGCCAAATGCGGCATTGATGTTCATTCCAAGCATGCCTATCTTTGGGTCGTACTTGACCCCTGAGAAGTATATGTACTCGCTTATGCCGAAGTTGAGGGAGTTGTTAGCTATGGCATTCTCCTGCACGGTATTGTTATTTGCCTCCAGAGCCCTCTTTAGCAGCGAATATGCATCATCGCCGCGCAGTGTGACCATTGCGCCTATTACCTGTCCTTTCCTTATCTTTAGTTCAGGTTCCCTGCGTTTAGCTGTTGTAGCAACGGCAGACCTCCCGGTCAGCTTCTCGAGCAGAGCCCTGGCTCCGGAATAGGTGTCTTCCTTGTCACCTATGCCTATGTTCACGACAAGCTTCTCGAGCCTGATTTCCCTCATAGGATTCTCTTTTCCGTTCATGTTCATTCTCCTATTACCATCACATTGTCAACAAGCGTCAGGAATGTCCCTTTTCCGCTGTCAACCTCAACCGTAGATGCCCTGGTGGCCGTTCCTGTGTTTATCCCTTTTATGGTGCCGCTCTCCGAAGCATGGGTGCCCTTTATCACATAACACCTGGCGCCGCTGGAGAATTTAACTATGGATTTCACTGCATTGTCTTTTACTGCTACGGAATCATTGACCTTGACCTCGTTCTTCCCTTCAAGGACAGAGCCGTCGTAAAGCCTGAGCATGACTTTGTTCTTCTTGCCGAGGTATTTGCCGATTACCTTTACATACCTGTCGGTTGTTGGCTTGTCGTCCACCCTTATGGCGCCCTTTTTAGCCACGTCTATCCTGTACGAAGCCCCGGTTGGCTTGAGCGTTATCATATCACCGAAACCTACAGGATATCGCTTGTCCCTGACCTGCTTGCCGTTTATTAGGACGTTGCCATTCTTTATGAGTATGCCTGCCTCTCTCGAATCTGCTGCTACGCCCATCTTCTCCTTGAGCAGCGTGACCAGGGCTATGCTGTTCTCTAACGTATGCCTTCCCGGGTTCTGCTTCGTTACATAGGTAGAGACCTTGCGGTCTATGCGCATGTACTTGCTTGCAGCGAACCGATTCATGTGCCTGCTGTTTCCTTTCCTTGCCATTATGCCACCTTTGTAACCTCTTTTACAGCTGCCTTTGATGGATTGTTGCCCTTGAGCCTCTCGATCTTTGTGCTCCGCGTCTTGTCAGTGAGGTCTATATCCATAAGGTAAACGTTTGACGAATAGATGGGCAGCGGAAGCTCCTTTCCCTTTGCATCCTTCCGGTTTATGCCTTCTATGAAAATGCGCCCTGTCCTTAAGTTTACCACGCTGACCTTTCCGCTCTTTCCGCGGTGCGAGCCAGACTGGACCTTGACTGTATCGCCTTTCCTGAGGCTTATGCTCCTGGACTTTATGCCAAGCTTCTTGGCCAGCTCGTCGGATACGTGGGCGTGCATGAACTTCTGCCTCTCGTGCAGCGGTGCGTTGAACCGGAATTTCCTTTCCTTCCTAGGCTGGCTGCTTTTTATCATATTATACAATCCTCGATGCTACGCCCGCAACCTTGACGAATCTCTCGACTACTTCCCTGGCCATGGCACCCTTAACCTCAGTACCTATGGGCAGATTGTCATCGCTTATCATTATCCCTGCATTGTCCTCGAAACGAAGCCTCATGCCATTGGCTCGCCTTATCAGGGCCTTCTGCCTTATTATCACTACGCGAACGGGCTTTTTCAGGTATGTTGCAGTGCCTTTCGTCACGCTGGCGGAGATTATGTCTCCGACTCCGGCAGAGGACAGCCTTCCGTGTTCGCCGCCGGTCTTGCCTATTATGTGGATCATCTTGAACTCATATGCCCCGCTGTTGTCGGCGCATTGTATTATAGACATGGGAACGAATGCTTTCGTAATCTTTGATGAAACACCTTTCATAGAAAACAACTCACTTGACTATCCCTGTTACAACGAATGACTTGGTCTTGCTAAGTCTCCGTGTCTCGGCTATGTTAACCACATTGCCCGCCTTTGCATTTATGCATTCGGGGTTGTGTGCCGGCACCCGTGATCTCTTTCTAAGGAATCTCTCGTACTTGTACATATACCTTGCAAAATCCGTCTCTACGATAACTGTGCGCTTGGCCTTGTCGCTAACAACCCTTCCGGTTATCTGGATTCCTCTAGGCGCAAGGCCATGGTGTACTGCGCATCTCGGATCTGTGCACTCTGCCAAATTATCACTTCGTTCTCTTTTTGTAGTACTTGATTGCCTTCTCTGTCCTTTCTACAGGACGGAAGGCTATCTCATTGCCGTCGACATCGAAATGCGCGTCTTGGAAATAGAACCTAAACGATGACGACTTCTTGACCACACGTTTGGACCCTTTCAAGGTATCCATCACGAGCGTGTTCTTGGTCTCGTCTATCACAATTCCTGATAGACCTCGTTGTTTCTTATCCAGTGACTTTAGCACTCGTGCCTTAAGCCCGATGAGCTCATTAAGCACTATGTTCTTGTTATCATAACCCATAAGGGTAATATGATTACAGGAGATTTATATCAATGTACCTTTTTAACCCTTTCGCTCGTTGCCTTCTACACTATAACCTTGCCCAGTGATGCTTCCATACGCATCCCTGATCCTATCTGTTACGAGCGCCCACATGGATGACCCGGTAACCCATATGCCCATAGCTGACGCAGATACAATCTCGGTTATGCCCGTGAGGATATGCCCGTCGAAGAGTCCTGATGCTACCGAACCTGCAGCGACTATTGCAGCGGCAATTGATGCGATGCCGAATGCCTTTTCTCCTTTTATTGCCATGTCTACCCCAATGGCACCAATCGAGGCTGGGGAAGCTCCGAATGTTATGCCTGCAGCTATGTCATGCATATACGTGTGGGGCTGCGTTATGCCTGTAACGGAAAGTCCTATTCCAGCGATGCCTAGCCCTATGCTGCTTATGTTATATACTGTAGAATGCGGCAGAGATTTCCTGAACCCATACGTAAATGAGAATTCCAGTAGCCCTGATGCAAAGAATGCAGCTCTTAGTAAAGGGTCTCCTGGCAGATATTCGCTTATTTGAGTAAGCCAGTTGATGTGCTGGGACGATTCTACCGCACCCAGGGCAGAGCCCACAGTCAGTGGCGGTGCCACCATGCCTGCCACGAGAGTGGCTTTCTCAGCCATTGTAAGCTCCTTGAAGTGCTTTCCGGACACGGCCTTTATCGGATGCCTTACCATGGCCTTTAGGCCCATGTCACGCTCTTGAGATCCGTCCCCGTCTCTTGGCCTTGGCAATCCACGAATATCATTTGCATTGCGCCTTCCCAACATATCAGTAGTCTGATTCTCGACACATCATAAATCTTTGCTAAGGAAGCGCGAATCTCCCTGCGGCGGAACCTTGCTCTATGCTTATGGAATATTCGCCAGGGGAGGGATTTGAACCCCCAATCCCCGAAGGGACCGGTTTGCTTGTCGCATCATCTGTAAATCAGCTCTTGATATTCTAACGAATTCAAGACCGGCGCATTACCGGATTGTGCTACCCTGGCATTTTTTAAACGTAGTATTATTCCAGAGCACCAATAAATACATTTGCAATATGAAGTCTGCCGCCTGAGACGTCTTAAACCGTATAGTTTACTAAGGGTTATAAAACATAACTTATCCAATAGATCCATATGGCTAGCAGTGTGCTCAGGCTCAAGGACAAGGAGCAGAGGATATTGGTCCTTGCCGCGGATATAGACAATGACCTTTACCAGAAGACCAAGATTAGCGGGCCATTGCTGGGCAAGGTCCAGAACATTAACGGGGCAACCCAGCTTGCGCTTGCAGATCCGGAGGACACAGACTCAAACACCATGTTTGAAGCGGTAAAGCTATATGATCAGCTCGTAGAAGACGGGTACATGGTAAATGTGGCCACCATAACGGGGTCGGAGAAGGAAGGTTACAATGCAGATATGGAGATTGCACGGCAGCTTGAGCTTGTGCTTGAGCAGTACAAGGCAGATTCATGCGTCTTCGTGAGCGACGGCGCGAGTGACGACCGTGTCATACCGATAATACAGTCGAGAATCAAGATAAGCAGCGTGAAGATGGTCACGATAAAGCAGGCAAAGGGACTTGAGAATACCTATTTCACCATACTTGAGAAACTTAAGGAGCCGCACTACGCCAGGATAGTATTCGGATTGCCTGCAGTACTCATCCTGCTCTTTGCAAGCAGTTACATACTTGGTGGCGGATGGGAACCGCCGGCAGCGCTGATAGGTCTGTACCTGCTAATCAAGGGATTCGGCCTTGAGGAAGGATTCATCAACTCGTTCAGGGGATTTGGGTTCAGCATAGACAGGATGAGCTTTGTATTCTACCTGGCTTCCATGATCTTTGTAATTGCGGCAATATTCATAGGGTATGGCAGCTATCTGAGTGCCTACCAGTCTTCTGGAAGCCAGATAAGCTCGTATGCATACGGCATAGAAGGATTTCTGATACTTATGCCGGTGATATTGATATTGTATCTTATAGGCAGGATAATAGACACACGTGGAAGCCGATATGTATTCAGAAATTTCAAGTATGGCATATACATAGGCTCTTCCATTATCTTCTGGGTGCTCTCGCTCTCTTTCGTTGCGTGGATTGTCGGCCAGATCTACTTCAGCCAATTCATAAATTTTACCGTCCTGGCCATAATTATAGGAATTGGCATATCTACAGTGGCAAGCCTGCTGCGCAGGAGGACCCTTCAGCAGAAGAAGCTCAAGGACAAATTAGTAGTAAACGAGCTTGGAGCACTAATAGGCAAGGTTGCGGGGCTTAACATAAAATCCGGAAGGTTCATAGTGAACACCAGCTTCGGGAACCCCGTATCGTATAGCGTGGACAGGATAATAGACATTTCGGACAAGGTAGTGATAAAGTAGTAGCTATCAGATATATTTCAGCGTATACTTACTACCTGCTCGCATCCCTCGCAGTTGCAGCCAGCACTCTTACTGCAACCGCGGAATTGTTGCTCATAGCAGTCTATTTGCGGAGCATGACGCAACCTGCACGTTAGTTACTGCGGTCGCTATGCCATTGACCTCTGCCAGCGCGGGCATATAATTCCCACATGCTTGCAAGCACCTGCATTTCAACTATCGAGAGCTTGCGGAACTTTGCTGCGGAGCATATTATCCGTGATTGTATTATCGGTATAATCTCCGCATATTGATCTTGAATGCAATATTAATGTCGCAATCTTTGAGAGAGGTAGGAATGTCCTCAGGAACGCTATGAACCAGTATAGAAGAATGTGAAGATTCAGGCGCTACCCAAATAGCTCTCTTTCTACTATTATGGAGATTAGGTGACATACGGTAAGATGGCCTTCTTGCATTATTGATGTCTTACCAGTATTAATGATTATTGCAGTATCTGAGATATCCTTGAGTTGGCCTTTGGGGCCAGTGAGCCCTATAACATATATACCCAGATCCTTTGCCTTTTTAACTGCGGCGATAACGTTTTTTGAGTTTCCTGAAGTGGATATTGCAAGGGCTACGTCACCTCTTTTTCCTATACCTTCAAGTTGCCGTGCAAATATCTCGTCGTACCCGTAATCGTTTGCTATAGCAGTTATGTTTGAGGTATTTGAAGTTAAAGCTATTGCAGCTATAGGTTTCCGTGGGTTTCTGGTATCCTCGTTTTCTCTAGTATTTACATGTATGCCTATGAATTCTCCCACTATGTGCTGTGCGTCTGCAGCTGAGCCGCCATTGCCAAACGCTATAAGCTTATTTCCGTTCCTTAGAGCCTTGCATATGATATTGACCGCGTCAATTATTGTTTTCTGATCTATTGCCTTACGTACATCAGCTCCTTCCGTAATATAGTCGTTTATTAGTTTTGTGTGGTCCATTAATCTCTATATTTTTATACAATTCTGTTGTTTATAAATGTTTGTTGCATTTAGTTAATTGGTATCTTGATGTCTAATAAAGAAGTGCCAGAGATAGCCATAATAATTGCAGGTGGAGAAGGCACACGACTTCGGCCGATCACTTATGATACGCCAAAACCATTGGTTCCAATACTAGGTAAACCGTTGGTTGAGTACACAATAGATGAAATTTATCGAAATGGAATACGAGAGGCAATTTTGGCCATAGGGTATAAGGCGGAGAAGATCGAAAGGTACTTTGAGAAGACTAAAGGGTCTACTAATGTAAAGTTAAATTACAGTGTGGAAAGGGAGAAGCTCGGCACCGGAGGGGCGATAAAACTTGCAATGAGTATAGCCGATGGGCATAAAGACCTCGCGGTAATAAACGGCGACAATCTTTTCAGGCTTGATTTTGCAGCCATGTATAAGAGACACCTTGCCAACAAGGCACTCGTGACAATTGCCATAATAAGAGTCGATAACGTTAAGGGTTCCGGAGTAGTCGTCCTTGACGGTGAGAGGGTAACGCAGTTTGTTGAGAAGCCTGATCCGGATAAGGCGCCCAGCCATTTCATAAGCTGCGGCATTTACATAATCAGCAGTAGGATAGCCAAGGCCTTCCCTGACGCAGACGCCTTCTCGTTTGAGAAGGACGTACTGGAGAAGCTTGCCGCAAAGGGGCAGATCTATGCCTATCCCGCAGAGGTTTTCTATACCGTCAATGACCACGAGCAATACAGGAAGGCTGAGGAAGCGTTAAAACAGCATAAGGTATAATGGTATCGATAAGATGAGTGTGAAGGTGGCGCTTCTCGGGCAGTCGGAAAACTTCAGCAGAAGCATCGGGTCGGGCATACCGTCGTATATGTATGAACTTGCCAGGCACTTTAAGAAACTTGCAAAAGAATCAGGATTTGATGTCTCTGTAGTTCCATACAAGCGGACTTCTTCGGAGCTTGCCGACTTCCTAGGCATGGCTGCAGGTAGCCTGGTAAAGGATTACCGCGGATTTGACATAGTCCACAATCTTGACGTAAAGCCGTTGCTTCCGCTAAACAGGGGCAAGGCTCTCTTTGTAGCTACTGCGCATGATTACCAGCCATTGCTTGCCCCAGAGCTTGATGCGGATATGCTTAATAGCGTTAAGGAAAGGCTAAGGCTTGCGCTTGAGATAAGATACAGCCTAAGGCTTACGCTTGCCGCAGACTACATAATTGCAAGGTCCACTCTGACCAGAGATGATGCAGTCCGACTCGGGTTTGGAAGGAAGAGAGTCTTTGTTGTAGGAGGTGCTGTAGATGAGAGATACCGCAGACGGTTGCCCAGCAAGGAAGGCAGGAACACGTATACTGTTGGATACATAGGCGCGTTTAGGACGAGGAAGAATGTTGCCTTTGCGGTGAGGGCATTCAACAGGGTAAAAGACAACGGGATAAGATTTGACTTGTGGGGCAGGCCTGCATATGAATATGAGATGCTCAGGCAGGAAGCCGTCAATCCGAATATATCATTCAGGGGATTCGCTCCGGAAAAGAGACTCGTGCAGGTATACGACTCATTCGACGCTTTTGTCTTCCCTAGCCTTTATGAAGGTCTCTGCCTTCCGATACTTGAGGCTCAGGCGCGTGGATTGCCGGTAATAATATGCAGCGCGGGAATGATACCAGAAGAGACTAGCAAGTACTGCTTTAAGGTAAGGAGCGAGGATGAGATGGCAGAGACCATAGAGCATCTGAAGAACAATGGATACAATGAAAAACAGAGGAAACGGGCCATGTCCTATGCAAGGAGCTTCACCTGGGAGAAGACTGCCGAGGATACGCTTGACGTGTACAATAAGATACTAAAGTGAGAGAAGGCTTCTGCCCTTTGTGCCGCTCTTTATCCCGAAATAGGCTAGCATAGTCGGGGCTATGTCAAGCACAGATGCATGGCCGATATTCAGCTTGACCGGGCCAGAGTAGCCTATTATACCGTTCCTTATGTGGTCTCCGCTCTTTGCGTGCTCAGGCTTCATGAACAACGTCTTTGGTGAATAGTTGAATATGTCCATTGTGTATCCTTTCCTTATCTCTATGAAGAGGTCAGGCGGTATGAATGTCTTTGCACCCCTGTAGTAATCTGCAGCATCCTCAAACCCAGCAATCAGCTTCTCTCCGTCCTTGCTCCTGGCTTCACCAAGCTTTCTTTTTATGTCTGAGATGACTTTCCCTCTCTCGGAGTCCTTTACTATGCCGGATGAGAAGCGCTTATCGTTTATCCATAGTGTGGCGAATGGCCCATTCGATACCTCGGCGAATGCCATTGACTTCTTCATGTCGAAGTCAAAGATATGCAGCCTTGTGTACTCTCCCGAGGATGCGTTGGCGAGAAACTTGCCAACAAACCCTGTTGTGACCTTCTTGACCTGATACGGCATCTTGTCATAAGTCTTCCTGAGGCCGCTTCTCATAAGCTTCTCCCGTAATTCATAGCTTGCCGGAGCGCCTGGCTTCGATGCTGCGCCTATGCTCTTAGCCACAGATTCCTTCAAGACAAGGAAGCCGTTCTCTATAAGCCATCCGTTTAATAGGAATTTCTCCCTCATGGGCTGCGCGCCGTGGTCTGAGACGATAACCATAAGCGCATTCTCCTTCCTCGCCCTTTCCTCTATGTATGCGATGAACTTCGCTATCTCTGCATAGACCGGCAGTATGTAGTCCCATTTTTCCCTTGTGCCGAGCGTAAAATGCTGTATCCTGTCCGTCTCGGTGAAGCAGACATAGACAAAGTCGTAATCGTTCTCCTCGATCATCTCCTTTGCCATCCCGCTCCTATTTGCGACGCTTTTAACGTAGGCCTGAGACGCTGCGGAATTGCTTATCTTCCCCTCTGCCATTCCCTTCTCTATTTCAGGTTCACCGTCAAAACCATGCTTTGACATCAGCTTCCTCAGCCTCTCGCTGTTTGCGCGTGACCTGAGTGGAAAGCCGCTTATAAAGTCTATATTTCCGAATTCAGGCAAGGTAATGTTAGTCGCAGGGGTTATGACCAGGGATTTCAAGCCCCGGTCGGCAAATGCCTTCCAGAAAGGGGGATGGGCGTTAGAATTATAGTATACTACATCCTTTACATAGTCCTTCTTTATGACGAAAAAGTCAGGGGTTCCGTGTTCAGCAGGGCTCAGTCCGGTGTATATGGTGGGCCAGGCAGATCCGGTCATAGGGGGCAGGGTTGACTCCAGATTTCCTATCTGGCCACGCAGCAGCAGCTTGCTGAAAGGCTCCATGCCTTTCTTGTCCTTTAGTTCTTCAAGCAGCCAGAGCGGAGCTGCGTCTATCCCTATAAGGTAAAGCTTCTTTCTTGTTGACCTTGCCATGCTATTCCTTTATAATGCCTATTCCTGCAAACTCCCTGTTGCTGTAAAGCACAAATCTTCCAAGCTCCATTGTCTTCGAGAACGGTTCTGCGGCGATGCTTTCTCCTAGGGAGAGCCTGACATTAGCCGCATTCAGCGTTTTTATCTTCTTGCTCCTTTCAGTCTTTCCTGTAACCACATCGACAGCAGCGAGTACGTCTATCTTTGCAGGGATTTCTATGCCATTGAATCTTATTGTGGTATTCCCGCCTATCACCGATGTGAAGAAGACAAGCGCATCGATATCGTCTGTTGCAGTGAGGTTGTCATTTTCGCTGCAAAGAATGTGGCCTCTCGCGTCTTCTGTTATCTTTTTGTCCAGTGTAATTGCAATATTCTCATTCGTCTTGGCAGACCTTGCCTTAGCCCCTTTTACAAACAGCGCTTTTACCCTATAGTGCGCGTTCCCGGGGACGAGCTTTACTTTTTCATTTGTCCTTACTGTACCGCAGATTACCTTTCCAATAAGCGTTTTCTCCTTTTTGTCAGGCAGCTCTCCCTGCATGACTATTCTCAGCTTGTTTCTTTCCCTTTCTGTTGAAGATCCCTTTGCAAACCTGTACATGGTATCGAGAAGGCTTCCTCCCAGATACCACTTGATGCTGCTGGTCTTTTCCACAAGGTTCTCTGTGTTGTATGCAGAAATAGGGATGAAGTCAAGATCTTCATTGCCAAAGCCTATTCTCTCAAGGAATTCCGAGAGTTCACTCTTTATCTCCTTGAACCTCTTCTCGTTGTATTTGACGGTGTCCATCTTGTTTACAGCTACGACGATCTTCTTTATCCCCATCATCTTCGCAAGGAAGAGATGCCTTTTTGTCTGATCCTTTATGCCCTCGTCGGGCTTCGCCGAGACGAGGAGGAGTGCGAAGTCTGCATATGATGCACCGCTCATCATGTTCTTTATCAACTCCTCGTGGCCCGGAACGTCTATGAATTCAAAAGCCGCATCCTTGTACTTTATCTGCGCCCTTGTGGTATCTATGGTCATCTCGTTTTCCCGTTCCTCCTGGAAGCTGTCGAGTATGTAACCGGGCTCAAATTGCCTGCCGAGCTGCCTGCTTGTCTTGCGTGCCTCGTTTATCCTCTGCTCAGTGACAGATCTGGTTGCTATGAGAAGGCTTCCCAGCAGTGTTGACTTGCCATGGTCCTTGTGGCCCAATAAGGTTACCTTGTTTATCATCATGAAATCCGCTCACATGTAGCCCAGCGACCTTAAGCGCTCCATCACATAGGCTTTTTCCTTGTCCTGGTCACGTCCAGCCCTCTCTTCCGTTTCTGTTGTCTCCAACTCGCTTATTATGTCGTCGATAGACTTTGCGCTTGATCTTACCTTTGACGTGCAGTGGGTGCATCCAAGGCTTCTGTACCTGTACCCGTTTCTTGAGTAGTATAACGGGTTTATTGGCACTTTCTCTTTCTTTATATAAGACCAGATATCTATCTCATTGAAGTCGAGCAGCGGGTGAACCCTTACATGACCTTTCGTGTCCCCTTTTGAGGCATAGTCGTCCCACATCTCCGCGCGCTGGTTCTTGTAGTCCCACTTGAAGTCGGTATCCCGCGGTGAGACATACCTCTCCTTTGCCCTTATCCCGTGCTCGTCCCTCCTTATCGAGACTATTAAGGCATCGAAGCCGCGCTCTGCCATGAGTTTCTTTAGTGCAACCGTCTTGTTTTCTCCGCAGCAGGCGAAACCAGACATCTCCGGCTTTATCTGGCTCTTTGCGACGATAAGGTCAAGATTCCATTTCTTGGCAAGGTATTCCCTGAATGCGTATGTTTCAGGAAAGTCAATCCCGTTGTCGATATGGATTACTGGGAAAGGAACCTTGCCCAGGAACGCTTTTCTGGCTAACGCAAGCATTGTAGTGCTGTCCTTTCCCATGCTCCAGAGCGCTGCCACATTCTTGAACTTGGACTTAGCCTCGCGCATTATGAATATGCTCCTCTCTTCCAACTCGTTTAGGTCTTGCTTTATCATGCTCTCACTTGTTTATGTTCAACAGGCCCTTGAGAAATATTGTAGTGCCTTCAACCTTCCTGCCCTTCTCCATGAATACAGGCACCCTTGCCAGCTCTTTGCCTTTTGCGTCGTACAACCCGGCATACGCCTTTCTCAAGTCGTCCTTGTTGGCCAGCTTTCCCTTTGCAAATACAACATTATAGTATTTTGCCCTGCTTCTCTTCAGCATCAGGCCAAAGCTCTTCCAGTTCTTCTCTGTTGGTTCTTTCCATAGCTTACCTGACATCTCTTCAAGTTTATCTTTTACCATCAGATCACTTCAAGCATAACCCAATGCCTTGAGCTTCTCTATGACACTGCCCTTCTCCCCCCTCTTGTTGCTATCCAGTTCTGCCATTGTCTCCCTGAGCACATATGTGACGTAGTCCGATACAGACGAGAAGCCGGTAGGCTCGATTTTCTTTTTTATCTTGTCGAATAGGGGTTGCGGTATTGTTATCGTCGTATATTTTCTCTGTGAGGCTTTTCTATCCATTTCATCACATGTATTGTAATGTAGTAACATTAATATACATGATAAGATATATATGCCTTGTGGTGTGTTGAATTTAGTAGTTTAGATGCCAATAAGATTACAAGGCTGGTGTGTTGGGTAAGCGCATATAAGGCATCTGCAGGAGAGGCGTCACTGACGCAAGGTTGCGGTTTACTATACTCGCTATGTAATAGGGCTTATGCGACGATATAATGAGATATCGCATTGCGCTAGAGCACTCCCTGCTCCTTAGTGTAAAGGATTATGTCCTTCTCTTTCTTCTGGAATGGATTTGCCCTGTTGCCGTAGATTGCCTTTATGCCCTTCTGGAGCGCCAGTTCGACCAGCCTCTGCGTTATCACTCCATCGAGTACTATGGCGTATGCTCCCTCCGAGTCCTGCACTTCTACCAACAGTTCCCTGATAGGCACTTCCTTTACGACATTGCCTGCAGGATCATATATTCTGCTCCTAAGCGTGCCAGAAAGCTCATCAAGCCCGCTCGAGAGCTGCGTGAGTATTACGGATTGCAGGGCAGGCTGTGCCGCAGGAGAGGCGGAGCCTTCCTTCAGGCTCTGGGGCTCGATTGCAGGTATGCCTTTGTCATCTTCGGAAGATATGGACTTTATTATTGAAGGCGCTGGCTTGAGGGTACTCTCGCGGGAAGGCTCCTTGAGTTGCGATGGCGGTTTTATGCCGCTGCTATTTGACGGCATTGGCCTTGCCTGTGCAGGCTGCTGGGTCCGCTGATACGACTGGCCCTGGCGCTGCCGTCTCAGCTCGTCCGAGGCGGCCTGATCCACAGGGGTCTTCGCCCTTAGCGACTTTATTATCTCCTTCCGGGTTAGGTCTTCCACCTCCTTGCCGTCGGGGGCCTTTGTTACGTAGTCTATCTCGGCAGCATTCATGAGCGACCTTATGATCAGGTCTCCGCCCCTGTCACCATCGGCGAAGATTGTGGCTTCCTTCTGGTTGCACAGGTCTATTATTGTCTTTGGTATGTTGTTCGTGGCTCCTCCAACCGCTACAGCATTGGTTATATCGTTCCTAAGCAGGTTGAGCACATCGGCCCTGCCCTCAACTATTATGACTTCGTCGCTCTTGCCAACGTCTGGCCCCGCAGGCAGGTTTTCCGGCCCGTATGACGCGATCTCGCTTGCCCTGACATCAGACTGCACAAGTTCTGCAATCTCCCTGCTGTCCGGTATCTCCGTATTCAATAGTATCCTTACAAGGTCCTTTGCCCTTGCAAGTATCTTCCTCCGTTTCTCCGACCTTGTGTCCTCCACCTTCTTTATGGCGAACTGAGCCTCGTACGGGCCAACCCTGTCTACAGCCTCTACGGCCGCTGCAAGTATGCAGGTCTCTATCCTGTCGAGCGATGCTGGAAGGTAGAGCTTGCCATGGGTCCTGTTGCCCTGGGGCTGAAGCTCTATCTCTATCCTGCCTATCTTCCCGTTTTTCTGTAATTCCCTTAGGTCTAGCTCGTTTCCGAGAAGCCCTTCTGTTTGGCCGAAGACCGCGCCTATTATGTCAGGCTTGTCCACCATGCCGTCTATGGTGAACTCCGACTCTACCATGTATTTTACGATTTCCAGATAAGTTTTTGCCATTTATACCACTTCTATAATTTCTTTTGCTGGGCCGCAGATCTGCTCCACGGACTTAGCATTTAGCATTCTCAGTATTGATTTAGGAAGGTCCATGTTTATCGCATAGCCTTTGTATTCGGACAGGAGCCTTGAGATGAGCTTGGTTGCTTTCTCCTCGCCGCCCTTGTCCATGTCCATCGCTATGTAAACTGTTTTCCTGTGATCCGGGACCACATTGCCCTTCTCTACAGACGTATAGGTTATCGAATCGATGCCGAGCTCGCCCAGTGCCTTCTTGTCATGCTTGCCTTCCACTATGACCGTCCCGTCCGCCAGGAAACCCAGCATCTTGAGCAGCCTTGCGCGAGCGCTCTCTTCTCTAACCTGCTTCCGCACAGTATCAACTTAGGATAAGCTGCATCTAAACTAATCTTTCCTTGGCCCTTTCTTCTATGCCGAGCTTTAATACACAAATGAGCATAATCCTACCTCTTATACTAGCTGAAATGCGACTTTATCCTAATGCTTTTATGCATGCAAAGGTTAATAAATATTATATCGTACCCGACGACAAGCGATTTCCTGGGCAGGATTTGCTTTATATTACTGCTGTGCTTATGCATATCTGGCGGCTTTATGCACAGGTATGTCAAGGGTGCCAGGAGCGAGAGGGAGCTTCTGAACACGTTTTATGAACTGGGCTATTCGGTTATACGCTCTGCGGGCAGCGGAGTCAATGCCCTTGGGCCGGACATAATAGCGCTAAGGGATAGGCAGGCAATATGCATCGAGTGCAAGGCCTGGGACCGCGGGAGCCTGAGCCTTGACCCGGATCAGTTCCTGAAGCTTCTTGAATGGGAGAGGAATACTTCTTTTCCAACGTTTGTTGCATGGCGCATGAACGGAAAGGGCTGGTATTTCGTCAAGCTTGGCGAATTTAAGAAGAATGAGAAGAATTACACCGTGACCATGAGGAAAACACTTGAGATAAACAGGCGCCTTGAGGCAGTGCTCGGCGCAACTGCCGGTGGGGCAACAAGTGCGCAAGGCCTGCCAGTAGCTCCAGTAGGCACGCTGAGCCAGGCATGAGTGGCTGCTTTCGCGTTTAGATAGCTTTTTATGCATCATTGGGCATTTCTTTATGTGATCTTATGTCATTCGGACTGGGTTCGGGCATAGTCTCTGCCTTATTGCTCCTGATAGGCATAGTGCTAGTCGTATTTATTGTATTCAAGCTAGGCAAGTTCATCCTTGGCCTTATAGTCAATATAATACTTGGATTCATAGCAATACTGCTTCTTAATTCCATCTTTGGCCTGGGCATACCATGGAACTGGCTGGTCATAGTAATAACGGCAATATTGGGCCTTCCCGGAGTGCTACTTATAGTGATACTTAAGTTCCTTGGAGTAGTGCTGTTCGGCATGCCTGTCTGATCATCCGAACTCTGCTGCGATAGGGCAGCTTGCGAAGTAATTGCCATTCGCACTGAGGTATAGGTGGCTCTGCGTTATCTTGGTAGAATTATGGGTGCTGTAGTTTATGAGGATCGCAGGCTCGCTGTTGGCTATTTCTATGCACGAGCTCGCGTTGACCGTCTTGAAGCTTGCAGAGGCTCCAAGGCCCGTCGGCGAGTATTGGCATTTGGTCTGGTTGATCAGCAGGAAGTCTATGGTACTCGCCTGCCTGGTCCTTCCGAGGATCTCGAGAAGCGTGGTGTAGCACGGAACCTCCGCGGAGAACTGCGTCTGATTTAAGTATGTGACTGCAAGCGCCACGCGCGGAGACGACTGGAATCCGGTCTTGAATGTTGAGAACGAGACTCCAGTAACTGCAGGCACAGCGTAATAGAACAGTATTGCAGCTACCGCTATAACAATTATGACTGCCAGAGCAAGCAGGTATGTTGAAATTGGCTGTTTCTCCTGTGCATCAACCTTGTGCTCCTTGACTGCCTTGGTTGCCTGCGCATGCTGGGCCTGCCTTGGCGCCTTCGCCGGGGCTTGCTGCTTCTTAGTGTCTTTCTGTTCTGCCATGATTACCAGTTATATTTCGGCACAAGGGCTTATATTACTTGGGCTGCTGTGCATCTGGCAAGGTCTGCCGAGTTGCCGCTTTCCGTGAGCATGGACCCATAGAAAGAGTACGCACTGATACCGCTAACTGAAGAGTTTGTAAGTGTTATTATCGGAACGCCCTTTGATGCGTACGCATTTAGGCATGAACCAGATGTCAGTGTTGTGTTGGAGACAGTGCACATTGCGCCATTGATATTTGCATTGATTATGCCCTTTCCGAGAAGCTTGAGCCTTGCCTGGACCTGCGAGTAGCATGTTAGCATGCCGCTAGTGTGGGTGCCGTTCAGGACGAGCACGACATCGCTTGATGAGGCTAGTGCCTTGTTGAATGAGCTTATCGGGGCGCTGGCGTTGTTCAGGAAGGAAAGCCCCACGGATATGGCGATGTAGAGCACCAGCAGCACGGCTATGGCTATCAGGAGCTTGCCGTTCATTATGTGTTTCTGTAAATGCTTCTGCACAGGATGCATGTTGTGCTGCGCAGGAAGCACATTCTGCTTCTTAGGCTTGATCACAGACCATGCAACTCCTACGAGCGCTAGCCCGATTATGCCTATTATCAGCGCGGGTATCGATGCGGTTACCGGAGCTAGGGAGACTGCGGCGTTGTAAGGGAGCCCAAGCATGGGACTCAATGCCATTGCAGAAGAGCTTCCGAGAGACCTGGAAAACGAGATGAGAGGGTTCTCGCCGCTGCTCAGGCTTCCTAGGCCAGACTTGACCGAATCAAGCTGGGTCTTTATTGCTATTGTGTTGGAGACCCTGCCGGAGAGCTGGGAATTAAGCCTGAGCTGCATGAATGCGAGCGAGCTGAGACTCGGGTTGTTTGCATTGCCATCAAGTTCCAGGGTTATGATCCTGCCAGTGTTATTGTCCGATTCTGATACAAGCGAGGAATACGAGGCATTTGCGGCCTTGTATACAGAAGTCACAACAGCAAGCTGGTTGGCAACAATGGCGCCCTGCTTGGTTATGTTCAGGTTAAGATATTGCGATGTTAGTATAGAATAGTTTGCCTGTAGTGCAGCCAGCGAGGCCGCGAGAGAGGCGTTGCTTATATGTGTTAACAGCGTTGCAGACGCGTTTGCCGTGGCGCCGTAGCCCTTTAGCGACGTATTGAGCAGGGAATCGAGTTCGCCGGTCTTCTGCCTGGACAGGACAGGCTCTATGTACTGGGTCGTTACGCTGTTTGCGCTAGCTGCAATTGCCTCAACCTGCGAGTTGGAGACGGGTAACGATTCTATGTTTCTGAGCTCGTATTGCATCTCGTTAAGCACGGAGAAGTTGAATCCCTGGTTCCTGTATATGGGTTCGTTCAGGCTGTCCTTGACAGTAAGGTAAGGGCAGAAGCCCACAGAGTTGCAGTACCATGGCGCGTTGGGCAGTGAGCTGTTAAGCGTCGTGCCTCCTGGCCCGGTAAAGCATTGGGAGACTTGTGACTGCGTTATGTTGGCATTTGGAGGGAAGATTGGGTTCTTCCAGATCGTTGTAGTTATTGAATAGATGCTGTTGAATGACGAGCTTATTTCAGGTAAGGATGCCGCGAAGTTGGATGATGTTGTAGTGTTTACGGTATCGAAGAATGTGAGCAGGCTGGCCTCAAGGTCTGTGTAATTGACGTCGAAATTGATGAATCCTTCTCCTACAGGCGTATCAGGACCTCCGACTGAGAGGAGGACCTTGCTGCAGTATGAGACCGTATGGCAGGACTGGCAATTGTTCTGCAGGGTGCAGCTTGCCCCGGGGTTGGAGAGACCGGTCTCTGCAACGCAGTCGGCGAGGGGGGCAGAAGCAGTCTGCATGTATTTGTGCATAGTGCCGGAGAGCCCGGACATGTTAGCATCGGAGAAGCTGCTGCTGACCGTGTAATTCCTTATTATGGAGAATATCTGCTGCTGGCTTACGACGAAGGAGTTGGTAGCAGTATCAACAACGAAGTTGAGCTGGCCGGAGTCGTAGAGTGCCGCATAGCCCGTTCCGTTATAGGTTATGTTTACTTGAACAAGATTGCTTATTAGCGAGTTGGGCACCGAGTAGGACCTAAGCAGTGCTGTCACTCCTGCAGATGTAGCTCCTGCAGGCATAGCCATGGCAATCAGTATCAGCAACGGCGCAAGCAGTATGATCAGAGGTCGCATCCAATCACTCTCTATTCGTCAGGAATATATAAAAAGGTATCTGGACATTCTATGACATTTTTGGGTAAAATACCGACGTATACGGCTATGCTGGAAGATAAGTGCTCACGCTGGATGGTTGTTAAATATAAAAGAAAAAAGAGGGGCCCCGAAGGGCCCCAGTTTGCTTAATCGCTGTTTGTAGCTACTGTTTAGGCTTTGCCTGCAGCTGCAAGGAGCTGGGTTATGAACTGGTTTCCTGCAGTTACGGTCTGGTTGGCCGTGTATCCTGCTACCAGTATCTTGTTCCCAAATGCCTGCACTGTTACTGCGTTAGGCCCGCTCGCGCCGCCATTGTCGAAGCTCGATGCGAACTGAGGGTTGGCTGCGAAGATCTGTCCTGCGACAGAGTTCACGTATGCGCTTCCCACTACGACCAACGATGAGGCGTTGTTCGCGTTCGTGTCAAGTACTGCGATTGGCGTGTTCACGGTGTTCAGGTGGCTTGAGACAACTGCCTGCGTGACTGAAGGTGTTGCTACAAGTGCGTTCGTTCCTACCACTGTGCAAGTGGTGCTTGAGAACGTGCAGCTTGCGTTCACCTGCGCTATTGTCACGTTTGCTATGTTGGTTGTCTGCCCGACAGTGTATGGACCATAGTTAGTCGTTGTCGAGAGTGCCGTGTTGCTCGATGTGACAGGTCCTACCACGAACTGCAATGTGTCTACAGTCTTAGCCAGATCGAATGTATCGGTCGTTGGCGTGATTGATGCCACAGTGCTTCCGCGTTCTGTTCTGAAGCCTGACCTCACTGCAAATGAGCCTGCGCCAGTTGAGCTGGTGTACGTCACGTTGTTGTGTTGCGCACCTGCTGCCGTGTAGTTCACCTGGAAGAGCGGCTCCGCAGTGTTCCCTCCAGTGTTGTTGAAGAGACCAAAGCTTAGCTGATCCTCTGCAAGCGAGTTTGTTGGCACAGCAAGTTCGTTCACAGTATATGTGAAGTACTGCCCTACGCCCACGTTAGGCTGCGTTCCTGTGGCATTAGCCGCGACAGTGAATGGCTGGCTTGGCTGCCCAGGCTGGTTGTAGTTCACAGTGTTGCCCGATGCAAGTTCCTCGTAAGGATAGTTCTTGCCTGAGACCGAGTAGAGCACCGTAGGTCCTGCTGCGTTTATCAGCTTTGCCAGATTCACCAGCGAGTTTGAAGCTCCTTCAACCGTCACACTCAACCCTCCTGGAGGGAGCGGACCCGAAGGGATCAGCTTTATTCCAGTTACGTTGTACATGCCGGTCGTTGCAAGGTTCTCAGTCGCGCTGTTCGAGGTGAACGTTACCGTTCCCTGTACGCCAGAGCCCGTATTGGTTGTACCGAGTACCTGAACCTGGAGCTGGTGGGTCGGTGTAATGTAGTTGCCTGCAATTCCATTGCCAGCTGTATACGCGAGCACCACCGTTAGAGCATTGCCTCCGGTAAGCCCGTTTGCAACCTGGCTGAAGACATATGGAGTCAGGTCATATGTTACGCTGCTGCTCGACGTTCCAGCGAACGTGAATGCGTTCGGTATCTGGCTTGTCACTGTTAGCAGCTGTGCAGGTTCTGTTACGTTTGTTGCGCCTGCAGCTGTTGCGCCAACATAGGTTGCAGTTGAGCCGAGGTTGTCAGTGTACTGCTCGGTTGCCTGGTAGCTCGTCGAGAATGTCACAGGGTCGTAGTTGTTGCCCAGCGTGTCACCAACGAATGTTACCTTGTACCTTGCAGGGTTCGGTATGAAGGTGAAACCCTGTCCAGGAGACAATGTCGTAGGGGAAGTGTTGTATATCACTATGCCCTGAAGTGCGTCACCATATCCGCTCGTTGATGTGTTTGTCCAGAGCAGGTTTACGTCCCATCCCTTGTCTCCAGTCTGGTTGAAGGCTGAACCATCCCTTACCTGAACCAGGTTGGAGTAGAGCTGAACCTTGGCCCACTTCTGGTATGCATACAATCCGGCAAATGTCTGGTTCACGTGCACATAGAGTACATGTCCAGTGACATTGAACTTCTGTGTCGTGAATGGAGCCATTTGCGTCACGTTAGTGAGAACGCCGTCGTAGTAGACGTTGAGGGCCGCATTGGACAAGCCATTCGAGTTAGGCTGACCCAAGTCAGTAACCTGGACGTTGAATCCACCAACGCTTGAGTTGGATACGTTCTGGCCCACATATACTGTGTGGAGAGGCGTCAGTGAAGATGCCAGCCACATGGATCCGCCATGTTCTACGTTCTGGTTAGCTACGGTTGTCTTACTGCCGGTTGCATTGACTATTGTCCAGTTCTCTCCGAGCAGCTGGATTGGCACATTTATGTTTGTTGCGCCGTTAGTCGAGGTGTTCTGTATAGGCTTTGAGAACGTTGCCTCATATGCACCGCCAGTGTTTAGGAGCTGGAAGTTGTTCACTCCGGATTGCTGGTTGAATACAGGGAATCCTGTCAGCCAGAGTTCCTCGCTCTCTCCGTTTCCCCCAAAGTTGCTCGCAAGAGCAGGGAGCTGCGTGCTCGTTATCTGAAGCAGGTTGTCGCTGCTGCTCTGTGTGAATGAACTAAACGTGACTCCGCCACCATTGTAGTTATATACTACTGATGTTGATGTAGGCACGCTTCCCGCACTTGTGTACGGGCTTGCAGCAGGAGATGCTGTCAATGATGTTGACTCTGGATATGCGTATTGCGCCGAAGATGTCTGCAATGACTTTGTGTATTGCAGAGCGTTCAGCTGGACTGCCCTGTTGAGGACAGAACCTATCAGCGCTTGGAATCCATACGATCCGCTAGGCGCAGACAAGCCCTTCTCTCCGAGCCAGACCTGCTGGTTTGTTATCTTGCACGTAGGTGTTCCGCCGCAGCTCAGAACGCTATTCGCGTTTGTAACTGTTGCGGTGACATTCTGCGTAGTCAGCGCGAGGTTTCCTATGACTGCAGCTATGTTAGCCGCAACCACTCCGTCGGAAGGCGCTGCCGCATGTCCCACGACAATCTGCACTACTGGTTGCCCTTGGTTGTTTATTATTGGCACGTTACCAAACGTAACGCCCTGTCCTGCAACAGCAAGACCCATTACCAAACTGGCCGCTACCGCGGCTATTCTCTTCGCGTTTAGACTTTTCATTCTATCACTTAATATTCGGTTTTAATAAGGAAATGTAAGGTTTTTAAATCCTCCGCAATGTTTAACTTTTTGTTAACATATTGTTCGTCAATTGTTCCATGACTGTTCACTAGACAGCGTAGAAAACGCGTAATTTGGCTTGTTATCCCGGTTGCAGAGGACCTTAATTGCAGCCAGTACAGCGATTGACGAACAGGAGTGGTTAGACGATTCACGTTGCTTATGCCCATTGCATCATATATTGCTACAATTGATATATAAGCATGTCAGCATGCGCAAGGAGTCTGCAAAAGGTTAAATAGATTCCTTTGGAAAGGCTAACCATGGAGAGAGGAGAGGAACTCAAGCAAGTCATAATCATAAGGAAGGATCTCAATATGGGACTGGGAAAGACAGTCGCACAGGGATCCCATGCCTCGCTGATGAGCTACCTTGAAGCTGTAAAGACTGACGGAAAGATTGCAAGTGCCTGGATAGCTGCAGGAGAGAAGAAGATAGTGCTTAAGGTGGAGAGCGAAGAGGCATTGAAGAGACTCTCGGACGCGTTCAAGTATAAGAAGATACCGTGCGCCCTGGTCACAGATGCGGGCCTTACTGAACTGCCTCCTGGCACGGTTACCGCGCTTGGGATAGGGCCTTGGAGAAGCAGTGAGATAGACGTGTTCACTTCGGGGCTGAAGCTGCTCTAGGCTTTTCAGGAGAGAACGTTTTGTTCATAGCATCCTCTACAGAGTTAACACGCAAGAGATCCCTGCCCTCTTTGCGCACTGCAGCTTCAATCATTCTCTTCCTCTCGCTTATCTTCTTGAGCTCTTCTGCCAGCACGTACAGGCCGCGTATCTTAGGGCCGAACTTGAGGCTGGCTTTCAATTCCGCGTGCTCGTCGTTTGGACGTCTCTCGGCATACTCGGCTCGGTCAGCGATCAGGTCGGTAAGGTACCTGAATTCCCTCGGAGGGAGGTACTTCCTGGCAGTATCGATCTCTTCCATGGTTAGAGGAGCCTCCCAGGACCTTGCTCCAGGAGCGGCTTCAACCCTGGGCGCAGGCAGCGCATCTTCGGGAGCCCTCGAAACTTTCCCAGTGCCAATTGCTCGCGTTACTGTACCAGCCATATCAATCTACTGATAGTTGCTTGGATATGGCTCTTTATAAGAATTTTCTGCGAATGCCTGGTTCACACGTAGGTGAGCCACTGTGCATATTCGCTCTCCTTGCCATGCACTATTCCGGAGAATTTGTCCGCAAGCATCTTCGTTATCGGGCCCTGCTTTCCATTGCCAATCTTCCTCGAGTCCACTGACACTATCGGGGTTATCTCCGCAGCAGTTCCGGTGAAGAATGCCTCATCGCATGTGTAGAGTTCCTCCCTGTGGATCATGCGCTCCTCGGTCTCCAGGCCCATCGATTCCGCTATCTTCAGCATGGAGTCGCGTGTTATGCCTAGCAGTATGTCGGAATCCTTGGACGGGGTCAGCACCCTGCCATCCTCTACAAGGAAGATGTTCTCGCCCGGGCCTTCTGCCACATATCCGTCTGGGGAGAGAAGTATTGCCTCATCGCTTCCGGAGAGCTTTGCCTCAAGCGATGCGAGTATCGAGTTTGCATAGTTTCCAGAGAGTTTGGCTTCTGGCGGCAGCACATACGAGTTCATCCTCTGCCATGACGAGATCTTGCACCTTATTCCTTTATCCTTGTCAGTGAAATAGTTCCCGAATTCGAGAGCGGCAATGGCGACGCTCACCTTCTTTCCCAGGACGGAGAGCCCTATCCTGTTGTCATTGTAGAAAGCGAACGGCCGTATATAGCAGCTCTGGAGCCTGTTCTTCTTTACTATAGATATTATCGCTTCCTCGATCCTGCGTTGGCCCATGCCCAGGTCCATGCCAACTATCTTGGCGCTGCGCATGAATCTTCTTGAGTGCTCGCCAAGCCTGAAGATTGCAGGACCCTTGTCTGTAGAGTAGGCACGTATTCCCTCAAAGACCCCGCTGCCATACTGCAGCGAGTGCGTAAGAAGATGCACATTGGCCTTTCCGAACTCAATGAACTTGTTATCCATCCAGACATACTGCTTGTTTGCCATGCTTCCATCTCCCAAACAAAGGATAAAAGGCTTTCTGCGCGCATGCTGCCCTTCTCCTACAGTTTAATATTTCTTGTTATTGATATACTACACAAGTCTACACAAGTACAGCGTGGTGTATTAATGGAAGACATAGAATGGATAGGGCACGCATCATTCCTGCTCAGGATAAAGGGAAAGAACGTGTACATAGACCCGTTTAAGCTTGACAGCGTCAGGGATCATGCCGATATTATCCTTGTAACGCATCCGCATTTCGACCATTTCGACGTAGAGAGCATAAGGAAAGTGGCTGACAAGAATACGCTAGTGTTTGTTCCGAAAGAGATAGTGGATAAGGTGCCTGTCGGAAAGGCCACAGGGGTTGAGCCTAACAAGAAGTATAGTGCATTGGGCATAGAATTCAGGACGGTGCCCGCATACAATGTAGTGAAGGAGAGGCTGGACAAGCATCCAAGACAGAACGATTGGGTAGGTTACATAATAAATGTGAATGGAAAGTTGCTTTACCATCCTGGCGACACTGACTTCATAGAGGAGATGAAGGGCCTAAAAGTAGACATTGCGCTTTTGCCGATGAGCGGTACTTATACAATGGATGTAAACCAGGCGATAGATGCTGCAAAAGCCATCGAGGCTGCACAATACATACCCATGCATTACAAGATGGTCCTTGGTAAGGACGGGTCGAGGAAGGCCGAGAAACTTTTTAAGGAAAAGGTGAGTAAAGCGGTCTTCTTGGAAGAGGTGCAGGAGGCCAAGTACTCTTTCTGAATGCGATATCTAGAGATATCTTATCTTCTCGTCTTTGAGGCAGCTGAAGTCGTTATCCCTTGTCATTAGGAGCTCGCCATCCTTTAGTCTTGATAAGTCTTCATATACGTCATCTGAGTTAGATATTTGCCTGTACGTTTTCTCGTGCATGTATACATGAGTGTTTATATATTCAGGCAGGATCAGATTCTGGAGGCGATCTCGGTTGAGAGTTCGGATAGCTGATTCGGCCGGAGCTTGAAGACCCGCTGGTCCTTCATGCTTATCGTCTCCATTATTCTTGACATCTCATCTTTTGTCTTCCCGAAGGAGCCCCTGCCGTCTATCATCGCACTCCTTATGGTCTTCTTCTTGTGCTGCATGAGCGCACTGATGACTGACATGGCTTTCCCGTCGATAGCTGTGCCTAAAGGCTTGATGTATATTATAGAAGAATCGACTAGTGGAATAGGCCTGAAATTGCCCCTCGGCACGTCGAGTATCTTGGTAACGCGGAATGAGAGCGCAGTTATTACGCTGAGTCTCGAATATTCGCGGGTGTCCTCCTTTGCCAGCATGTGGTTCACAAATTCCTTCTGCAGGCAGAGCACGGCCTGCATCCGCTTCTTGGAGAGCCATTCGATGACGTTGCTGGAGAGCTGGTATGGAATGTTAGCTATCATGATGTCTATCTGGCCAGGGCCGAGATCTTCTTCTGATATGTCAAGGAAGTCTTTGTTGATCAGCTTGAGTTTCTTGGACCTTATTCTTGCTTCAAGCGAATTATAGAGCATCCTGTCCTTCTCAACCGCTATGACTTTCTTTGCTTTCTTCAGCAGTGCCCTTGTAAGCATGCCAGGGCCCGGGCCTATCTCAAGCACTGTCTTCCCTATCGCATGCTCGGCCTCTATCTCAGCTATGTGCTGGTTAGTGAGAAAGACCTGGCCGGTGCGGTGAACCCTTCTGCTCCTCATCATTTCTATTTTATGTAAGTTAGTATATATGTTATTCCAAAAAAGAACTCGCTGCTCCTTGCCTTATGGAAGCGCTTTGCCGAGAGAACCTTGAGGAATTTACTTTTGTCGAATGAGTTGGTGCTTCCCGGGAGCCACTTGTAGAGCTTCTTTCCGGTGAGCCATCCGAACAGGCTCATGTATCCCAGGTATATGCGGAACATTGCCCTGTTGAGCAGGCCTTGGGGCGCAGAGATGTCTGCTATGACCAGTATGCCATTTTTCCTCAGCACGCGGTAGGACTCGCTTGCGAATCTCTCAATGTCAAGGTTCTTAAGCGCGAAGGTGCACACCACCGCATCGAATGAGCCGTCTGGATATCTTAGGCTTGAGGAGTCGCCTTCTTCGAAATGCACGTTGACAAGGCCTTCTTTCCGGGCCTTGGCCCTGGCAGTGGAGAGCATGCGAATATTTGCATCCATCGCTGTTACAGCAACCTTCTGGCCTCTTGCTTGCGCGGCCTTAGCCACGAGCATTGCAGTATCGCCAGTACCTGTTGCTATGTCAAGCACCTTTCCGGGCCTCGTCTTCAGAACCTCATTTGCGGCTCTCTTCCTCACTGACGAATCGGTGAAGAAGCTTAGGAGATGGTTCGTGAGGTCATAGCTCTCGTGAGCCTCGGAATACATGGCCATGTTTTCCTTGTCCAACAGCGCACCTACTTGTTTCCGGTAACAATGAATGCGGCTCCGGTTATTTCTTTACCAAGCCTCACGTTCCTGAACCCAGCTCCCTTTAGTACCCTCACGAAGTTGGCTTTGTCGAACCTGCTGGTGCTATACACAAGCCAGTCGAATGCATTCTTATCCTCGAGAGCGCCTATCCAGCTGATTGCGCCCCAGTATGCGCGAATGACTGCCCTGTTCAGCGGAGTGTCGGGCCTGCCCATATCCATGAAGACGAACTTACCTCCGGGTTTGAGCACGCGCCTTGCCTCGCTGGCAAACTTCTCCAGGCTGTCCACGTTGCGCAGAGCAAACGTAGAGGTGACTACATCAAAACTGTTGTCCGGATAGCGAAGCTTCATGGCATCGCCGCGCTCTATTGCGATGTCAAGGCCCAGCCGCCTGGCCTTTCTCTCTGCAACCGAGAGCATGCCCTTGTTGAAGTCCATCGCTGTTATGCTTATGTCCTTGCCCCTCTTCCCGGCTAGCCTTAATATTTCCAGGGGAAGCTCCCCCGTGCCGGTTGCTATGTCGAGCAGTTTGTAGCTCTGCTTGCCTATCATTGCCTGCGAAGCTGCATCCTTGCGCCAGAGCTTGATGATGCCCAGGCTCGAGACCGTATTGACACGGTCATAACCCTTTGCCACGTCTGTGAATATTTTGTCTATTCTTTTGCTCATGCGAGTCACTTCATATTGCCAATAAGTATGATGCTGATAAGATTATGGCAAGGGCAAACGACGCAAGCGTATGCGCGCTGAGATATGCCCCGTACTTCTTTGAATTGCCCTTGTACAGGCCGTTGAACACATAGTATGTTACCGGCACTGCAATGAAGCATGCGACTGCCAGGAAAGGCACAGCGCCTATGTATATTCCTGCAAGAAGGATCATGAATGCGATTGATTGCATAACAAGGTAGTAAAGTCCTATGTTCTTGCTTGTCTTCAGCATTATCGCAGTGTGCCTTGCACCGTACTTCCTGTCTATGTCCTTGTCAGGCACGGAATTCACGAACAGGGCGTTCCCGCCGAGCATTACGCCTGCAGGGATAAACGAGAAGAGGAGCCCATATGTCAGGGATGATGCAGCGGCAAGAACGATAAAGCTGCCGAATGAGATGAGTATGTAGTTGAATGAGCAGAGAACCTCGGAGAGATACGGCACTCTTTTAATGTATCGCGCGTACATGAAGATCGAGAGCGCAGCTATTATAATTATTGGCAGGATGTAGGCCCTTGCAAGCAAGAGGTATATGCCTATTAAAGCTGCTACAGCAAGCGTGGCAAGGCCCGCGGCAAGCGTAGTGCCGGGCCTGATAAGCCCTTTTGCTATGAGGGAACTTCCGCCGCTGAGTTCGTCTGATTTCCTCTTCGCCAGCTCTTTGTCCAGGCCGCTGGCATAATCGAAATAGTCGCTTATGACGTTAACAGAGATCTGCGCTAGTACCACGCCGACTATGACCAACACTGCATAAAGTAAGGAGAAGTGGCCGTAATAATAAGCGGCAGAGACGCCAAGCACCGCAAGGGAGAGTCCGTACAGGAGCGTGGGCTCGAACATCTCTATGAGATAGTATTTGTTCATTGCTAATGAAATGACATATTAGACTTATATTTATATCTTAGCCATAAATCCTATTGCTGTTGTGGTGCAGATGAGCAGGATAGTCGTGTATATAGGCAGCGACCATAGGGGATTCCTGCTGAAGTCAGCCATAAAGGAGCACCTCGCAGGCAGGGGATGCGAGACCCTTGACGTAGGCCCTTTTGGCTATGACAAGGATGACGATTTTATAGACTATGCCGGAGAGGTATGCAAGGAAACGCTGAAAGGGAAAGGCATGGGCATACTGATCTGCGGCTCGGGACACGGCATGTGCATAGCTGCAAATAAGATGAAGGGAATTCGCGCTGCCCTCTGCTGGAATGAGAAGTCCGGGAGATGGGCCAGGGAACACCAGGATGCAAATGTGCTCTGCCTGGCAGGGCAGATAAGCAGCGTATCAGAAGCAACGAGCGCTGTTGATGCATGGCTTGACTCGAAATTCAGCGGCGAGGAACGGCATGCAAGAAGGATAAACAGGCTAAACGAAATGTAGGTTTTCTAATGAGGGTTCTTGGAGGATCGGCTGCAGGCAGCATGGGCAGGGCCATTGCTGGCCTGCTCGGCGTAGAGTATTCGGCCATAGAGCTTAAGAAATTCCCGGACGGCGAGTTCGCGGCAAAGGTGCCGTTCAATGCATATGGAGAGGACATAGTTGTAGTGCAGTCCACCTATGCGCCGCAGGACCGGCACATCATGGAGCTTTTATTCATTGCGGATGCGCTGAAGGAGATGAAGGTGAAAAGCATAAAGGCCGTGATACCTTACCTTGCGTATATGCGCCAGAACAAGAGCTTCACAGAGGGCGAGTCTGTAAACGCCAAGATAGTAATGAGGATGCTGGGCCAGTCCGGCATTGATGCGATAATGACAGTGCAGCCTCATAAGACAGACCCGCTTTCTGCATTCAAGGGCAGGGCGGTAGCTATCAGCCCGGTTAGGACGCTGATAGAGGCTGCTGCGAAGAACCTGAAAGATCCGTATGTGCTTGCTCCGGATAGGGGTGGCCTTGAGCTGGCGAAGAGCGCAGCCGCGATACTGGGATGCGGGTATACGCATGTGGACAAGGAGCGTGACCAGATAACCGGTGCGGCGCACATAAGGAACGTGCCTTCCGAGCGCTTCGACGGCAAGCAGGTAATCATAGTCGATGATGTGATAAGCACTGGTGGCACCATAGCGCTTTCTTCCCATTTCGCATATTCCCGCGGTGCAGAGTCAGTAATAGCAGCTGCAGTGCACCTTGTAATGTCAGACGATGCGCACCACAGGATGAGCGAGGAGGGCGTAAGGAAGATCTACGGCACCAATACGATACCTTGCGAGAACGCAGAACTTGTTGACATATCTAAGGACATAGCGGAAGGAATAACTAGGCTATGAGCCTGCCTTTGACTTCTCCCTGACTTTCTGGAGCAAGTAGGAATACCTATCGGCCCTGGTCTCGAACTTGCGTATCCTTGAGGATCTTATTTCTATAACCCGCTTGAGCGAGGTAATCTTACTCTTCCTGAAGAACCGGAAGATGCTGGAGCTATGAAGTATCAGCCTTGCAGATGCGTTCTGCATAGATTCGCCTTCCTTGGAGATCCTTACGCGGTAGTGGTTCTGCCTCTTCTCAAGCCTCTTGAGCAGCAGCGAGGTATAGCGCGATGCGGAGTGATGGTCCCTTGCCTTCTTGGGCATGCCAAGCATCATTACGCTCGCGAACTCCGGTCCGAAAAGATGGGTGCTGCCCAGTGCTATGGCCTCCAGGTGCGCAAGATATTGCTTCCTCTCTTCCCGTGACATTCGGGCAGTGTTGGCCACAACTATCGGCATGCTTGCAATCTCATACTCATACGAGCTGAGTATCCTTCGCATGTTCATTGCATGCTCATCGAGCTCGTAGACTGCCTCTTTGCTCTTCTCCTTGCCGTCCTTCTCCTTTGACGGGAAGCCTTCTTTCCATGCTTCCCTTATGACATTCTTGAGTATGTTCCCCTCAAACGTATCATGCTTCGTGTCGGCAGAGGGTTTCTCGCTATTAATCAAGAGATTGGACAACATAACACCTACAATGATATGAACGCCATCTTTTCCTTGTCATCAAGCCTGAAGTAGCCAAGCTTCTCGAACTGCACTATGTCTCCGCGCCTTAGCCCAGATGAATAGCCTTCAGCGTAGCCGCTGATGCGCTTTATGCTCTCCCTGTCGAACTCCTCCCCCTTCAGGAGGTTGCCTATTATCAATAGCTCGCATTTCACTGCATCATCTCTTGTAATCCATTGAATGCGTGACAGCTTGCCCGGATTGTCGCCCTTGTATCCTGCCGTTACCCTTTTTCCGACGTCATATACTTCAACGTCGAATGCATCCTTGAGCCTTACTGTGTCGCCTTTATGAAGTACCTTTCCGTCCATAGCATTTATAAATAGTTCTCCCTTCACCGTGTAATTCCTGTAATCGTTGCCGCTGCCCGGATATAGCTTCATGGAGACCGTAACGCCCCCTGTATTCGAGACATCCATTTCCATTGGATCCTCTATGAAGAACAGGCGCTTTGCCGTTGCGTCTATAAGCTTCCTGTTCATGCTGAGCAGCGATTCCATTTCAGCTGTGCTCTCGGACTTGCCCATTCCGGAGCTCAGCGCGAATTCCCTTATCGCCTGGGCGGTTATGCCCCTTCTCCTTAGCGCGCGTATGGTAACCAATCTGGGATCATCCCATCCGGTTATCAATCCATCTGCTATCATGGACCTTATCTTCCTCTTGGAGGTGACGTTGTTTGCTATCTCAAGCCGGGATATGCTCGTTATCCGCGGTTTCCTGAGCCCCAGGAGGTCAAGGATGGCAAGATGCAGCTCATCACGCATCTCATACTCCTTGCTTCTTATTACGTCTGTTATGCCGTTGACAGAGTCAATGACAGGTGTACAGAAGTCGTAATTTGGCCAGACGAAATACTTTTCCCCCTGGCGGTAGTGCACGGCGTGCTTTATCCTGAAGAGCGTCGGATCCCTCATGGATGTGTTTGCAGCCTTCATCTCACCGTTCCACCTCAGTATTGCCTCGCCATCTCCGAAAGATCCTTCAAGCATTTTCTTCCATAGCCCCTCGTTCTCGCTTACTTGCTGTGACTTGTGCCTGCACGCAATGCCGGAGAGCCGGCCCTTCTTGATCTCTTCGCCGCCGCAGGTGCATACATATGCGCCTTTGCGCTTTATCGCTTCGAGGGCATACCCATACAGCATTTCCAGATTATCGCTGGCATAATATTCCCTGTCGAAAGAAAGTCCCAGCCATTTCAGGTCTTCAATGAATGCATCGACGAATTCCTGCTTCTCGTTGTCAGGGTTGGTATCGTCGAAATAGAGAAAGAGCTTTCCGTCGTAGGCGCGTCTCAGCTCGTCTTCTATGAACAGGGGTTTCGCATGGCCTATGTGCATGTAGCCGCTGGGTTCCGGAGGAAACCGGGTCACAAGCTTGCCTTTCTCCGCGCCCTCAATGCCGAACCTGTGCCTAGAGGACTTCTCTGCTTTCTCCCTCTCCAGGCTCTCGAACTCTCCAGCATACCTCGAGTACTCGGACTCCAGCACCTTCCTGTCCATCAGATTTATCTCGGAGACTACAGCCTTAACAGCCTGGGAGAGTTCCCCCATGTAGGGCTTCAGTTCGGGGTGCCTCGCAAGCACCTTAGAGATTATTGCGCCTTCCTTTGCGCTTCCGTAATCGATGGCGTTCTTAAGCGCAAGTTTCCTTGCCAGGCCAATCGTCTCCTCGCTTATCGCCACGGCCACACCTAGGTTCTACTCACGCTGAGGTTCCCGTATATTGATCCGTTCTGAGTCAGTAGCGCAGATACCTTTACTGGTATGGACATGCTCAGGTTCTGCGAGAGAGTAACCGGCAGCGTGTAATACCTGCTGCTGTTCTGCAGTATCACAGGTACCTTCTGAGTCCCAACTGTGAAAGTCATCGTGGATGGCAGCTGCACTATTTCCCCAGTATAGAAAGCGGCACAGGCAGAGGCGCTTGCATTAAGCTTTGAGTGTTCGTACAAATATATCTGCAGCGTGTTGGCATTGCCCGATTCTATGGAGATGTTGTGCTGTATAGGGAAAAATATCGATACGGAGTTGTTTGCCTCGAGGAGCGCAAGGCTGTTGGACATGTAGGAAAAGACTGATGACGCAAGCGTGGAGTTCTTGCACGCAACAGTTATGTTGAGTGAGGGGGAGAACCCGGTGACGACTGCGTTTGCATCAGACGTCGCAAATGCCGTTGGCTGCACCTTTACCGTTGTTGTGCTCGTTGTCTGGCCTATGTTTAACCCTATAGAGGAATAAGACACTATGAATATAGCTGCCAGAAAGATCGATATTATTACCATTGTCAGCTTGTTCACATAACCACTTTGTGGTGCGCTTCAGCAGAAGGGAGCTCGCTGGATGTGGCACCATTTTTATACTTTATGTTGCACAATTAATATGCTTTCGGTTGGCATATCGTAGCGCGCTTTAGGCACGGTTGCATCGTTTGCGGCATGATTGGTGATATTGTGAGCTTCAATAATGGAGATTTCATAAAGGTCGAGTATAGCGCATGGAGGGCTTCTGATGGGGCAATGGTTTACACCACGCAGAAGGATGTTGCGGAGAAGAATGACATTTATAACAAAGACAGGGCATATGGGCCTAGCCTTGTCATAATAGGCAAGCACACTGTGATAAAGGGCCTTGAAAAGGCCATCAGGGAGATGGGGATCAACGAGAGCAGGAAGATTGAAGTCTCAGCAGAGGAGGCGTTTGGGGAGAGGAACCCGGAGCTTGTGCGAGTGATGCATGCATCTGATTTCAAGAAGAGGGATATAGACCCTAGGCCTGGCATGCAGATAGACCTTGACGGAACTGTTGCCGTAATAACAGCTGTCAACTCTGGCAGAGTTACAGTAGACGCAAATCATCCCCTCGCGGGAGAGAGACTGACATATGAGGTAAAGGTTGTCTCTAAAGTAGATAAGGAGGAGGAGCGCATAGCCGCATTGGCTGAGATGAGCGGACTGAGAGCAGACTCGGTAAAGACGGAGAATGATACAGCAGAGCTCCTATTCAAGGATAGTATAGAAAAGAATGCGGACTATTTTGTCAACAAGACAGCAACCGTAAACGCAATCCTTGAGTACATGCCAGGGATCCGCATGGTTGTCATAAGGGAAGAGTACGCAAGGAAAGAAGAGAAGAAGTAAACAGGAGAAAAGCGTATATATTCAGCGGTACAATAGGTATTGTTCTCTTTCTAGGTGCGCAGTAAAGCTCGGCAAGGAATCTTGATGTTTTGGGTATCGGGTCTTGCCGAAGCTGCGATAAATGCGAGCGCAATAGGCTCAGCGATTCTTATAGACGCCACAATAGTAAGCAGGCTTGTAGGAAGAACCAGGGAAGCAGACTTGCTGGCAGCGAAAGGCATATCTCTGCTGGCCCTGCTGCTCATATCCGTATCGGTAAGGGTGGTGATTGGATGAACCTTGACAGGAGCATATATGCAGGCTCTTCGCGCAGGAGGCATGCGCTCTTTGCGTCTTCCGTAATAGGAGTTACGTCTTCTGTTTTGTCTGTGGGTCTCATCCTGAACCTTGGCACAGTAATCCAGGCGCTTGCCATAGTATTGGCTGTTGCGCTTATTTCGGCGGTTTTGTTTAAAGGAAGGAGCATTGACAAGGTAGATCCTGTTCGTGTCTTCGTGCTCGCCTCACTCAACGTGCTGATACTGGTCCTGATAGTTATGCTTGGCTGATTTTATGGTATTGCACACCTACGAGATAGATTCGCTTCCTACAGAGATGGACCTTGAAGCTTTCCTCGGAGCCATGCTCGGCTCGCAGTTCATGCTCTGCCATGACTTCAAGGAAAGCAAGACATATGTGGCATTTGAGGATGCTGATGCGCATGTACGCATAAAGCACGCAGTGGCAGGTATAGGCATGCATGAGGAAAACATTGCATGGCGCAGGCTCAGTCTTCCACGCTATGCAGTAGGATATTCTGCTACGCGCATGGACAGGGACGGAAGGGTCTTGGAGACTTTTAGGGAGCTTTACAGCATACTCTCGCATTCTGGCGCAATGTTTCTTGTCTCATTCGTGCCGGCCTCTGCAGAGCAGGTAGACGCCGCAAGGCTGAGGGTCGAGGAAATGGCCAGCAGGAAAAGCATACGGCTTACCAGGAACCTCGGCAGCAGGAATGGATCGCCATCTGCTACGGATTCGATGCAGATGGAGCTTTTCTACGAATCTGATGAGAGAAGAATGCTGCTCTCTCTTCTCGAGTCGTTGAATGCGGCATCGATGAGGAACGGAGTTGCGTATAGGGTAAGCATCATCTTTGAGAACAATGCGCAGGTCAACGAGTATATTAAGGCAAATCTTTTCGTTTTCGAGAATCGCGGGATAAATGTTGGCTCGGTTAATGAAGCGTATGAGTTCGCAAAGCATGCGGATGCGCTTCCGCTCTCCCATGCATGCGCCGCAGGGTATCTCTCTTTCTCGGAACGGATAACCAGGCATGGCACTATCACGACAAGATATGGCTGCGGTGGCGGCAACATTGAGTTGGGAGAATACCTGCATGGATCGGTTACAGGAAGGGGCGAGACCCTGCACTTGGACTATAGAACCTTCAACCTCGGAGCCATAATATCTGGGCTTCCCGGAACGGGCAAGACTGCCACTGCAATGAACTTGATAAGGCAGCTTTCCAGGGAATCGGATGCGAGTATTGTGGTGTTATCCCCGACTGGCGAGTGGAACGCCTTTGGGAGGAGCGTGGGCGCCAGGGTAATCAAGCTTTATGACGGAACTGTGAGGCTGAATTTCTTCAAGTGCGATTCTGGAATAAACATTGAACGGTTTTACGAAAACCTAGCTATGCTCATATCCTCAGCATCTAATGCAGGCCCATATAAGAATTCACTGGAGAAAAGCCTGCTTTCTGCATTCAGGAAGTCTTATGCGGCTACAGTATCCCCTGATCCTGCTGAAGTCTACGCGTGCATTGAGAATGCAGTAATAGAGCAGCATGGCAAAAGGAGCAATGTTGGTGTTAAACTCACAAAGCACGGCGAGAATGTAATGGCAGCGCTGCAGAACCTCAGGCTGCTGTTGATGAATCCGCAGTTTGCCTATTGCGATGGAGAGGACTTTTCGGGCCTGCTGAGAACAGGGGTAGTATTTGACCTATCACTGGTTAGCAACAGCATGAAGCCGTTCTTCTATGCGCTGATACTGAACCAGGCATACGGTTTTGCTGATATGCTAGACACCAACGGCAATGATGAGCTCAGGATGTTGATGTGCATCGAAGAGGCACAGCTGATGCTGGACAGGGAGGGTGAATCGGCAGCGACCCTTGACCTTGAGCAGCGAATACAGGACTTCAGGAAAAAGGGGATAGGGCTGATGCTCATAGCGCACAGCGTAACTGACATAAGCCCAGGAATAAGGCGGCTCTGCCAGACAAAGGTATATTTCAGGCAGAGTGCAGATGTGGCGAAGTACGCGTGCGGCGATCTTGTCTTCGGCGAGGAGGAAGGCAGGCTGGTTACTGACAAGTTGAAGGGTCTGCCCCAGGGGAGATGCGCTGTTAGCTACATTGCCATAGAAGACGGGATGCGTGTACCAAAGGGATCGGTATTCGTAGAGGTGATGTTTTCCCAAGGTCATGTCGAAGCGCAGCCAGAGGCAAAGGTGGGCAAAAGGCATGCCAAGGCAACTGTTATAACAGTGATTGAGAATGCAGCTCCGAAAGCAGGCGCGGCAGTACGCATGATTTATGTTGGCGAGACGGTATTTGAAGGGGTGACTGATGCAAAAGGGCGCGTCGTTGCGGAAGGGCTTCTGGAAGGCAAGATGTACAAAATGCTTGTGCTTAGCGCAAAGAAACGCGAGACCAGGGAATTCTCCATAATTGGAGGCGTTGATACGGAACTGCAATGCATGGAACCTTAGCCATTGGCAAGCAAGGATTTCTGGAAGAGTGCCCTTCGCAGCAGGGTGCTGTTCTTTATCCATGAGCTAACAGGTATGTCCATCTTCGCAGATACAAACATCAGCGCCTGATGCAGGTTCTCAAGCGATACTGGCTCGGTCTTTAGCGTCGCTCTAACATGCTCCCTCACATTCCACACGCCGACAGGCATTATATAGCCAGGGTGTGCCTCCCTGAGTATCACCACCTTGGCCTGGCCCTTCACCTTGTCCAGCAGTTCCGATGATGCAAGCCTTGCAGCATAATAGCATCCGCCGATCTCGGCGTACTTTGTCCTTCCTTCGAATGGCTCGTACGACGAGTAGATAGCTATGTCTGGGTTCTCCTTATTCCAGGTGGTGTTTGGATACCACGCTTCTACCAGCTCATACTCCCAGGATCCAGGCAGCATCACTATTGCCCATCTATTGTCCAGGGCCTCGCTGTAGTATACCTTGACAGATTCTATGGCCTCGTACTGCTTCACTTCCTTGAGCCGGTGCTTTCCCAAAGTATCGTCAACTGCAGTTATGCTCCAACGCGTAGGCACAAACTTCCTGCGCTTTGATGTTCCCAATATACCCGCAGAGAGGGATTTCTGGATCTTGGAGACCATTATGCCGCGCTCGTACAGCTCTATTATCGCATCCTTTGCAGGCAGAGCAGTATCGCTGTACGCTTTCTCTATCTGCTGGTTTGCCTTCACGTTGCCCAGGCTCATGTCTATCATCTTTGCGCTGGGTCCGTACGGCTGGCTGTTCTCGTCGAAGCTGACCCCGAGCTTTGGCCTGTGGAAGAGCTTCTCCTCCACGCCGCCATAATTGTCCGCCAGCGCAAGCTCCTTAAGCATCTCTTCTATCCTTCCATTGTCCGCATTGGTTACTTTGGTTCGGTACATGCCGCGTATTAGCATGGAGCGCATCTCCACTATCTTTGGTATTGACATGCCGATCCAGCGCTCTGGCTCGCTCATTATTGAAGTGTCGCCGAACTGCGGAGGCACAAGAGGCCCGACATAGACGTGGGGATAGCCATGCCTTCCAACAAATATGTCTGGCGGAGAGGAGCCATAGACCTCATTGCTCTGCAACTTCTCGAGTGTCTTGAAGTTATAGTAGGCCTTGAGCATGTACGGATTCTGCATGTTCTGGTATACCAGATTTGTTCTCCGTATTGCAATGGTTTCTGCGGCCATGGTTTCCCGAATTGCTTGTCCTTTAATAGTATATAAACCCGCACGGATTAATGCTTACTGCTGGTACTGCTATGGAAAGGCATTTGTATAGGATAATCAAGGCAGACGGCATTGCCGCAATAATAGTAAATGGGAGGAAGGTGCTGCTCTTCAAGAGGCGATCTCTTCCATTCCTGAAGAATGCCGGGGCATGGAGCTTTATCCTAGGGCATAAGGAACATGGAGAAAGCTATCTTGAGACGGCATACCGCGAGATAGAAGAGGAAGCCGGAATTGGCAGGGAACACCTTGACTTGCTTGGTAAGGGTTTTGCCGTAACCCTGTTTGATGAGAAGAGAGGCATAGCATGGCGCAACATTATGTTTATCTTTAGATCTGACACTGCACGCGTAAAGAAGGATATTGAGAATGCGGCATTCAGGTGGGCTACGACTGAAGATATCAGAAGACGGGAAAGGTATACCAACATTTTTATGGCTGAAGAGCGGATTCTTAAGAGGCTAAGCGTGCATGTAGATGGATAGCAAGGCAATGAAGGATAGGGCAGCAAGAGTGCTTGATGCAGCCGAGGTTGACAGGATACTGATTGTCAACACAAACTCTGAAGATCCCAACTTTGTT
>JAJZJB010000024.1 GCA_021810375.1 Microcaldota archaeon
AAAGCGGCAGCTGGGCGACAGGCCGGATCCAGTTCCTGGAACAGTTGCGAGATTGCACTCGAAGAACGCCATCACCGTGGCGCAGGTCAAGCGTCAGATTGCCATTGCCAGGGCCGCTATTCGCAGCGGCTCCTGATTCCGCTAAACAGAGGAGGAATCTTTATATACGGGGAAAACCATATACTACCAGAAGACTAGCCTGATGTCCGGCTGCTTTTTTAAGGTGACACTATGGAAAGGAAACAACCAACCCTCAGGGAAAACTCTGGCTTGACGCTTGTAAGGGCGCTTGATGCGTACGCGAATGACATGCCTATGGGAACACTTGTTAGGGCCGAATTGAGGTTTGATGCGGCAAGGCATGCGCTCGGTCTGCTCAGGCATCCGTCTAAGCATGCTGGTCTTTCAAAGGAACTCAATGCCTGGAACCTCTATGTAATGGCTTCAGAGGATTACTTCCGGGCGCACGCAACTCCCTATGATGTGCTCAGGCCAATAGCCGAGGCAAGGCTCCAGCTCTCCAAGCGAATGGGCATCAACCCAAGTTCGAAGGTGCAGAAAAGGATATCCACACTAAGGTCTGCTCTGAGGGGCTAACCTTCCAAGGTGTCGAGAAGCTCGTTCAGGCTCGCATCCACGCTTGATATATGCTCATTCTCGCGCGGCACGTTTGTAATCTTTACCGAATTGAACCTCTTGATCAGGTCTGCAGCCCTGGAATGGAGTACCCTGAGCTCTTTCTCCTTGACCTTATACTCCCCAAGCAGCTGCCTTACCACCAATTGGCTGTCAGAATATACGTAAAGCTCATTCCCGAATCCGAAGTCCCTGCCTATCCTGCCCAGCGCTTCTATGATTGCTATGTACTCTGCCTGGTTGTTTGTCTTTATGCCGTTGTACATGCTTTCCTTTGCTATGAGCTTGTGCTCCTTGTCGAACAACTCGTATCCGGAAGCGCTCTTACCGGGGTTGCTGCGTGATGCGCCATCCGTGTAGACATAAAAGAGCATGATAAGTGAACTCCGATAAAATTCATAACTCTATGTTTCTCAATTCTCCTATGGTTCCAAAATCTAGGGTCTCCCCCTCCCCTATGCACAATGCCTCCATCGAATCGATCTCGAGCATATTCTTGAATATCGGGGCAAGGTCTCCTATGCCTCTTTCCATGTTAACGCTGAATCCTTCTGCAAAATAATTCATTGCTGGGAGTACAAGTATCTCCCTGCCATCGCGAAGCCTGCCTCTCAGGAAGCACTTAAGCTTTTCCTTTACCCCCAGCTTGTTGTAAATTGCTATAGATGGGTGCACATGCCCCATTATAAGCATTCTTCCTGCCTTTGCCTTCGGCAGATCCTCGCCATGAAAGAACAAGTAATCTTCTATCAGCGCTTCCTGCGTGTAGAGATCCATCCTAAGCGGTTCCCTGAGCCTGTCTATGAAATTATCGTGGTTGCCCTTTATCAGCGTGATCTTCCCAAGTTTCATCTCCTCCCTGAGGAAGTTCACCAGATCGCGCGTTTCATTGAATTCCTCCACATGCACCTGCGAGAACTCGTTCTTGATGTCCCCGTCGACAATTATCCTGTCCGGCTTTCTAAGCTTCACTGCCTTGCTTATTGTGGCTTTTATCTGCCTCAGGTTCGCCTTTGGGAGAAACGTGCCCCTCTCAGCCACAACGCCCTCATATCCCAGGTGCAGGTCGGTGCAGACTATCGCAGAAAGCGATTTTATGTAAAGGACAGGCAAGCCGTCAAGTATCTCAATGTCCTTTCCAATCCTCATCTCATCGCCCTGTTGAGCTTGGCAAGCACCTGCTTGTGCAGGTCCCTAATATGCTTCCTGCGGTCCTTCATCATTATCACGTCTGCCTCGCCGAAGGTTATTAGGAGGTGCGAGAATGGGGATGGCACGTCAGTCTCTATCAGCTTATGGTCTATCTCCCCGGACATTAGCCTCCTCACCACCTGCTCAGCGCGAGGCAGGTCCATTACGTCATCGAATATCTCCCTGTACGTTTCCTTTATTATCGGGAATTCCGAGCTTATCTCCTCGGCTGCCTTGAAGATGAGCTGGGAATTTATTTGCTGCTTTCTCACGCTTATCTTCTTGCCCTTGTAATTCCTCAATATCATGAAGCTCCTGGCAGCGTTGTACCTGAACCTTCTCCTCATCATCTCTGTCTTGCGTATATTCTGGGTAAGCAGCCTTCGCATATTGCTGTTCCCAACCTCGCTTATCAGGGATTCCACATCCTTCTTGCTTATTGTTGCATCCTGGCTCGTCACCAGCACAAATCCGTTGTCTGTTATGTTGACTGCTATGTCGGTCTCGAGCATCTCCCCCAGCCTTATCGCAAAGACCCTGGACAGCGCGTCATTGACCCTCCTTCCATAAAGGCTGTGGAATATCAGAAGGTTCCTCTCACCCTCCTTGTCCTCTGTCTTCTCTATTAGCATGAGCCTGTCGGTGGGTATGTACCCTGCATATAGCACCTGCATCGCGAAGTAGTTGAATATCGCCATCTTCGCGTTCTCATCGATAGGCATTGAGTCGAGCAGCTTTCTTGCTTCCTCATTTGGCTTCAGCCTGCTCTTGTCCAGCATTTCAAGCATCCTCTTCCCATGCTCCCGCGCGTGCCCAAGCGCCATGGCCATCTGCTCCCTGAACTTCCCTATCTCCACTGCAAGCTCATACGTTAGCGGCAGCTGCTCCGAGTACCACGGCGGTATGGTGGGCACCTGCCCAGGCGCTGGCGATACGTACGCCTTCATCACCCGTGCATAATCATACCTGTATGTCTTCCCTCCGAGAACAAAGACATCGCCGGGCTTGAGCCTTGAGAGGAAATCCTCCTCAATGCTGCCCTGCCATTTGTTGTCCGGGGTCATTACATCTATCGCTACCTCGTCCGGTATGGTCCCCAAGTTCAGGAAATATATCAGCTTTGTAAGCTTGCCCCGCCTCCCGAACGCGCCCTCTTTCTCATCATACCATATCTTGGCGTAGACCCTCCTGCTCTCAAGGCCGACATACATGCCTGAGAGGTACTCCAACAAGGATATGAAATCCCCCCTCGGCAGGTTATGGTAGGCATACGAGCTCCTGATTACCCCAAATGCCTCGTCCACGGACCATTTCTTCGTTTGCGACATTCCTACTATGTGCTGCGAAAGCACATCGAGCGCGTTCTTTGGCGTTGTGAACGTATCCAGGTGCCGCTTCTTTGCCGCATCAAGCATTACCGAGCACTCGACAAGGTCGTCCCTATTGGTCACTATGACCTCTCCCTTGGCTATATCGTTGAAGCTGTGCCCGCTCCTGCCGATCCGTTGCACAGCCCTCGCAACGCTCTTCGGAGACCCTATCTGCACCACGTTGTCTATTGTACCTATGTCTATTCCTAGCTCCAGGCTTGTTGACGATACTGCTACCTTAAGCTTCCCCTTCTTCAGCATGTCCTCCACTCCCAGCCTGGTCTCTCTCGAGAGCGACCCGTGGTGCGCTGCTATCTGGTCCTCGCCGTATTTGAACCTCTTCATGAGATTGTACACAACGCGCTCAGTTCCGCTCCTTGTGTTGGTGAATATTAGAGTAGTCCTGTTCTTCTTTATTATGGAGTTGATTATCCTGTATATGGAATTGTCGATTACGTTGTCGCTCATGTTCACGATGTCTTTTACCGGAGACACGGCGAGGAAATCCAGCTTCTTGTCCCATGTTGCGTCAACAATGTAGCAATCCCGTTCCTTCTCGCCATCATACCCTACCAGGTACTTCGCGCCTTCCTCGAGCGGCGAGAGCGTGGCTCCCATGCCTATCCTAGTGAAATCATGGCCTATTATCTCGCGCAGCCTCTCTACCGAGAGGGAAAGGTGCACTCCGCGCTTGTTGTTCGCGAGTTCATGCAGTTCATCCACCACCAGGTACTTGATCTCCTTCATGTTCTCCACAAACTTCTGCGAGTTTATCAATATTGCAAGGCTTTCCGGAGTGGTGACGAGGATGTTTGGCGGCTTCCTGAGCATCTTCTGGCGCTCAGACTGCGGCGTGTCCCCTGTGCGTATCCCTACCGTTATCTTCTTTATCGGTATGGATATTTCTGAGAACACCTGGTCCAGAGGGACATTGAGATTCCTGTATATGTCGTTGTTCAATGCCCTCAGCGGCGAGACATAGACGCAATATACCTTGTCCTCGAGCTTATTCGCCAGCGAGAGGTTCATCAGGTCGCTAAGTATGGACATGAACGCAGAGAAGGTCTTGCCGCTGCCTGTGGGTGCTGTTATCAGCACGTTCTTCTTCTCAGATATGAGCTTGAACGAGTACCTTTGCGGCGGGGTTGGCACCTTGTACTTCTTCTCGAACCATTTCCTAATGAATATGTTTAGGCATTCCAGGCTCTCCTCTACGCTGAAAGGCTTCTCTAAATATTGCATCATCCTGATATCACTTGGGCAAAACTAGCAATAGCAATTTGCATGAACTAATATTAAAACCTGTTACTCCTCTCACTATCCTCCCAACATGGCCCAACCCGTGCTCCCCGAAATCCATGCATAAGCCTTTAAAATGATTGCGTATGTATTCTCCTAAGATGTGTGGTAAGATGGCAAAGAGAGAAAACAGCAGCAGGGCAAAGAAGATGGAGGCTCTGGAGCGCTCCCAGCAGATAAACGAAGCCCTGGAAACAAGTACAATAGAGAGCGCAGCATTGTTGAGCAGCGCGGGTGAGTCAAGGCCCACGCTAGAATCGCACGTGCTTGACCTTCTTGATAAACCACAGGCTGAGATAGAGCGAGAGACTCCAAAAAGGAGCGAGGGCAAGAGCAGAGCCCAAAGGAAAAGGAAAAAGTAACGCATCTTTCCCTGGCAATATTTGCAGGCCTAGCGCAAAGGCCGTAAAACCCGGAATATATAGGAAAACAATGCCCTAATACTCTGGGTGAAGACCGAAGCCAGTTCCGATAATGGTCAACCAACGGCTTTGTCTTTCTTGTTGTGCTCCCCGCCTTTTCCCACCGAGAGGCGCACCCCGTCATCCGGGCTCCTGGTTATAGTTATGTCCAAATGGTCGCTGCCAAGCATGTGCCTGAGCTCATCATATGTGTACGCGCCTATGTCGTCATTCTTCCTGTTCTTGAGCACTTCTGCCCTCCTCTCAATCACGCTGCCCTTCTCTATAGTCGTGTACCTGAGCGAGAGCGTGGGCCGTTCGGCTCCGTAGATGTCCTCTATGCCAAGCTCTATGGGCTTGTATCCCTCACTCTGATAAACGAACGGGAGCACTGCATTGAACTCCGAAGTTATCGCCGATACAGTCATGTCTATGTTGGCCCTATCCCCGGCTATTACAAAATCATCCCCGTTCAGGAATCCCACAAAGATGCTGCTGCTACTCTCCTTGATCTTGTCCTGCAGCAGCTGCGAGACCAGCCTGAGTATGGTTATGCCAGAGTCGTTTCCGAACTCCTTTGCGAACTCCAGCAGCCCGTCTACGCGAAGCCTGCCTATCTCATACTTGCTGTTATTGTCCTTGAGCGCCTTGTCCACCGCGTCTGATATCTTGGCCTCGTTGGGCAGGTCGATGAGCGGATCGAACTTTTTGCCTTTCTTCTTCAGAAATATGGTGACAAGGCCCCTCAGCTCCGACGGGTCGAACGGCTTCTTTATATAGTAATCTGCCCCGTACTTGATGCCCTTGAACCTGTTGGACGTTGCGTCCATTGCGCTCACTATTATCACTATGGTGTCCTTGAGCGCCTTGTCCTTCTTTATGTTCTGGCATATCTCCAGGCCGTCTATGCCCGGAAGCATTAGGTCGAGTATGACTAGGTCGGGCTTCTCGTACCGTATCTTCTTCAACGCTTCTGTGCCGTCGTATATCTGCTTTACGTCAAATCCCTTCCCTACGGAGAGGAGCATAAGTTTGTTTATGTTCTTGTCGTCCTCAACTATCATTATCCTCCTGAGATGATCCTCATGCTGCAGGACGTAGTATGTAAGTATGCCACCGCTGCTCCTTGACGCAATCGCGCTTGCGCCCTCCAATTCCTGCAGGCTTTTCTTGAGTGTAGGCTCGTCTATGCCAGACGAAGAGGCAAATTCCCTCAATTCATTGTAGGTAACCTGCTGCTTGTCGTTTATTACCGATATTATATCCGATTTTATGTTCTCCATGCCGTCCATCTGATCGCCAGCATCTTAGTCGCATAGAAAGGATATAAACCCTTGCCGGCAGGCAAAATAGTGGCGTCAACGGCGCTACTCCTGCGAATCTAAGCCGCATGGACTAACCTTTATAAGCATGCTTTGCATAGAATGGAACCATGGCACTGGGATCCAAGCAAACACGGCTGGGAGTGACAAGAAACCCGAAGCCATTGTCCAAGGCCTTCGCATCGGGCGCTAAGCGGAAGCGCAGCCCTCTCGCATATCTCATCGTTGCTATAGTAATAATCATAGTAGCTATTGGATCATACTTGCTCATTGCCGGAAACTCTTCCTCTGAATATTCGCTTGCCTCGAACAAAACCCTTTCAATGGCACTCAACCAGACAATTCTTCTCTCTCACTCGGGCTCTTCGCAGCCTATAGCAGTGCAACTTGCCAACAAGTCCGGCTCCTCATATACTTTCCTGGTCACGGCCACGCCAGTGCTCGCAAACCCCATTTATACATTTACCCTTTCTACCGGCCAGGTCATCAACATAAGCTCGAGCGGTGGAACCACCGCCGATCTCCAGATAAAGCTTGTGTCAGCTAGCAATACCGTAGCCGTGGTAGAATTCGTGCCCATACCTGCATCATTCAACATACACGCAAGCACTCTCGCTACTGTTGGCACATCCGCAGAGCCAACATCCACAGTAATGCCCAGCGTAACCACTCAAGCCACTACGACCATATCCTCCGGGCCTACCACGCAGCCAACAACCACCGCTGCGCAGGGCAACAGCGGGCCGTTCTCAACTGCGCAGGTAATGACAGCTGCAAACGTTACCACGTATGGCACCCTGATGGCGGACATGAAGGCCCTTTACAACAGGGACTCTGCATGCACCTCCCCGCAGTACAACACCACATACTACGTTGTATTCCATGCAAACGCCACAGCGCCCAACAACTATGCGAACCAGTCCCAGCTCACCCCGTACAACATAACCTACAAGGTAAGCTATGTAAGCGGCGACGCATACTTCGTGAATTACAGCACAGTATCGCACAGACCAGTGACTTCAGGCCTTGCGCTCTCCCTTGAGCTGAACGCGCAGACAACGCAAGTTATAAATGCAAGCTTTGAGGGCATGTTCAAGGGGCAGTCCTATTCCACGGTAAGCTCTACTTATACTACCCAGACCGGGATCAACGGCGATTGCGGGGCGCTGCTTCCATAATCGCGGGATATGGGCAGTAGTTATCCGGGCAAACCGTTTGCGCATGCCAAAGCAAATATCATGTGTTGTCCTGCAGCCTGCATTTTCGTTTAGATAAAGGCCATAGAACAATGCAAATAAGCTATTAGCCAGACTAGATAAGAGAAGCAATACTTCAAATTGCAGCATATAAAAAGTTACAAAGAAGTACAATATGCTCCTTGTTCAGGTTGAAGAAAAGGATAAGCGAGGAGAAGAAAGTTAAGTAAGTGCATAAAATGGCAAATACTACGGCTACCAGAATGATACTGGGTATATTCAAGAAAGAAAGTTTTAACATTTTATAAGACTCAGAGAAGGTTTATAAGAATAAAAAGTGTTATTGACATAGACGTGTATGAGTAGATATTATCAGAACTGGGAGGATATAGGTAGAAAACCAAAGTCTAGTCGTTCTAATTATTCAAATCAGCAAAGTTATAACTATGCAGATAATCGAAAAGTATATGGGCCTAGTAAAACACATGCAATCTTTCTAATTAAGGCACTTGTTATTACAATAATAATCTTGGTTTTAAGCTCACCTAATATCAATATAATAAGTTCACTTAACTCCCAGTTAAATGCTAGTGCGTTACAATCACTCGCTGTTCTTGTGAATTTTCTTGTAATATTCTTTGCAACACTGATATATGATCATGTGACTTCCAAAGGCAGATTCTTTTTACAAGAAGTATTTAGCAGCCTATTCGCTTCTTTGCTTTTAATACTTGGTAGCCCTTTCCAACCTGTACTATTCGCTCTGTTCTTTTTATTACTACTTTCCGGATACATATTAGGTAAAACTCTAGAAGAATTTGCAGAATATCATGGTAAAAGAGTATTTGTAAGCGGTACGGTTACGTTTTTGATCTTTATATGGATATTTTACATTATATTC
>JAJZJB010000025.1 GCA_021810375.1 Microcaldota archaeon
AACGCCTTGCATATCCCGAGACGAGGATCGCCTTGTCTATGCTTACATCAAGGTTCTCCAGCACGCTCAATGCTAAAGGGCATCCGGCAGAGTGCGCAACTATCACAGTGTCCTTATTAAAGTGATGGCCATTAAGAACAAAAGGCAACTGGAGCTTCAGGTCAGGTGCCTCGGGCCTCGGAAGCTGCGGGGCCCAGACCACATACTTGCGGAGCTCTAGGAAGTTCTTTATGCTCGGATACCAATATGATTCTGGGGTTTCACTGCTTCCATGTAGGATTATGGCATTTTTCATGGCATAATATTGTAGCGCGAATTTAAATGGGCTCTGCGAAACATTTAAATCTTCAGAACGGCATTGAGTAAACGACTTTTATGGCAGCAGAAACTGAAGAATTACCATGGGACGACCAGACGGACATATTCATAAGCAACATAGACAAGTCGATCACAAAGACGTACGGGCTGAGTATCCGCGAACTGCTCCTTGATCCTGATAAGTTCACCGGCACAAAAGACATACTCGACACCCTTACTAAGATAAGGGGAAACGTGGATGATTACTTCACCGGGCTGCGCGACTCAATGGTCGATGAGAAGGCAAGCTTCACCAAGGCTCTCGAGAACGCAGACATGCAGTACAACAAGATAAACGAGGCAATATCCACGAAGACGTCATTCTCAAGAATACCTTACATAGAGCCATATGACATCAAGCTTAACTCGGAGAACCAGGAAGAGATAGTCATAGACCAGTACAACAACGCTGTGGATGCGCTTGTCACCAAGCTGGTCAACGTCTCAAATTATGTGGGCAACATCTCCTCCTCGTACGACAAGTACACTATGGGCTCATGGATCTTCTCCGGGCAGAAAGTTTACATGCTCTCAGTGTATCTGCCTCCAAGCATAATATCCGAGATGGACAGCCTGAATTCGCAAATAGACGATCTCATAGACACCGCCTACCAGCAGATAAGGCTTAACCTTGGAAAATGACTGAGCCGATGAAGGTTATCGTTATAACAGGCACTCCTGCAAGCGGCAAGACCACCATGGCGGACAAAGTTGCCAAGCGCATAGGCGACGCAGAAGTGATACACGCCAACGATGTGGTCAGGTCGAAACGCCTCTTCACCGCGTATGCGCGCGATGGCGCCATGCTGGCCCAGATGGGCAGGCTGAAGAAGGAACTGGAGAAGAGGATACGCAGCAGCAAGAAGGGCGTGGTGATAGTGGAAGGCCATATACTATGCGACATGAAGATAAGGAATGCGATGGCGATAGTGGTGCGCGAGCATCTCCGCGTGCTCGAGAGAAGGATGGAGAGGCGCGGATACGCCGCGTCTAAGATAAAGGAGAATATAATATCGGAAGCGATAGACTACTGCGGGATAAGCGCCCAGGAGAACTACGGGAAAGTCTTCGAGATAATGAACGGAAAGGGTGCCGTGGCCGAAGTCGCATCGCTCGTCAAGGGCATGAAGATGACTAGGAGGGGCATCGAAATGCTGCACGAGCTCATGGAATTCACCAAGCGCAGTGGCTGGAATTCATAATGAGTGTGCCCACAAACTAAAGCCCATTAAAGCACCAAGGAATAGGCACCATTGAGACAAGCTGATACAAAGAGCCCCCGCCAAGCCAGATAAGACGCAGAAAACAATGTAACGTTTTACCTGGCTCTGGAGTCGCTGCCGCTTCCTCCGCCAAGGTAATAAACACGTGAGCCGCGCTCACGCCTCTCGTGCCTTCCCCTCTCCCTCCTATCGTCGCGCCTGCCTCCATTTCCATGCTCGAAGCCGCCATGGCCTCCGCCACGGCTGTGCCTGAAGTCTCTCCCGCCGAAGCTTCTCTCGCGCCCCCGGCCGCCTCCTCCGAACACGCGTATGTTCCTGTAAGGCGCGGTGTTGAGCCCTATCCTCTCCATCTTTATCCTTGCAATGTACTCTATGTCCTTCACGAGCTCGTTTTCGCCAGAAACAGTGATGGTAAATGCCCTTCCTGATGCGTCCATCCTTGCGGATCTTCCCACCCTGTGCACATACGTGTGCGGGTCGTCAGGTATGTCGAAATTGATCACGTCTGTGACTCCTAATATGTCTATGCCCCTTGCAGCAACATTTGTTGCTATCATGAACTGCGCGCCGCCCTTGAACTGCCTAAGTGAATGCTCCCTCTTGGCCTGCGTAAGGCCTCCGTGCAGGAGTATCGAGTCGTAACCCTGCTGCCTTAGTGCATCATATATGGCGCTCGCCGCGTATTGCGTCTGCGCAAATATTATCGCCTTCTTGGGATTATACTGCTTTATATATGCCAGCAAAGCCCCGAATTTCTCCCGCCCCTCAACTACTGCATAGAGGTGCTTTATCTTCGTGACTACCAGCTCATCCCCTTCCCCTACCTTTACAATCTCCATGTCATGCATATACCGCCTTGCGACCTGCACTATCTTGTCAGGCATTGTGGCAGAGAAAAGAAGGGTCTGCTTGTTGGTAGGTGTCTTTGAGAGTATTGTCTCAATATCATCTATGAATCCGATGTCTAGCATGGTGTCGGCCTCGTCCAGCACCGCAAATCTCAATGCATGGAGCCTCAATGCTCCTCTCTCCATCAGGTCTATTATCCTGCCTGGGGTGCCTATTACTATGTTGGGGTTCCTGCGCAGCGCATCCATCTGCACATTTATCGAGGCGCCGCCGTAGACCACAGCAACGCTCCTTGGATCGGTTCCGAGCTTCCTCGCCATGTCAGATATCTGCACGGCAAGCTCCCTTGTCGGAACCACTATAAGTGCCTCTATCTCGCGTCCACGCTTGCTCATCTGCTTCAGAGGCACAAGGAAAGCCGCGGTTTTCCCGGTCCCTGTCTTGGCCCTTACAATAAGGTCTTTTCCCTCCAGGGCTAGCGGTATTACCCTCTCCTGGACATCTGTTGCGTTTACGAAATTTATGCGCCTGAGCGATTCGACTATGGCTGGATCTAGATTCATTTCTGAGAATGCTTTCAAACTTTACACCTTCCTACAAGCAAAGGAGTAGTTATACGACGACTAAATTAGTCTGACTTATAGGAACTACCGTACCTGCTCGTTATATGCTATAAATATATCAGCACTGGTATTTAAACCTTGACTTGGCCGCCGAACGAGCAGGGACTTGACGCTTGAACTTGAAACTCCGGCTTTATTCCATGCGTATAACTCCTCTAAACCCTTTTCGTTATAAAAATCATTTTATTTCCTTAATGGCCATGATCCGGCAAAGGCTATTATAATTTCTTGCCCAAAGGATAGAGCATGGAGAAGACCGGCGAGTCTGGCCCAAAAGACAGGTTCACGCTCGTATTCCTCAACCTTGCCTCGCTTATGCTGGTTCTTGGTTCTGTATACATGGTGGAGGAACTTTCCATCCTGTACGGCATAGGCGCCGGAGCCATAGTGCAGAGCGTTTATGATCATAACGCCACCATAGCCGCAAGTGTTGCCCCGGCGGCACAGCAGCTGCTGGCTATACACAATTACATACTGGAAGCATATGTGCTTTTCATAGTGGCAATGGCGCTGATGGCCGGGGCATTCCTGATGTTCATAAAGAGGAACGAGAGGGGAACCTCAGCACAGTCGCGGTACGTACCATACCACGCCGCCATGGTGGCTGTATACGTATTGCTGCTATACCTGGTGGTGTCAACTCCTTACACCCCGGCAGAAAACTTCTACATGGATGTGACCTATGCCGGAATAGTGATATGCTTCGCATGCGACGGATTCCTGGAATACCTTAACAGAAAGAGGGGCCCTTCCCGGTCTCCCAGGATGCTGCACACTATGGTGATCAACCCAAGCACTCCGTTCTCCAACTTGATCAACCTGCGCGAGAGCATCTTCTCAAAGCTTACCGGCCACCTCAGGATAGTGGACAAGCATTTCAATTCCACTGCGTTGACTAATCTTCACAGGCTGATAGAGCAGCACCAGGGGAACTTCACCCGGATAACCATACTTACATCTAAGGAGATGCTTGATGCAGACATAGGCAGCTCTATCTCGGACTTCAAGAGCGAGCTCGCGGGGAATGGCACAGGGCTTGAGGTAAAGCTCATGGACGAGAAGGACGCCGTTGACCAGCACGAGCGCATAATGCTTGATGACAAGATAGCGTACAAGGTTCCCCCTTTCAACATAATAAACAAGAAGAGCGAGCACATAACCACTATAAGCTATGACCATGCGAGCAGGAGGTTCGCGTACCTCTACCAGCGCGCTATAAAGCTTGAGAACTACATGGCAAAAATGTCGCGCCAAGGCAACGAGAAGCCTGACGGGGAAAAAGCAGAGACGCAGTGAGGCACTACTGCTTCTGCCGGACCGGTTGCCCTGCGGACCCCAGCTCCTCGTGCAGCCTCTCGAAGAAGCCTTCATCCTCGTCCACACTGCCGGCCTTCATCACCACGAATTCTTCCCCGCGTGCTCCAAGTATCTCTTTCACATATTTCGATTCCCTTGCTATGCTTGGGTGCTCATCGGTATACACGCCAATGTGGCTGCCATTCCTTACAAAATCATCAACCCTTGCCTTATGGCCGTTGTGGAGCTTTATCGCCAGCACCCTCCCGCCGTTGTTTATGGTACTGCTTATCGCCGCCTCGCCGGTGTTGGCAAAAGCCCCGGTTACATCGAATATTACCGTGTGCCTGAGTGCGCTGTTCTTTCGTGTTGCGAACGAGCCTATCTTCATGTCCCACCTCTGCATTATCATGCCCGCTGTGGCAAACCCCGCTATGACCAGGTAATACGGGGTGATTGGCTCTGCCAGTATGGCGAAAGCCCAGACAAAGGTGAGGAAAGGCGAGAGAAGGTGGGCATTTGTATACTCGGAAACCTTCACCATCTTCAATGACTGGAATGAGATATAGAAGCTGAATATATTGAAGAACAGGCCAAGATATGCAAGCACCGCCAGGTTGGGCAGGCTGATCGGCGCAAGCGGGGCCCCGTCAAGCAGAAATGCCGCAGCGAAGAATATCAGCATGACCATTGCAGACACCGCGAGCAGAACGTCAGTGTCGAACATGAACTTTCTTATGGAGAGAACCGATACCGAATAGCCAAGAGTAAGCATCACCAGCAGCAGCACCGGTGTCAATGCGGCGTTGCTTATAAGCCCGGATATGTTGCCTCCGGTTATGCCTATGTAAAGGCCCGCCACCCCGAGAGAGAGGGCGAGCACCTGCATCTTAGTGAGCCTCTCCCGCAGCATTATCGGGGTGAAGAGCAGCACCATGAGCGGGCTTGTCCTGAATATTGCTGTTGCCAGCGATGCCGTAACGAAGTGCTCCGCATACGAGATGCCGAACTCTATGGGCATGTATATCAGCAATCCGGTTAGCGCCATGTAAGCGAGCTTCTTCCCGTCCTTTGCCACTTCAACGAGCTTGCCCAGCTTGCCCTTATAAGCAAGCAATGCAAGGCCCATCGGCACCGAGAGAAGATACATGAAGAAGAAGAACTCATAGATGTTCACGCCCTTCGCTAGGGCAAGCAATATGGCTAGGAATGACCCAGACACTACTGCAAATGCAAGAGATGCATAAGCCTTTGTCCTTAAATCCATCCGTTTCACAAGATTAGTCTGTTCTGAAGTCTTATATATTTGACATAAATTGGCAATTTAATACATAATGTCTGTTATTCTGTAAAGTAGCAGATTTAGGAAACTTTAAATGCCTTTTTGTTTTATATGAGAGCATGGAGCACAACCCTCATGCCTTCCGAAGCGAGTTTAACGAGAGGCAGAGTCCGCTCACGCGACGGATCCTCCGTGCCCTTTCCGAGGACTCAAGGGTTTCCATACTGGAATTGTCAAAGAAGATCGGCGTTTCAAGAAGGACCGTCAAGGAGAGGATAAAGAAAGCAGAGGAAGAGCTTGGCATAAGGTACACGATAGAGCTCAACGAGGGCATGCTGGGCCTCAACTCGCCGCACATAATAATGCTCAAATTCGTCAACAAACCGGATTACGGCGAGATTCAAAAGCTCCTTGAGAAATCCTACATACCGCAGGTGGCCATGACAGTGCGCGGCAAGTACGACATGGTCATCTATGCAAATGCGACCAGCAGCCAGGAATATGTGCATTGGGACAAGACCATGCAGATAGCGCTCTCCAAGTATGGGGTGCTCTGGCAGGCTTCCGATGTAGCGCACAGGCAGCTCGGTTTCTTTCCATCCAGGAATGCACTTATCGACAGGATCTCGATACCGCAGAAATACAAGGAGATGCTAAAGCTCCTCAATACCGATGCGAGGATGTCATTCAAGCAGATATCCGGGAAGCTGGACATGCACTTCAACACCGTTGCCTACAATTTCAAGAAGCTGGTTGAGCTCGGATACATAAGGAGATTCACCCTGGTCATGCAGCCGCGGCGAGACATTTCCATAATGTCAATGTTCGGCAAGTACACGCTTGCAGAGAACTTCGAGGTTGACGGGGCGAGGATGCGTAGGGAAGTGCTGCAGAGCGACGATCCCGAGCCAGTCATATGCAGGTTCCCCATAGTCTCGCAGCTGGTCGGGAGCTATGATTACTTCCTTATGGGCGTCTTCGACAATTATGATGTCGCTTATAAGCGCCAGATCCAGTATTATAAGGAGCACTTCAAGAGGCACAGGGTAAAGGCCATGTACGGTGAAGTTACCGGCATGCTTCTCGGAGACCTTCCTCTCAGGAGCATAGATATCAGGAAGGAGTTCAACACCATAAAGTGGCTCGCCGACATCGGAGATGCAAAGGAAGAGCAATCCAGCGTGCAGAACTGACTAATCTTTCATGCCAGCTGCGCAAAATAAGTGCCGCCGAACTGGTTGCGGCCTCCAATGCAGTATATGTAAGCCCCGGATACCGCGCAGCTGCCCTGGTAGAGCCCTGGCGAGGGATACAAGGGTCCGGGTTTCCAGTCTGAGAACCCTGTTGGAGAGAGCTTCGAGTAGTACACCTTACTTATTGGCGCATAGCTTCCTGAATATCCCCCCACGCAATAATCCACGCCCCCGGACACGGAACAGCTCGGGTCAAACGCCTGCACAGGATAAGTCCCTGAGTAAGTCCAGTTGCCCAGCCCCCCATATGATTGCACTACCGAGGCGTAATAGCTGTTCTGGCTACCTGTTCCCGCCGTGCAGTATGCGGTGTTATTCTCTCCGACGCAGCTGGTAAATGACGTCTGCACTGGGTAATTCACCGTATTCAGCCAGAATTGATATGTGCCATTCCCGACAGAAGCATAATTTACCTCGGATGATCTTGTCGTGGAGTTGAATCCTCCCACGCAATAGAGCCTGCCGCTGAGCATTGCACACGATGCGCCAGCCACCGGGTACGGGTATGGCACTGCGAATTTCCACGCGGTGATCCCGTCTGGAGTAAGGTTTGCATAATACACGTAGGGCAGGTATGTGGCATTATCGCCCACTACCTGGAGGTATCCCATCCCCCCCGCGCAGTAAACTGTGTTGCCGTTCAGTGCGCATGACGGATCGCTTATATTGTAAACGTACGGTGCTGTCTCCTTCCATGTGCCTATTCCGCTGGACGAGACAGGGGCGAAGTATACCTTGTTAGTCATGAACTGGGGCGAGGTCATGCCACCTATGCAATATACGTATCCGGACCATCCCACACAGG
>JAJZJB010000005.1:0-6824 GCA_021810375.1 Microcaldota archaeon
CATCTCTTTCAGGAGGTTCTCCGTCTCTGCCTTTATCTTGTCTATGCTTGAGAGGTCAATGTCAAGCTTTAGCATGTTTTTCAGCTTTTCCAGCACTGCCTTAGCGGCGTTGGCATCTATTTCAAGCATTCCTGTCTCGCCCATCAGGCATGCACCATGCATCCCATGCTCTTTGGAAAATGCTACTATAAGCCCGGCGGATCCCCACACCGCTCCGGCCGCCTGGCCGACGATTACGCCCTCCTTCTTCAGGTTTTCCCTTGTTTCCTTGTCAGTGGCAACCCCGAATACACGGGGTTTGTTAACGTATTGGGTGCTTATGTTGTAACCGCCCACAGTATATACAATACTGCCCCCGAGAGATTTGAAGAACCTTACTATCCTTTCGTTGATCTCATATTGGCCTTCAGGGGTGCCAGCCTGCATATCGCCTACAAGGATCACTATGCTCTGCCCGGTCTTTTCGTTTGTGCAGGAGTAGAACCTGTTGCTGGCCAGGCGGAGCCCGCCGTTCTTCATCATTATGGCTTGGTGTAGGAAGTGCGGCGAGTATAGGGTTGCAAGCCTTTTCGCCTTCAGCGTGTTCCTCAGGTGCTCACCTACCAGGCTCCCTACAGTGCCTATTCCAGGCAAACCTACTATGAGTACAGGGTTCTTGAGCTTCTGCTTGTTGTTGTAGTATATGCTTGTCTTATCCACTTGCCGCACCTTTGTTGCTTCTTATAGCGAATGCTATCCTCTTGTTGTATTTTTCCAGCACTGCCTCTGCTGCCTTTATCTTGTCTTCGGCTTTCGGATAGCTGGAATCCTCTGCCTGGAGGCGGTAGTGCGGGGCTCCAAGATAGAGCACTTCAACACCCTTCTGTTCTATAGCGGAGAGTGCCTCTTTTATGAGCTCTATACCACCTTTCGTATCGGTGGTGGTAAGCTCGACTGTGTATGATACTGTGTATGTTTTTGGTTTGATTGTCTTGAACACAAGGTCATACAGCGCTTGTTTGAATTCCTTGTCCTTCATGCCTGATAGGGGGTCCCTGTTCTCGAATATGTCGTTTATGAGGTCGTTGTACGTCTGCTCCCTCTGCGACACTTCTTTGAGTATCTCTGCCTTCCTATCCTCGCTTTTGGAACCGACCAGGGCTTTGTTGAATATTCCCTCGGCCCTCTTTTCCAGGTTATACTCGGTTATTTTGTTCTTCTTCTCCCCAGAAGTTGCTTTCTTGAATGATATGTCTATCGCTTTCTTGCTCTTGTCAACAAATATTACCTTTGCAACCTCCTTCTGGCCTTCTTTGATGAATTCATGTATATTTTTTATCCATCCGGAAGCTATCTCGGATATGGGCAGGTACGCGTCTGCATTGTATTCTTGAAGGGAGCAATATGCGCCATGGGGCATTATTTTGCTCACCTTGACGATGACGAGCTCGCCTGTGTCTGGAAGCTCTTTCGGGTATATCATCAGATCAGCGCTTTATCTCTATCTTTTTCTTCGTACGAAGTCCGAATACGCGGTCCGTAACTTTCTTGCAATCGGCGCATTGCAGCATTACCTTCTGTTTCTTTCCAAGCTTCTTTGGATGTATTTTAGGCTCTACGCTCCCCACATAGCCGCGTATGGCGCGGTTGTGCCTTCTTGTGCCTATGCTAAGTCCCGATGTCTGTTTTTTGGTGTATACCTTTACGCCGTGTTTTGTGTGTTTGTTGCAGAACTTGCAGTACGTAGTTATTTCTTTTTCTATTTTCATAATATCAGCTTATTATTTCCCCTATCTTGTTATTGATGATGAATTCGGCGTCACCGGAATCCTCCATCTGGATAACCTCGCCTTCTTGGTAGGGGCCGATTTTGTTCCCTTGAGTAGTTATGATTTCTGGTATATTTATAAGTATCTTTATTTTCGTGGTTCTTGGAATATTAGCCTCTTTGTTCAGTATTTTTAGTATTTGGTAATAGAGGGCTTCTTCCTCTGAAGGAAGCTGCACAGGAATCTGCTTCCCGTATGCTATGTATATGAGTATCTTTTGTGTTCTTTTGGCTTTTAGCAGGTTGAGTATGGTCTGTTTGTTCTGCTGCTCTGCCGGGGTTCCTGTTTTATCGTGTTTTTTTATCGTTTCTTCAACTTCGCGGTAAAAACTGGCAGGGAGGGGGAGAAGCTCGCCTGTTTTTTTCTCTTCTGCCAGTCTAGAGAACAAAAACTCTGTCTGAATAACGGTTTCCGTAAAAACACCTAGCCATACACCACACTTCCGCTTTTGTTTGTAAAACAAAAACGCGCTTGTGTATTATCTAATATGGCATAGATAAGGTATATATTATATTATAAAAACACGAATAGTGGAACTGCAGGGTCCTGGTGTTGTCTTCGCTATAAGATAAAATAGCGGGAGATGGATTTGAACCATCGGTCTCCGGGTTATGAGCCCGGCGGGCACTCCATGCTACCCTACCCCGCTTTGATATGTTTCTTTTTTGCCCGCGCTTTTATATAAAGCCTTCTCCGCGCTGCCGGGCGTGTTTGGCATAGAACGCGCCTAAACGCAAATTAGAAATTATATGCTGGGCTTGCTGTTTGACGTAAACAGTGCGTTTGCCTGTTCTTTGTTGAGAACCCCCAGGATCTTGCCGCATCCCTCACATTTAAAATTGAGTTCGTACGCCGAATCGAACGGCAGGATAAGTTTCTGGTTCTTATAACACGAATCACAATAAAAAAAATCATTGCAGTTTTCCTGCAGGTTGATTTTTTGGCCATTCTGTTTCTCTTGCAAGACACCATGGAAAGCATTCAACTTCTCCCGGTCCAAGTACCACCTGAACGTCAGCCACCCTTTTCCATCTTTGTTTATATCGTACTTTGTTATGCCATAGCCGTTCAGCACATTGAGCATCCTCCTTACTTCATTTACCTTTATATCCATCCTTGATGCGAGTTTGTCGTCTGTATGTGGTGATGCGTTTAGCGCCTTTGTCAGTTCTACTCCCTGCTTGCCTACGTTCTTCACTACAAACTCTGAGAACAATTCTCCCGAAATTATTTGATTCGCATCTTTTATTCTCACCAATTCGTCTGCGGCTGCCTGCTGGTCTCCTGCATGCTCCGCGATTTTTTTTGCAGCCGCATCGCTCTTCCTCACAACGGCAGTGCTTTTAATATTATGTGGAATCTTGGCAGGTTTCTTATGCGCCGCAGCCTTCCTTGCCACTACCTTGCTCGCCTTCTTCGTAACTTTCCTGCCAGCGCTCAACTTGGGTTTGCTCTTTTTCGAAAATTTGGTCTTTTTCTGCATAAAATCGCCGCAGCCATAAAATGGCAGATTCCATATATAATTGTTGCAGGCACAATGCCTGCACACCATTCAATGTATATTACGCGTAACTACTATATATACTTGTGTTTTGTAAACAACATAACTACATATATTTGTTATTTTGGTAATCAGTCTTCCAGAAATTCTTGATTCACTACTCAAACCCGTCAGAATCAATGCTCTGAAATCCCGTATAGGACGGCATTATCCTAAACTGCTGTGTTTTACGCCCTACTGCAGGGTTGAAGAACAACCACGCAGCAACGATCAGCATCAAAACTCCTAAAAACCAATTTGTGAGCAGGTATATCAGACCTAAGATCAACGGCACAAGATATGCACGTTGCACGTTTTTCTGCACTAGAAATGTGTTCGCAGGCCCAGGATTGCTAGTTGCTGGCATTGTGTTTCTAATGCTTGTTGGATATGGTGTGTTTGCATATCTGTTCCCGATAACCTGGAAATTTGGTATGGTTGGGGCATTAAGCATGGCTATTCCTAAAAAGGCGAGCACAAAGGCAAATATCAGAAACATCAAGCCTAAAAATGATCCTGCGGCCAACAGAATCAACCCCAAAAGCCCGAATATCACGGCAATTATTGCAGAGATAATGCCAGGCAGAGAACCCATAACAAACCACACATAGATATGCAAGAACCTTTTTATTCGTTCTCATCTAATTAAAACAGGTTCTCTATGCCTGCCAACGACAACAAAGATGTTTTTACAAGCGACCTGAGCACATCTGATTTTTGGCTCCTTCTTGACAAAGGATACATGCCTGTAGGTCTCGTCCTAGGCAATTCCGTATACAGCATGGGTGTTGTGGGTGGGCTTGGCAGCGCTGTTAAGGGTATGGCCAAGGGCGAAGTCCCCCAAATTACAGAGCTAATGTACAACGCAAGAGAGATGGCTCTAGGGCGGATGAAGGAGGAAGCCTCCAAACTTGGTGCAGATGGTGTTGTAGAAGTAAAGCTTAACGTAATACCTATGGGGAGCTGGATGGAAGTCACGGCCATAGGCACGGCAATCAAGTATGTAGGCACGAAGGCCGCTGGGGCATCCAAAAGGGGCCCGACCATAGTATTGCCTATTGACAAGTAGATAAGATGCCTATAACCAGATCCGAAAGGAGAAAGTTGCAGGCCCACACATTCAGCGAGGACAAGAAAGACCAGTTCATACATGTAACAGTGCCCAGCATATCTACTCAAGCAATCTTGAAATCAGGTTTTGACGCTGTGGCAGGGAATCCGCTGGTGTTAATTGTTAACTCGGCAGGAAGCCTTATCCTTACATCATTCATATTCCTTGCACTGCTTCCTCACACGATCACTGCGCTAATCGTGTATTCTATCGTATTCTTTATCCTAGACGCTTTTGTAGCGGCGCCCTTTGATGCAAAATCAAAATCCATTACTGCGAAGCTCAAAACCACAAACATTGCAAGCCCAATAGCCATGTCGCTGAATTACCTTGGGCCTATGGTTCCTGTACTCTATGTATGGATAATTCTGATGGCATTTCACATGGCATCATCTGCAAGCATATTGTATGGTTTTGCACTGGCTGCTGCCATTGTAGTGGCAATAACCCTCCACATAGTAAATCTTAACAATACCATTTCAGTTCAGGTGATGGGCGGGAAGAAGGTTAACCGCAACATGGCAATGAATATAAGCTGGCTATCACTAAGCGGACAGTCCCTATCAGTACTTGCGGTAAACATTATGGCATTTCTCCCCGTGATAATTATTGCTATAGCCGAGGCGTTACTACGCGGGACCGGAGCGTTCACGCCTCTCGCCATAATATTCTTTGCAGCTGCAGATTTCTCGATATCATGGTGGCACGCATGCACAACCGCCATATATAATTCCACGGTAAAGCTGGCAAAGCCCATGGCTTACTCTAAACTATAGCACGACTGTGGGCCCGGGGGGATTTGAACCCTCGACTTGCTGGTTAAGAGCCAGCCACTCTGACCAAGCTGAGTTACGGACCCAGAGGATAAGCAAGAATATTTATCCAGTTCATCTTAATAATCATTGCTTAGTTGCTTTTTTGGAGAACAACTTCAATTCACTGTCAAGATCTAAGCCACGGGGCTTTAGTTCGTAATAGACCTGCACAATTGGCTTGTTCGCCTTGATTATGTGTCTAAGGTCTGTCGGGGTAGCTGATATTACTACGTCGCAATCCGCCAGATTTACAGTAGCTTCAAGGTCCCTGACTTCCTTAGGGCTGTACCCTACCGCTGGCAGCTCGTCTGATAGTTGCGTGTATTTTTGGAATACATCCTTAAGCGTGCCTACCGCATACCTCTTTGCGTTGACTATGCTTCCTGCTCCATATTCCCTAGCTGCCACTGTTGCGGCGCCAAATAACATGCCCCCGTGAGTTATTGTAGGACCGTCTTCCACTAAAAGAGCGCTCTTTCCCTTTATTCCATTCGGATTGTCAACGCTTATCACAGAATCAGCGTAAAGTATCTTGGCCTTGCCGTTGATCTGGCGCAATCCCGCCACAACCCTCTCAACATCTTCTTTCTTTGCGCTGTTAACCTTGTTTATCACAAGAACGTCTGCCATCCTAGCAACTGTTTCTCCAGGGTAATATGTCAGTTCGTTTCCTGCCCTAAGCGGGTCTGCTACAACTATCAGTAAATCTGGTTTTATAAAAGGTGCATCATTATTGCCTCCATCCCAGAGTATCACATCTGCCTCTGTCTCTGCCTGCCTGAGTATCTTTTCATAATCCACACCCGAATAAACTACAAAACCATTCTTTATGTGGGGTTCATAGTCCTCGCGCTCTTCTATGGTGGTTTTATACTTGTCCAGGTCCTTGAGACTGGAAAACCTCTGAAGTATCTGGTCTTTTAGTATGCCGTACGGCATCGGGTGTCTGATTATGACAACTTTCATACCCAGTTTTCTTAATACAAGCGAAACATACCTGGAAGTCTGGCTTTTTCCGACTCCTGTCCTAACGCCGCATACGGCTATTACTGGCTTGGTGGATTTTAGCATTGTATGTTCCGGTGAAATAAGCCAAAAATCAGCTCCGTTTGCGTTTGCAACGCTTGACTTGCCCATAACATCCTGGTATCTGAGGTCGCTATATGCCATTACACACACATCAGCACTAAATTTCTTGATCAGGTTAGGCAGTTCAGATTCATCATAAATCCTTATCCCATCGGGATACATTTCTCCGCTTAATTCCTTAGGATAAGGTCTGCCCGAGATGAACGGTATCTGATTAGCGGTAAAGGCAACTACTTTGTAGGCATCGTCTCCCCTAAACAAGACATTAAAGTCATGAAAGTCACGGCCAGCTGCACCTAGAATTATCACGTTCTTTACAGATTTCGGCATGATTATATTACGAAACACTACTTTAAAAAACGCTCCACACAAAGCGCAGTTTTTATATCTGCAAATCGCCTGAAAAGCACTCTTCCAAAGCTTTATATTCTTTAAAATGCTACGTACTACTACCTAATCTT
>JAJZJB010000005.1:6924-8793 GCA_021810375.1 Microcaldota archaeon
GAAACGCAGACGTACACATCTGCAGACGGCATTTCAGACTTCATAAGGTTCATCAACGCAGAGAAGGCCCCTCTTACTAGCATAATACGCTCAAAACAGCAGGAAGGGGACATAGTAATAGAATATGCCCTTCAATACAACAGCACATATGATGAAAGACTGGAATCTTTTGTAAACAACATAAGGACCCCGGAAGGAGGAACACATGTTATTGGGTTTCATAGCGGTCTGACAAGGGCCATACTAAACTACATCTCAAAGAGCAAATCAATAAAAACTGAAATAAAGGTAACTGGAGAAGATGTCAGGGAGGGCCTTTCAGCCGTACTTAGCGTACTCATGCAGAACCCGGAGTTTGAAGGCCAGACAAAAGAGAAGCTCGGCAACACCCGGGTAAAGACCCTTCTGGAAACTGACGTGTATGCAAACATGTCTGCATACCTAGAAGAGCATCCTGTAGATGCCAAAGCAATAATCGAGAAGGCGCTTATGGCAGCCAATGCAAGGGAGAGCTCCAGAAAGGCAAGGGAGCTCGCAAGAAAGAAAAGCATATTTGACAGCTCTGTATTGCCAGGGAAGCTTGCCGACTGCATTTATGATGACCCTACAAAGACGGAAATATTCATAGTAGAAGGAGAAAGCGCAGGAGGATCGAGCAAGAGTGGCAGGGACAAGAACACACAGGCCATACTTCCATTAAGAGGCAAGATCCTCAACGTTGAAAAGGCAAATTACGAAAGGATATTCGACAATGCAGAGATAAAGGCAATGATTACTGCGTTCGGCGCGGGGATAAACGAGTCTTTCAACATCGAGGGCCTCAGATATCATAAGATTATTCTGATGAGTGATGCAGACGTTGACGGAAGCCACATCAGGACCCTCCTCCTCACTTTCTTCTACAGGTATATGAAGAAACTCATAGAAGCAGGAAATATTTACATAGCCCAGCCTCCACTCTACAAGATAACTAAGGGCAAAGAAGTCTACTATTGCTATAGTGAGGAAGAACTGCTGTCAAAAAGAAAAGAAGTTGGAGACAAGGTAGACCTCCAAAGATACAAAGGTCTTGGGGAAATGAACCCAGAGCAGTTATGGGAGACAACAATGAATCCCGAGACTAGAATGTTAAAAAGAGTTACGATAGCCGATGCAATGAGAACGGACCAGCTCTTCACCGTGCTTATGGGAGTTGATGTGCCCCAGAGAAGGAAATTCCTCCAGGAGCACGCTGAAGAAGTAAGGGTGCTTGACATATAGTGATATTTTGAGGGAAACAAAAAACGTTCCACTGGACGATGAGCTGCAAACGAGCTACATCGACTACGCAATGAGCGTTATCATAGGCAGGGCCATACCTGATGCCAGAGACGGGCTCAAGCCAGTGCAGAGGAGGATACTCTACAGCATGTACGGCCTTAAGAATTTCCACAACCTTCCGACAAAGAAGAGCGCAAGGATAGTCGGTGAAGTAATAGGAAAATACCACCCGCATGGTGACCTTGCAGTTTATGATGCCCTTGTAAGAATGGCACAGGACTTTTCAATGCATCACCTGCTTGTCGAAGGCCAGGGAAACATGGGGTCTATAGATGGAGACCCTCCGGCCGCACAAAGATATACAGAGGTAAGGCTCACCAAGATTGCCGAAGAAATGTTAAACGACTTGGATAAGGAGACGGTGGACTTTACACCAAATTTCGATAACACTGAAACGGAACCCAGCACATTACCATCTAAAATCCCCAATTTACTTGTTAACGGAGCTTCTGGGATAGCCGTAGGCGTAGCGACTAGTATACCGCCGCACAACCTGAATGAAATATGCGATGCCATAGTGCACGTACTTGAACACAAGGAAGCCACCCC
>JAJZJB010000005.1:8893-36283 GCA_021810375.1 Microcaldota archaeon
GAAATACTAAACATCGACGAGCCATTGGATATAACCGAAGAGGACATGATAACCAATGAGCGTGTCACTGTCATAATGACAAACAAAGGCTACGTCAAGCGGCAGAGTATAACAAGCTTCAGGGAGCAAGGCAGAGGGGGTCGCGGAGTCATAGCCATAAACCTGACAGAAGGCGATTACGTAAAGGAGATACTAACATGCAACAACAAGGACCATTTGCTCTGCATATCTAATGCCGGCAGGGCATACTGGATAAAGGCTTACAACATACCTGAAAGCGGCAGGTACAGTTCAGGCAAGGCGATAGTCAACCTGCTAAGCCTTGGGCAGGATGAAAAGATAGTAGTAATGCTTGACATAAACAAAATCCAACAGTCTAACATAGCATTCCTGACTACCAAGGGTATAGTCAAGAAAACCGATGCTATCCTATTCTCAAAACCCAGATCCAACGGCGTACGCGCAATACATCTGCGCGAAGGAGATGAAATATCCGATGTAATAATCTATTCGAGCGACAAATACCTGATAATACTCACAAAGAACGGAAAGTCCATAAAATTCGAGGAAGAGGAGCTTAGGCAGATCGGAAGGACGGCAGCAGGCGTGCGCGGGATAAGGTTGAAAGACAGAGATATGGCCAAGAACATAATTTCCGGAACAGACTCCGGAAGCATACTCACCGTAACAGAGAACGGATATGGAAAGCTTACAGACATATCCAAATACAGGACGCAAGGACGCGGAGGCGGTGGAGTCCTTAACATAAAGATAAACGAGAAGACAGGTCCTGTGTCAAAAGCCCTTTTCGTAAGTGGAGAGCAGAACCTAATGCTGATAAATTCCAATGGAATCAGCATTACCATACCTATAGAATCTATACGGGTAACCGGAAGGGCTGCCAGTGGAGTGAGGCTCATGAAGCTGGAAAATGAGTCCAAGGTAGTAGATGCCCGCGTGATACGTAAAGACGAATCTATAAATCAGCCAGACCTCCAGGCACCATCCCTTCCTCCCGACCAAGCATAATTCTAGAGAGAATATTTATAACTGGAAAAACTTTAATTAACAGAGCGAGCGGGAAACCCCACACCGTTTACGGGCGGGGATGCCGCACGAAACTCTTAACCTATGTCGCTGGTTCTATGGTAATAAGGTCAACAACAGCAAGGAACCCCCGCCTGGAGAGCATGGTGAGAGAATTACTCGGCTCACAATCTGAAAGGGTATCGGTAGAACTTGACAGAAGAACCGAGGACAAGAACGACTTGGTAAGACAGCTATTTGCCACATACAACTCAGAAGTTAATGTAAGATCACGAAGATGGGCTGCTTTTGATATGCTTCTATCCAAAGGCGCAATAACCCAGGAAGAATACGACTCTGAAATATCACTTATAATGAATAGCATACGTAAATCGTGCTCCGGCACATGATGCCTAACGGCCTCTTATAGAGAGGCGAACCAGGCATTGGGTTGCACTTAACTTGCCGAATGACACGGCATATCCAAAGCAAATATCTGGTAAGAGATCAACTTTGAAGGACGCATACGCATATGCATCTGTGGCAATACGCATTAGAAATGCCGGGCGGGAGATAAACATGCAATCAATGTCGCACACAAGGAAACACGCTGTAAATGCTGAAATAGAGCTAATGCTCAATCTCAGGCCTGACAAGGCCGTGGAGGAAAAGATAATCTCGAAGCAGAACCTGATAAACGACATGTTTATAGATTTTGGAAAGCAGGACTCTTTCAAAAGCAATACGCGTTGGGCATACAAAGAGGCGCGTGAATGGGTTGCCATAGATACTCTTTACTCCAAAGGCACAGTAACAGAAGAGGAACGTGGCGATATTGTAGAGTCAATCCTTGATTGCATAAGGGGCAAAATTGATTCTGCAGGGAGGCTGAAGCTTCCAAATCCCATACCTACCCCCCCTTCCAGAATCTCTTTGTACGCACAAACGTTTTCTGGGCTTCTAAGAGGTCAGCAAAGAACCATCTGAAGTCCCTCCTCATGTACCTCAGGAGCCTTGCTGCTGTAGACAGCCCGATGCCATATGTGCCTAGGGCTATAACAGCCCTGTTTCCGTAAGCGCTTATCAGTCCCGCCTCCCTGAGCGCATCTTCATAGTGCGTCTGCTGCCTCTGGGTCACCCGTTTTCCTTCTATCTTCTTCAGGACAGCTTCCTCATACTCCTGCCTGAATGTTGAGAGCATCTGGCTTTTGCACGAATGGCAGAAGTATCTTTCATCCTTGTCCAGCCCTATCTTCTCCTCAGAAACGAAGCCGCAGAAAGTGCAAAGCAGCTTTACCTCCTTGTTTTTTATAGATGCTCTGAAAGTCTCCACATCCCTGTCATTCGGCAAGTTAGGCATCAGAAGTTCCTTGTAGTGGTATGCAGACCTCAGTATCTCCTGTGACAATGGCGATCCGGCAGAGCGCACGAATTCCACAGATACTTTGCCATGTTTGAGGTCCTTAAGGAAGGATGCCACTTCCCCAGCGTCAAAGTAATTCTTGTTAAGATCCCTAAGGGCCTCGTCGAACACTACTGAATCTCTGTAGAAATCTATGAGCCTAATCACCGCAGATCTGGTAAGTGCGGCTTTCTTATCCAAGATTCCGAAAAGTTTTGCCACCTGTACAAACTTGTACCTGAATAGGTCTGAACCAGAAGCTATATTTCGCATGTGTTCCGGAGAAAGCCCCTCTGCAAGCAAGGCGAATGCCTTTCCCAGGTCGGGCCTTCTGCCCGAATCCCCATACTCTACTACTATTGCATATGGAGTGGCGCGCATCAAAATCCCAGGATAAGTCTGCGCGAGCATTGCAGACATTACCCTGGAAAGAAACTCGTTGGCCAGTTTTCCAAGAGCAAGGAAGATCACCGAATAGCTGTCCATCTCCTCTACAAATACCTTCTCGTTTGAAGGAACGAAATGCTTGTACTGGGAAGAAACGAAGCCAGAGACCTTCCCGAGCGCCTCATTATCCATCAAGCCGAATCCATTGTATGCCTTTCCAAATGTGGAGAAGACCGCAGAGGCGACACTCCTCGATACGGGTATATCCTCCCCTTCCCAGTCGGGCACCGCCGCCTCCATGTCACTGCTTGGCTCCACTAATACTGTGCCCTCATCTATGCTTACCACCCTCCATGGCTCTCCTCTGCTAATGAAAGACGAGCCTGAGTCCAGATAACTATAGACAAAGTGTTCGTCGAGGGAAGAGACGACCTTATTGCTTATGACGTTCTTCACCAAGAACCTTTTGCTGTCTGGTATCACACTGATATTGCTAAAGAAATAATTCATGCTCCTGCTCCCCATCCCCACCTTTCCGTCCAAATACCTTATCAGTTTCAGCTCATTCGCAAAAGCCAGCAACTTCTCAAAAACCTCCCTGCTCAGGCCGCTGTATGGGGCTGCAGAGTGGAGTATCTCGTATATCCTTGCCGCGTCTACCGTCTTGTACTCCATTGTTATAGCGCATATCTGGTTGACTGCAACGTCAAGCGCCCCGGTCTCCATCACATGCGCTTCAAGCTTCCCATCAAGCACATTCCTTGCGATTACTTCCGCTTCAATTGCGTCCATAACTTCTGCCACAAGGAGACGCCCACGCGCGGCGCGCCTTTCCGAATGGCCTGCCCTCCCAACGCGCTGTATCAGTCTTATGGACTGTTTGGGCGATCCATACTGGACCACAAGATCGACTCTGCCCACGTCTATCCCAAGCTCAAGGGAGCTTGTAGCAACAATGCCCCTTATCTTTCCCTCCTTGAATGCGTTTTCCACCCTGATGCGCTCATCCCTATCGAGAGAACTATGGTGCACCCCGACGCCGCCGAACGGATCCTCCTTCTCAAGGTAGAGCAACTTGCTGCCAAGCGACTCGGCAACCTGCCTCGTATTTGTGAAGACGATGGTAGCTGCTGATTCGCCGATAAGCTGGGATACTCTCTCAATCCTCGCCAGGGATTGCTTGTCCAGGCCGAACGTGTCTGAGAACTTCTTGTTCTCCCTGATTGGTATCATGGGCATCTCTATGCCTATCTCAAATTCCTTGGAAAGCGGAGACATGACCGTCTGGTGCTCCCTGCCTCCGAAAAGGAACCTTGATACCTCGCTTGCATTTCCTACCGTAGCGCTTATCCCGACCCTCTGAAACTCCCCAGACACGGCCCTGAGCCGCTCAAGCGCCACTGAAAGCTGCGCACCCCTCTTATTATAGTACAATTCATGGACTTCATCCACCAACACGTATTTAACATTCTCCAGCGCCTTTCTTAGCCTGCCTGACAGGAAAAGATTCTGCAGGCTCTCAGGAGTAGTTATAAGCAGCTGCGGCGGGTTCTCGGCCTGCTTCTTCCTCTCCGGAATCGTGGTGTCTCCGTGCCTCACACTGACTGTTATCCCTGCCTCGCCGCATATGCCTTCAAGCCTTCTTATCAGGTCCCTGTTAAGCGCCCTGAGAGGAGTTATATACACCGCCTGGATCCCTTTCCGTTCATTTTTCTTGTAGATATTGTTTAGTATGGGTATCAGCGCTGCCTCTGTCTTTCCGCTCCCTGTGGGTGCTGTTATCAGGCAATTCTTCCCGGATCCAACCGCACTTAGGGAGATCCTCTGTATCTCCGTAAAACTGCCGAATGAGCGAAGGAATATTTCATAGGGGCCAGGCATTTCCGTCACGCTACTACTGACAGCAAATTATCCCAACACATAAGCCGTTCCATTTACGCTATGAATTGTGTTTGATTCCGTGTAATTTAGGCGCAGCGTGAACGCCATGCCTGTGAGCAGGCTTGTTGCCACCTTGCCCTGGTTGTAGCATGTTGTGCTCACGTTTGCTATCCCGAGTGCTGGCAGAGTCATGTTCAGTGTTGTCGGTACCGTCGCGCCCAGGAAGACGCACCCTATGCTGTCAAGTCTTACCGGAGATGTCGCATTGAGGTTCAGCAGCCTAAACCTAATCACCCCGTCCGTGTAAGTTGCATTGCCGCATCCAAACTTGTCTATTGAGCATTGCGGAGGTATGCCGTTGGAAAACGCCACGGAACTGCCTATGGCGTTGTATCCCTCCAGTACCGATATCTCCTTTGGCACCAGCGATGTTATCAAAGAGTAATTAGTGCGCCATAGCAGGGTCAGGTTGTAATTCCCCACATTAGCCCTTGTCCTTATCAGGTAAGGCGGTTTTTCAGTTCCATTGACCGGGAAGACGAAGCTGCTGCAATAACTCACATTGTTTACAGCGCTGATTTCGCCGAAACATGTGCTGTTTGTTCCAAGGTCCTCCGTAACGCTTGCGAAGTCTATTGACTGGTTGAATATCGCCGAGTAACTCTCGCTCATGATATTCCCCGAGACAACAGTGTCATTTGCTATCACAAACCCGCTTATAAGCGGAGGAACCAGCTTAACTCCAGGTATTGGCTTCGGAGAGAACATGGTGGAATTGTCATTTACCATTCCTATACAGGTGCCGTTGCCCTCGGAAGCCACCATCTTTATCCACCCTCCTGAATTCCAGCTGCACAATGATTCGTTATCCTTCAGGTGCACTAGCGTGACACTAATGTTTCCTACAGTCTCGTTGTGTACTGTCAAGTTTATGCCTTCTGCAGATATGCCTATGATATTCGATGGCAGTATGTTCCTGTAGGAACCAGGGTTCATCCAAATGGAATAAACGGAACTGCCATTCTTGTATATTGCGTGTGCCATGCTCATGTTCTCAATATAGCTTCCCACATAATCCAGCGCGGTCCTGAAGCCTGCCAGCCCTGGCATTCCGGTAACATTGAACCGTGATATGTTATAGTTGCTATTTAGGAAAGAGTACCACGCGAATCCAAGCGTGTTAAGGTTCTGCGTGCTCACCGAGCTGGCGCTACCCTCAGGAAGCGAAAGATAAGCCTGCGGCTTCTGGAGCTGGCTCACCGTGAAGACAAGTGTAGCGACTGTATTCTGCCTGTCGTTTATATTGTAGAGCTTGCCGGGATCCGCTATCACTGTCACGTTGTACACACCGCTTGCCGGAGGAGTATAGTTTATGCTTGCATAACCTACCCTTCCAGGCGGCACAGATGCGTCATACACATTGGTTATGTTTCCGTTAACCAGCATGTCTATCCCGAGCTGATTGATAGGTGATGACCCTGTATTATTGATCGATACATTGAAGAACAATTCCTGCTCCGGATAGACCACCGCAGTGGCCGTGCCGTACTTTGTCAAGCCTACCTTCATCGAGATCGAAGGCCCATAATCGAACCTAATGTAAAGCGCAACAGCTATAATCACTACAATGAGCGCCACCCATAGGTAAATCTCGTTCTTCATAACATCACTTATTTGAGCGTTCCTTTTCCTTTATACTCTTTATTACATCCCCTACCTTCTTTGAGATGTCCCTGTAATCGGAATCAAAGAGGCTTGACGACCATGTTGCCGCGTCAAACCTGTCGCCTATGCTGGGCTTGGTGAAATAGAACTTGCCCTGCTCATTCTCTACGAGGCCCATCTTCTTCATCCTGAGAAGATGATATCTAAGCGTCTTCTCATTAATCTCCTCCCAGTTTGCGTTGATGTATTCAGTGATGGCCTTTACATCAGGGTCAACATTCTTCACGAACTGGAAATGCACCAGCGCGTCAAGCACGGCAAGCGCACTGAGCCTGGACTCACCCGGGTTGAGGATCCCAAGAGAGAGCGCCAGCCATCTTATCGACGACCTCCGCGTCTCGAGGACCTCTCCTGTGAGACGCATGTTTCTGAGCGTGATCTCCTTCTCTATCAATTCAGATTCATTCAGTTCCATCGCTAACACAAATAGGCAATATGATATGGTTTAATATTATACGAGAAGATTAATAATATTGCAGCTACAATGAGTAACAGATACAATGGCAACTACAAGCGGAGCGGCTCCGAACACCCAAGACATAGAAAAGATGGTCAGAGACTACCAAATGCTTCAGGAGCAGCTTCGCAATTCTGCTCTTCAGCTGGACCAGCTCCATGGCGCCAAGGCAGACCTTGATCGCGCAAAATCCGAGATAGACAAGGCCGAGGGCAAGGTCTACCTGACCGTGGGCGGAGTTATAGTTGAGACAAGCAAGGAGAAGGCCCAGGCAGACATAAAAGAGAGATCAGAACTCACCGATGTAAGAATACAATCTGCAACAAAGCAGTACAATGAGCTAAAGACCAGGGAGAAGCAGCTAGGCGAGAAGATAACAAGCATTTACCAGCAGGGCAGGCCACAACCTGGCGCCTGACAATTCCCACTAAAAAAGAAGTCAGTACATGAGATTATTTGATGTCGTTGACATGGCCGATGGAGTCGACTCCGCGCTCGCATCAAGGCTCGGATTCTCAATGGTGTATGCAATGGGCAGAGATATCTATGTCACGCAGCAGCCCAGGCAGCAGGGAAAGAACCAGATAGTCTGCAGCAAGGACACCGCCTTGCTTATGAAAGCCATAAGGAACCGGGAGGTAATAGGCATATCCTTCGAGGACAACGAGATAATTGCGAAGGTCCTTGCAGCAGCTAGGGAGGCTGAGAAACCAGTAGTAGTAAATATAAGCTGCATATTCGCCCCCCGCGTTTCGGAAAGATACAGGAACATAGGAAGAATCCGCGGCCTTGTGCGGGCCGCCATGATTGCTAGGTGCAATATAACGTTCATCTCGGGAGCGAAGAGCGCCGATTACCTGCTCTCTACAAACCAACTCGTGGAGATAGCCATGTTCCTGGGCATGCCTGAAGATAAAGCCAAGCGCGCATTGGCGATTATGGGCGATTGTGTTGATAGCTAGGAGAAAATCCAGATACCTGCTCGTGGAATCCTCGAAAGACGTGAATTTCGCTTTCAACGAGGAGCAAAAGGGCCTCGCAGAGGGCATAGCAAAAGTGATAGGTGAGTTTGGGTACATGAACGCAAGCCCCAAGATCATGAAACAGCTTAACAGTCGAGCATTCGTCATACGCTCCAGCAGGGGGTCGGAAGGCCATGTGGTCCTTGCGCTATCTCTAATCAAGCAGCTTAACGGAAGGGAGATAGGCTTCTACACCCTAAGGGAATCGGGAAGCATAAGGAAACTTGAGGAGGTCGCAAAGAAGCTATACGGACAGCACGGCAGCGGCACTGATATGCACTGATGGCATTATTTCTTAAAACAAAAGTGGAACTCCTACTAACGGTTTAATATACCTGTATCATAATAATACCTTTTACTACTTATGGTGATTTAAGTGAAGATAAGTGAGTTAAAAGCCGGCGCAAGCAGCGTCGAGATAGAAGCTACAGTAGTGGAAAAGTCAGAGCCCAGGGAGGTCGTTACAAAATACGGAAAAAGACTTAATGTTGCAAAGGCGACCCTCAAGGATGACACCGGAAGCATATCAATATCGCTTTGGGAAAAGGACATAGACTCGATAGGCGTTGGGGACAAGATAAAGATAACCAACGGATATGTCAGCGAGTACAAGGGCACGCCGCAACTCTCAACTGGCAAATACGGCAAAATAGAAGTCCTTGAGAAAGGCAGCGGAGACGTGGCATCGGAACCAGAGAGCACTGACAACGAGTACAACGAGTAAGATTCAGAACTCAATACTCATCCTTTCACCGATCTTCGGCGCGTGGGCATCAAAGCCCTCTAGCTTCAGCTCCTCACTCATTTTCTCTGAATTGTCCTTGTCACCATGGACGCATATTACGGTCTCAGGCTCAGCTTTCCTTATGTAGTTAAAAAGATCCGTCCTTCCCGCATGCGCAGAGAAATCATAGAAGGAGAAAGGAGTCTTTATCCTTACCGTTCCCTCGTCTATCTCCAAAGGCCTTCCTTCTATCAGGTTCCTGCCGTTGGTGCCTTCCGCCTGGTACCCTGTCAGGAAAATGTGCGAGTTCCTGTTGAGCTTTGTTATATAGTTTAATACGGGCCCTCCGTTAAGCATGCCAGCAGTAGTGAGTATTATTGTCCCTCCTCCCAAGGCATGGCTCCTGTCTCGCGGGGTCTGTATCCACCTCGCATTGCTCATGGCCTTTTGCAGAACCTGCGGATTGTCTATGAATCCATGGTAATCCATGACTATCTCAGTGGCAGCCTTGGCCATTCCGTCGAGAAATACGCGGTCTGCAAGCCCCTCCTCCTGTAGCATAGCCAGCATCTCCTGCGCCCTGCCAACTGCAAAGACAGGGACCAGAGCAACTCCGTTCGAGTCCATAACATCTTTCACATGGTCTATGAATTTCCTGCGAAGCTGCGTCCTGTCTGGGTGGTCCTTCATCGCATATGTCGACTCAGTGATCAGGACATCGCATTTTACCAGCTCGGCTCCATGGTGGAGCGTCTGCGGCTCGGGCTTGAAATCTCCCGTATAAGCCAGTACCCTGCCTTTCCTGCCTTCGATCTCGGTTATGGCGCTTCCGCTTATGTGCCCCGCATCATGAAGCGTCACTGAATACTCGCCGAATTCCACCGGGTTCCTGTAATTGCATGGGATATAGTTGTTTACAAGCTCGCGCAGCTCCCTCTTCACGAAACGCTGCCCTGTTTTCTGCAGCCTATTTATCTTTATCGAATCATTTATCAGCAATTCAGACAGATCCCTCGTAGGAAGCGTCCCGAAGGCAGCTGGGAATGCAGAGTTGTAAAGCGTTGGGGTGTAACCGCTGTGGTCAAGGTGCGCATGGCTGATCACTACAGCATCGACGCGGTCCGCCTGCTCCGGGTATTCGGTCTTTCTATCCAATTTTATACCGTAATCCAGCAATATGTTCTTGCTCCCCTCGAGCAAGAATCCAGATCTTCCAACTTCACCTGCTCCGCCTAGAAATCTTATATCCAAAAGAATCACGCACTTACTCTAAGAGTCGCTTAGCTTTTTTAACGTTGGCATCTAAAGCTATGTAGATTGATATGGCTGAGGAAGTAAATTTCCTTGAACTAGCCGCACTGCTCAAGGTAACCCCGAATACAGTTCTTGAGAGGTTCGGAAGCTCCATAAACGCGAGCATATTCGACGCCTCTAACATCGCTGGATCGCTCAAGCAGAAAGGCCTCATAGACTTCACCGCTTACTACCCCGGGCCTAATGAGATAGTTGTAACAGAAGGAGGAAAGATGCTAATAGCAGAGGCAGAAGCGAAGAGTGCCCAGCCATTCGACCAGCTTGACGAAGCTATACTCTCGCAGCTCTCCGGAGGCAAGCGCATTCCAAAGGACCTGCAGAATTCGCTTAATTTAAGGCCGAAGGACCTTGCGCTGCGCCTATACAAGCTGAGCAAGCAAGGGTTCATGATATACGAGCTCAAGAGCGGCGGCATTGACCTTTTGCTCACCGAGACCGGGTTCCTCAAGGTTGGAGCGCACCACCCGGCGGAACAGAAGGCCACCGCGAGCCCACCACAGACCGCTGCGGCTTCATCGCTGCCTGAGCAGACTGCTATGCCAGGCATGTCAACAGTACAAGAATCCGATGCGCTTTCAAGCCAGCAGTCCCGGCAGGGCGCGTCCCCCGCGGGATCGCAGCAGAATCCCCAAAACGCCGGCGAGCCGCTGAAGCTCTACGGCAAACCGCTTGTAAAGTCGTCAAAAATGCCCCTACTAATAACTGCGATAGTCCTTGTAATCATAATAGCGTACGCCTTCTATCAGCACCTAATATGAGTGAACCGATGCAACTGCTAGATTATATAAAAGCAAAGAAGCTCCTGGAGGAGTACGGCATACACAGCATAGAGAGTTCCTATGTCTCAGATGCCGGGCAGGCAATTGGGTTTTCCCGCGGCAGGCCTATAGTGATGAAGGTGCTATCGGAAAAGCAGCTGCATAAGTCTAAGGCGGGCCTTGTCAGGCTGAACCTTGCAACCCCTAAAGACATAACCGATGCATACAACGACCTGCACAGGAAGGCAGAACGAATAAAGCCATACAAGATAATAGTTCAGACGATGTCGGAGCCTGGGAACGAGATAATAATCGGCGGCAGGACGGATCCGCAATTCGGAAAAGTCATACTCATAGGCCTCGGCGGAATATACGTTGAGGTATTCCGGGATTTCGCCTTGCGGGTGGCTCCACTCTCGAAATATGACACTGAGGACATGCTTGCCCAGCTCAAGTCCAGGAAGATAATAACACATGATGGAATCCACACAAGGCTAATAGAAGACCTTATACGCAAGGTTGCAAAGCTGATGCAGGATAACGATTCGATAAACGAGCTTGACCTGAATCCGGTGATAATCACGGACAAGGGCTATCAGATAGTAGACATAAGGATATTGAAATAGGTGCAGACATGGCCAACTTCAGGAACATAAAATCAATGCTGAAACCAAGAAGCGTTGCTGTGATCGGGGCTTCAAGGGATCCTGACAAGGTCGGCCACGTAATACTCCAGAACTACATCAACTCGGGATACGATGGAAGGCTCTATCCTGTAAACAAGAACGCCGAGGGCAAGATACTTGGTCTCAAGACATATGCCAGCGTGACTGATATAGGCAGCCAAATAGACCTGGCCGTAATAGCGGTTCCCGCCCAATTCGTTCCTTCCGTTATGGAGGAATGCGGAAAGGCCAGAGTAAAGACTGCAATAGTCGTGAGTGGAGGGTTTGCCGAAGTAGGCAACAAGGATCTGCAGGATCAGCTTGTGGCATCAGCTAACAAATACAGCATAACTATGATGGGGCCTAACTGCCTAGGAGTCATGGATCCCAGGTCTAGGGTCGACACGCTCTTTCTCCCTACATACAAGCTCAGCAAGGCGCAGATAGGCGGAGTGAGCTTCATGGCACAGAGCGGCGCAGTCGGCAGCACCATTCTTGACCTTATCGGAGGAGAAGGGTTTGGCCTATCGAAATTCATATCCTACGGCAACGCAGCACAGCTTGATGAAGTGGACATATTGAACTACCTGATGGAGGACGATGAGACAAAAGTCATAATCATGTATCTGGAAGGGATAAAGCGCGGCAAGGAATTCATTGATGTTGCGAAGAAAGCAGGGGCAAAGAAACCTGTAATAGTGCTTAAGGCAGGAAAGACAGCAGCAGGGACAAAGGCTGCGCATTCCCATACAGCTGCGCTTGCAGGGGATTTCGAGGTCCAGGAAGCAATATTCCGGCAGGCGGGATTCATAATAGCACAGGATATCAGCGAGCTTCTTTACTACGCAAAGATATTTGCCTCAGAGCCTGCGCCTAGGGGACCACGAGTTGCTATTATAACCAACGGCGGCGGAGCCGGAGTGCTTACTACTGATGCAGTTGCCTCATCAGGAGTGCTTAAAATCGCTGATTTCACCAACCAGACCAAGAAAGTGCTAGCGAGGTCAATGCCGCCTCTTGTAAACATAACGAACCCTCTTGACCTTGCCGGCGATGCTGGGGCAAAAAGGTACAATGATGCCCTAGATGCGCTTGAGGGCGATCCCAATGTGGACATGATAATTGTAATAATGCTCTTCCAGACCCCCGGAGCCGATTCCGCATCCGCTGCAAAGTTAATAGACTACAAGTCCAGAACCCTAAAGCCAATGATAGCAATAAGCATAGGCTCGGAATATACGGAGATGCACAATCGCATGATGGAAAGTGCTGGTCTTCCCGTCTATGACTCTCCAACAGCTGCTGCACATTCGCTTGCCGCGCTTTACAGGTATGTCTTGTTCAGGGACAGAAAGCGCTAGCTCCTCAACCACTTTTCCAGGCAGGCCGAACAGCCCACGCATAAGTGCCACTTCCTAACCATATTGTTTCTCTTTGGAGGTGAGAGGAATATTGCACCATATTCCTTGAGCTCTTTGCGACACCTGCCGCACACCGGATGTATTGCCATTGTCTCAACTTTTCAGAAAACCTCGGTTACAGGGATCTCCTCTATAGCGGCATCTATCTCGTGGATTGCGGCAACAGATTTCTTGTTCAGTTCGCTCATGGCATCCCTTAACCTGCTATTCTTAGATTCCCTTGCTGATTGCGTCAGGTCATGCTCCATGAAATCAAGAATGCCTTTCTTTTCCTGAAGGAGCTGATCCCTGTCGCTTTTTATCTCGTCAAGGCCTGCCCTGATCTGGTCCACCTGATCCGAACCGAACTTGAGGTGCGCAAGCACTATCTTCACGTACCTGTTGTTGACTGCCCTTAGGAGCAGCCTGGTCTCCCTTGCAATAGCTTCTGCGGCTTCCCTTACTTCTTCATTTGCATCACGCAGCCCCTTTCTTATATCACTGCTTCCCCTGGCATCCATCAGGCTTGCCTTTATCTCCATAAGGGTCTCGAGCGGCGAATGCGCTATTATGTCCCTTAGCCTTTCCATGTCTGTGGCTCCCTCTATGGCCTTTATCTCGCGTCTCATGTCCCTAAGGCGCTTCCCCCTGCCCATCGGGGTATCTATCTCATCATATATTATTCCTGTTACAGTCTCATGGTCTTCCTCGTCGGATGGCGCTATGAAGCGCAGCACTTCAAGGTCTTCAGGCAGAGCCACTTTCCTGTTGTTCAGGACCGCATGCGCCGCTATTATGCTATCGCTCCAGACCCGCCGTCTGTCAGTCATGCTGACTCCCCTCGCTTCAAGCAGCCGGTCCAGCCTGCGCTTCAGCGGTTTTATCCTCTCCAGGTCTACCCCGAACTGCATAGCATACAGTATGTCCCGGGTCTCATTGTCCAACACCGGCTGCACATTGTCCAATATGCCTTCCCTCATATTTCTCCTTCCGACTTCCTCAAGCTCTGTGCGCCTCTCCTCAGGCACAGGTTTTGTAAAGCACCTTAGCAGTATCCTGTCATATAGCGCGGCAAGTTCCTGCTCTATTGGCGGCTCGTTAGAAGCCCCTATCAGCGTCTTCAACGACGCATCCTTCTTTGCGGCTCCATCATAATACTTCCTTTCGTTGATCAGGAGAAGCAGGGTGTTCAGCGTGCCAGAAGTGCCCTTGAATATTTCATCAAGAAAAGCTACCTCTGCCTCAGGCAGCCTGCCGTCAGGTATCCTTCTCCAGATGCCGTCCTGATAGGCCTTTATGTCAAGCGGCCCCAGGAGCTCCGAAGGATCGGTGTGACTCGTCATGAGGTACTCGAATAGGGATGCGTTCATTAGCCTTGCCGCTCTTACTGCAAGCTGCGATTTTGATGTTCCCGGATCTCCTATCATGACCACGTGCTGTTTTGTCATAAGCGCCAGAGTGATTGCCAGCGCTTCGGCATTCCTGTCTACAAACGGCTCCCTAAGCTTTTTCTCAAATTCCCTTACCTTCTCTACAGCCCTCTCCTGGTCATATGTGTTCCTAAGCGCGTCCTTCAAGCCCGATTCCCTCTCCGCCCTTACAACTCTGACACTCATGTTCTTCCCGTACATGCTAAATCCACTGGGCGAATTATTAATCGTTTTCTACAAATTCCAATTCCATGTTTGTAGGAAAGTGTTATCATACTTACTTGTTAGATTTGTTTGGTAACATGACAATCGCTCCAAGGACACGTAGCCCTGGCGCCGAAGCCAGCGAACTTGCATCCGCAGCTTCAGCAGCAAAAAGGACGGTTGGGTACACGTGCGATCCCAGGGAGATAGTTGCAGAGATAATGGCAGGAGCAAAGGGCTCTGACAGCATGCCTATGAAGCTCTACAAGTTCGGTGCAAAGGACAGGAGGAGTGCCGTAGTCACCGTAATAACCGCCGATGACGTGGAAGCGGTGTGCTCGAGGAGGAGCACAGTAGGATACGGCAAGGACTACGATTCCTCTCCCGAAGGCCTCCTCAAAGGGGTCTTTGCCCTCACCGCGAGGACATTGCAGGAGAGGCAGATAAAGATCCAGCAAAGAATCATGTCGTCGATAGCAAGGAACGAGCACACCAAGCTGGTACAGATATACAACCTTCTCGGGGCCCACCTGGACTGGATAGAGGATGCAGGCACACAGATAAAGAGCACGGAGCAACTCAGGGAGAGCCAGTCGTTCAGGGATGCATGGTATGATATATTGAAGTCTGCACAGATGCTCAAGGCTGTTAACCTGGAGAAATACATAGACGTGGCATTTCCCGAAATAGTGTCCCTCTCTGCAAACGACCTTACACCTACGGTTTCCGTTCCGTATGCGTACCCTCAGAGGCCATGATCACGCTGTTTTCCTGTCGTTCTTCTGCTGTTCCCTCTGTACAAGTTCCAGGATCCTTGCGAGCTCTTCCCTGCTTAGCTTATTTATCTCTATGTAGAACCGCGATAGCTCCTTTAGCTGATGGTTCGTGTTGGAGAGCACTATGGAAATAAGCTCGGCATTTGAACCGTCCAGGGCCTCCCTCACCTTCCCGACATCCACCGCATCCTCCCCATCAGTTATCAATATTATGTCATTCAGGTCCTTGTACCTCTTCTTTTCCTCGGAAAGCTTACTTGCAGCCACGGCCACCGCCCTAGTTATGTTTGTGCCCCCTGTCCCGCTTGTAGTGGCTATGTCTATGGCTGCATTGGCCACATCCCTGCGTTTTGCCCCCCTTAGCACATCAACGCTGGCGAATGGATGGTCGTCAAAGAATGTATAGAAGAAATTCCTGCCACTGCTCCTTGCCATTCCCATCAGTGCTATGGTCAGCGCCCTTGCCCACGTAATCTTGTCCGTAGCCCCAGTCCCCATGCTTCCTGATTTGTCAGTAAGCACGAATATTGAGGAACGGTCCTGGTTTATGCGCCTCTTGTAAGTTGCAATGTTGCCATCGAACATCTTCACAGGCAGCAGATCCCCACTTGCAAACTCCGAGGGTATTGCCCTCTCCACGTTGTATCCAAAGTCAACACCGTTTATTTCCCCGTAATCAAACTGCTTGTAACGCCTTTTCTGCAGGGATGAAAAGTCCGGGAGCCCATTCAGAAGTCTAAGGAGATCCTTCAGGTCTGTGCTGTTTGCGAGCCGCATCACCCTTTCCCAATCCATTGATCTCGACAGGTCATGGCCTATTCCTGCTTGCACACCCATATTCCCCTGTACAGTCTGGCCATCATCCATCTTCTCCTTAGTCTCTCCAAGTGCTCCGGAGAGTAATTTCTCTATGGCTTCCTCTATCTGCTCCTGCGTAGTTCCATTTCCCTGTCCAGGCTGTTGCCCCTGGCTCGGCCCGGCTTGGCCTTGTCCTGTCCCTCGCCCCGCTCTTCCGCTTCCTGCCTGCTGGCCTTGCCCTTCCCCGGCCAGTTTCCTCATAAGGTCCTGTGCAATCTGCTGCTGCTGCGGGTTGCTGCCGTCCTCAGACATTTTCTTAAGGTTATCCATTATAGCGTTCACGAATACAGCAGCAGCAATGGCACTCTCCTGTGACTTTGCCACGGTGCCGTTTCTGAGATCCTTGAACTCCTTGGACTTTACGGACTGCAGGATAAGCTGGTAATACTCCAAATCGCTAAGGTTCTGCGGCCTCCTGCTATCTACAAGCGGCACAGTCACATAGAATCCGCTGAACACGTCCTTGAGGAAAAACGGCTCTGGTTCTGCAGGCTTCTTTTCTGTTCTCGGCCTAAGCGCCCTGGATATGTCTGCCACCTTTGTAGCTCTGTACACCATCAGCGCGTCTGAGTAGTCTACGCCTCTCATTACTCCTGACTCCGCGTCGCGCCTTCTCGTCTTTGCTGCCACCCCTAACCCCTTAACTCAATTCCCTCAGGATAGGTATTAAAGGATTTTCTGCTAACTCCGATGCAAATTCCGCATTATTGCCCAAGAAGTAGGCCCATCGCGTGCTTTACGGCCTTTTCTTTGCTGCCTTCTGAACTAAGTATATCGAAAAGCTCCCCGGGATTCCTATCCAACGAATATCCATTTTCCCTCAGCCTTTCAGCAAAGACTCCAAGTCCGTAGTCCTTTATCGAAGCCCCGTCTGAAAGCGCAATCCCGTCTCCGCCCTGGCTCTGGCTCCCTCCGGCTACCTCTACACCATCCCTGCCTATCTCTACTATCGCATTGTCACTGAACCTCCTGACAATCTCCTGTGTCTCTATCTGGAGATTCTTGTAGCCCGCCTTAAGCTTCCCAGATATCTCTATCCTGAGTATGGGCTTGTCATCGGAACAATTCTCCCTGACCAGCCTCTCTATCTCGCCTTCTATCTGTCCGGGCTCCCTTCCGTCTATCTTCAGCTTGAGGAATACAAACCGTCTCGACCTTATCCTATTGAATGTGTAGCCTCCAACAGCTGTGTCATAGATAAAAAAGCCCTTCGGCTCCTGCTCCCCTGCTTTGAGCTGCGTGAGTACCGTGCTGCCTGATATGAGGAACGGCTTTCCATGCGCCTTCGCTTCCACCTTGCCGTGTATATGGCCGTTCACATACAAGTCGAATCCTTTAGGCAGCTCATCAGTCCTTATGAAATTCTTATCGAAAGGAAGCAGCTCATAAACAGATTGATGGAAAAATAGCACATTGAACATTCCTTCAACAGGCTTCGGATTCTCGCGCGCAACAATCTCCCGAAATCTGTCGTCTGCGATGCCACCAAGTCCCCTTACCGCTATCTTCTCGCCGTCCTTCTCCACCACAACACTGGCGTTAGTGGCATCCACAAGCAACCCTGCAAGGCCGAGCAGGTCTACAGGATCCTCGACCCCTTCCGCTCTCCTCTCGTGCGTTCCAGGGATTGCTATGATCGGTATGCTCGTATAGCTCCTGCCCTCGCCCGCGAAGCTTACCACGTGAGCCTTCCATGTTCTTCGTGAAAGGTCCCTGAACAGGTTTATCGCCTCTGCCAGCACATCAGGTGTCGGATGCCTGTTGTCGAATATGTCTCCAGGAATGAGAAGGACATCTGCACTTGCTGCTGCCGTCTCGAGCGCCTCTTTCGCCTGCCTGTACGCATCTTCGCGAAATCTCTCATATCCCAGATGGAAGTCGGAGAGCATCGCGATTCTCATAAAACCAGCAATATGAATTTTCCGCAAAAGAAGAAATAGCTATGCCTTCCTACTCTTGCACATCAGGCAAGAAAGCACACAAACATACGGCGGGCATAAGTCATTTTAGCCAATGGCAAGCAACATGAAGACTATGTGCATCTAGGCTGCAGGCTCAGGAGCCTCTGCAGGCTCTTTTCTCTGTGCCTCAAGGATCATTCCAAGCTCCTGCGCTATGATCTTGAACTCCTTCCTGACATCTTCTTCGCTTATGCTCTTGCCGCGGAGTAAACCGCGTCCAGCCTGCTGGATAAAGACCTCTGCCCTTGTCTCAAACCATTTCTCCAGCAATTTCGGGTTATATCTCATAAACTCACATTAAGTATTGCTCTGGATGCTCCTTGCGCATCTTGAAGATGAGCAGGTCATCAGGGTTTATAGTCCTGACCACCTCTATCCCTCCTCCAATAAGCATGCGCTCCTCCTGCTGGTATGCCGCTTTCGTATCTGCCACCACGGCTATTTCCCCTTCTTCCTCCGGCTCAAGGACTGTGTCAGGTGAGCTTGCCTCGGCAAGCACAAGCTGCGCCTCCCCATCATTCGCTTCCTCACTTTCTTCATACATGGACCATGAAATGCCTGTATTGCCGTTCATGTGGTAATGGTTCTCAACGCGTATCGCAAAGTAGTTTCTCACAGCTACAGCGCCTTCCTGTTCATCATCGGCATGAAGGCTCGAGAATACAATGTTGGCATCCTCGCTTTCCAGGCCCTTAATCTCGCCCTTCGGCACATGGCCCAACGCTTCTGAAGACCCCCTTGTCCTGATGAACACGGAGGATGACGACAAACCATGCGAGATCCTTACGCTTGCAATCTCCCTGCGCGGTATGAATACTATGTCTGACTTGATATGCCTCAGCAGCCTGTTTACTATTATTACCTTCTTTGCAGTAAGCACTACTACTGACTGCGATACCAGGGTTCCACTGAGCCTTTTCTGCCCCGCTATGTGTAATATCCGATCATCCTTCCCGATATTTGCCACTACGGTGCCAATCTCCTTGTCCAAGAGATATGCTGCCAGGTCTGGGTCCTTGTAGTAGCCCTGGTAAATTTCCATTCGATTCACCAAACAAAAATGCTAGGTAAAAGATCTGCCTCTGTCTGTTAATTCCTCCGCTTGAATAGTGTATCTTAACCTATTTATAGTCTTCCTAGTCCTGCAGACAGGCATTAATTGTGTAGAAAATGTTTATATAAGACCTTAGGCCCAAATACAATTTTGTGCCGCTGATTTATCCAATAAGGTTAGCCTGGCTGCCTTTAGGCAGCAGTTGAGGCATCATTCTCCTTGAAGAGGGTCCTTTCTATCGTGCTCCTTATCTTTTCAGGCGGATAAGCCAGCTTTATAAGCTTGGTGTGACCCCGGATGCCCTTTCCAGATTCGTAAGTCTGAATGAGCCCCTGCATCTCCAGGTCCGAGATGTACTTTCTGTACCACCGCGAGCTCTTTGCTTCCTTGTGCATCGATTCGCTTATGCTGGCGTATTTGCTGTAGACCTCTCCGCTGAATATGTATGTGTCACTGCCCTCTGTGAGCTTCTTGTACCTGCTTCCCTGTATAGAAAGCAGCGAGATGGCGTAGACTATGAGCTTCTGGTGCTCCGGAAGCGTATTGACCAGTTCGTAAGCCAGCTCCTCCTCGGCATTCTTTGCTGCCTCGCGCACAGCATCCACAGTGACCATGGAAACGCTGCGCTCCTCGGCCAACTCGCCTGCCTTTGACAGTATCATGAGGGCGAGCCGCGCGTCTCCGCTCTCGCTGGCAGCCATCGCCGCAGCAAGGTTTATCGCAGCAGGGTCTACCTTGTCCTTCCTGAAGCCCTTCTCGGCCCTGTCCCTGAGTATGGTGGCCAGCTCTGTGGAATTGTACGGCGGGAAGACAAGCTCCTTTTCATAGAGCGTGGACCTGCTCCGCGGATCCAGGTTATCCTTGAACGAGATGCTGTTGGATATTCCTATTATTGCTATCCCCCCTGACTTGATGTCGCTGTTTGCCCGTGTGAGCGTATATACAAGGTCATCAAGGTCCTTCACCACGTCTATCTCATCAAGGACCACTATCAGCATCTTGCCGTCCTCGTCTATCCAGTTTATTATGCGCTCGTATATGTCTATTATCCCATACCCCCGCTTCGCATAGAGCGGCATGTGGTCGCTCGTTATCTTGTTGAGCACCCTGTACCTGGAATTGTATATCTTGCAGTTGATATACGAGACCTTTGCGCGCACTGTGGGAAGCTCCTTTACCTTCGATATCACATGCTTCATGCAAGAGGTCTTTCCCGTACCTGTCTTCCCATATATGAAAAGGTTGCGGCCCTTCTCCCCCCTCAAAGTTGGCGTTATCGCCTTCACGATCTCGTTTATCTGTGCATCCCTGAAGAGCAGGTGCTGCGGTATGTAATGCGGGGAGAGGACCTCGCGGTCCGCAAATATAGTCGATTCCTTGAATATGCCCGCAAACGGCTCGTCATCCATTATATCCCCTGCCCGGCAATTCTCTCCGCGATGTTAGTGAACTGCACCTTCAGGGCGTTGTCTACCGTTATCGGTATTACCCCGCTATCACTTAAGGCGCTGAATTTATTATCGTGTGCTATGGTGCCCAGGACATCACATCCAAGTTCCTGCGCAACTTCCTTTGCGCCCTTCGGCACTCCCTCAGACATGTTCTCCACAACCCCGAGTATCGAGATACCCATCCTCTTCACCATCCGCCCCGACCGTATGGCATTCACTGCTGCTATGTGCTGCGGTGTCGTCACCAGGATGAAACCGTCCATGTCAAGGAGCTGCATTATTGAGAGCGGCGCATCGCTGGTCCCGGGAGGAAGATCCAGTATCAGGTAATCGAGGTCCCCCCAGGCGGTATTGTCAAAGAACTCAGTAATCATCTTGGCCACCATGGGCCCCCTCCATATTATGGGCTTTGTCGATTCGTCTATGAACATAGCTGTGGAGAGAACCTTTACTCCATGCATTTCAACAGGCCTCAGCGGGTAAATGACCTCCTGTATGCCGTTCATGCCCACAAACATGGCAACATTAGGGGTATCCACATCTGCATCGAGCAGCCCAACCTTGAACCCCAGGTCCCTGAGCGTGTATGCAAGGTTAACAGCAACGGTAGTCTTCCCGACACCTCCCTTTGCGCTGTATATGCCTATCTTATGCCTTATTCCGGAGAGCTTCTCCTTGATCTGCTGCTTCTGGTTGAGTACCCTAGCGAAGGAAGGGTGGAAAGGCGGTGTATTTGCTGCTTCTTTGTTTTGCTCCTCCATACGCATCAACTATGCTGTCCCGCAAAATCGATAGGAAATGGACAGCAACTATATTTGGAATACGATAAAATATATATCCGAGCAACGCCTCCCGTGCGATAAAAGGAAAATGCCGGCTAACAACCGGGCAGCACATTGGTATCCAGTCACGCGATAAAGACAAGGCTACTCCGCCCTGATCTCATGTTTGAGGCCATCCATCGACTCAATAAACTTCCTCAACTTCGTAATGTTGCTAGCTACCTGCCCGGCGTCGCTGCCCTCTGGGTACCGTATTCCCGCAATCCACGTGTCGACCCTTTTCCTGTCATGTAGGAACGAGAGGAAATCCCGCCCTAGCCCGGTAAGCCACAGGCGCCCTTCATCCTCTCCAATGAGCCCAAGCGACTTCAGTTCATCCAGCCCTCTGTTGATGGTGCCGGTACTGTAATCCAGCATAATGTTCGAGACCCCGTGGAGCTGGGTTTTATAAAGATCTTCGGCAGATATGCCGTCGCCATCTGCAATAAGGCGCAGCGATCTGGCCTTATCAATATCAGACATCAGTATGCCCCTATTGCTTATCTTGAGATATATCAGTCGCTCGAAGAACCTATCCGCTACGTCTACAACCCCAATTCCTCCCTCCGCCCTGTGCCCGTATGCCATACGTACACCAATGTATCGCAATGAGTTGGAAAGGCTCTTAAGTGAGCCCTACAGTGCAACCTTCTGCCTAGCGAAAGTTTTATATTCTAAAAGCAAACATTATATAGCGTAGTAGAATAGGAGAATAATTAAGATTGGGCCACGAGCCTGATTATTCATATTCTAAAGGTGTAGTTATGTATCCAAACGTACAAGCGTATGATAGGGGAGTAATGTTCAACCCTGACGGCAGGCTCTTTCAGGTTGAGTATGCAAAGGAAGCCGTGAGGAAAGGGGCAACGTCAATAGGCCTTATAGCCGACGAGGCCGTGGTCTTTGTAGCACACAAGAACATAGTGGAACCCCTCTCAGTGCCAACAACAATACAGAAGGTCTTCAGGATAGATGCGCATATAGGCGCAACCTATAGTGGTATGGTTGCCGACGGCCTACACATAGTTGACATGGCAAGGAATTCTACGCAGAACCACAGGCTCATATTCGATGACATAAAGTCCGTGGAATCGCTAGCGAAGGGCATCTCATCATACATGATGCAGCCTACCCTTTACGGCGGCATGAGGCCATATGCTGTTTCTATGCTCCTTGGAGGAGTAGACTCCGAGCCAAGGCTCTTCGAGATAGAGCCCGGAGCCTCGTTCCTGGGATACCAGGCCGATGCCATAGGCGTGGGCAAGAAGGTCGCTACCGAGATACTCCAGAAGGAATACAAGAAGAACATGAGCGTTGACGATGCGATAGGGCTAAGCATAAAGATACTTAAGAAGATAAGCGAGGAAAAGTTAACCCAGGACCATCTGGACATAGGCTATGTCAAGGCAGGATCCGACTTCATCCTTCTTTCTCCCGACAAGCTTGGGGGCTATATCTAACAGCAGTGAGGAAATGTCAAAGACAGTAATTGCCAAGTACACCGTAAACGGAGAGAAGTTCGAGATATTTGTCGACGCCGACGGCGCCTACGAGTACATAACCGGAAAGAAGTCAAATCCGATTGCTGTGCTCCAGGCAGAGGAGATATTCGAGGATGCAAACAAGGGCAAACGACAGGCTCAGGAGAAGATAAAAAAAGCCTTCGGCACAGAGGACATTGCAAAAGTCGTGGATGCAATACTCAAGCACGGGAATGTTCCAATAACCACAGAACAGAGATCCAAGATGACGGAAGAAAAGAGGAAACAGATAATACAGATAATATCAAGGAACTCGATAGACCCAAGGACTAACGCCCCGCACCCGGAGCAGCGTATAGAGAACGCGATGCACGAGGCAAAGATAACAGTCGATCCGTTCAAGAACGCCAACGAGCAGGTCGATGACATACTCAAGAAAATAAACATGATACTTCCGATAAAGTTCGCTACAGCAAAGATCGAAGTGACAATACCTGTGGAATATGCGAACAGGTGCTACGGGCTGCTGAAGCAGTACGGAGTCAAATCCGAACAGTGGCTCAATGACGGCTCCCTCAAGGCCATGGTTGAGTTCCCTGCAGGCCTCAAGGTAGAGTTCTTCGAGAAGCTGAACAACTTCACGAAAGGGAGCGCCGTTACGAAGGCGCTATAAGGTGTAGAAATGCAAAGAATAGTGGTTCCAGGAGAAAAACTAGAAGACAAGCCTCTGAGAATAGATGAGGCATTTATAGACGACGGTAAGACGTACTCTACGATAATGAGCATGTATGACGACGAGAAGAAGGTGCTCACACCCCTAGAAGGGCTATGGTACCCAAGATCAGGGGATTCTGTTGTAGGTGTAGTGCAGGAGGACAAGTTCAACGTTCTTATAATAGACCTCGACTCGCCATATCGCGGCCTTATATTCGCGAAGGACACCAATGAGGATCTCGTATCCGGAGATATAATTGAGGCTACAGTAAAGGAGCTCGACAAGACCAAGACGGTCATACTGGGCAGGCCAAGAAAACTTGCAGGAGGCAAGATTCTCTACGTAAAGCCCTCAAAGATAGGAAGGATCCTCGGCAAGGGCAATTCAATGATCAAGCAGTTAAGTGCAGATACGCAGACCTATGTGGTCGTAGGCATGAACGGCCTGGTCTGGCTGAAGGGCGGCAAGATAGACCTATGCACAGAGGCAATAGTTATGATTCAGCAGGAAGCACATACGAGCGGCCTGACCGACAGGGTCAAGAACCTACTCGAAATGGGCAAGTGAAGTGATGATGGCATGGCAAAATCAGAAAAACCAGAATTGATGGTAAACGGCAAGCGCCTCGACGGAAGAATGCCGGGAGACTTGAGGCCTGTGAGGATAGAGTCCGGGGTGCTCAAGAACGCGGCAGGATCGGCATATGTGGAATGGGGCAGCAACAAGATCCTTGCAGCTGTGTACGGACCGAGGGAGGCCCTTCCCAAGCACACGTCGGATCCTGAGAAAGCTGTGATAAAATGCAGGTACCAGATGGCACCGTTCTCATCTCTTGAGGAGCATGGCAGGACCGGCCCCAACAGGCGCGCAATAGAGATATCAAAGGTTACCAAAGAGGTATTCGAGAACGTCATAATAAGGGAGAATTTCCCCGGCAGCGAGATAAGCATCTTCGTGGAAGTGCTGCAATCCGACGGCGGCACAAGAGCTGCGGGAATAACTGCTGCTGCAGTTGCACTGGCAGGATCCGGAATACCGATGACTGACATACCCTATGCAGTTTCCATAGGCAAGATAGGCGAGCACATAGTCATAGACCTCAACAAGATTGAGGACAACTACTCTGATGCCGATGTGCCTATCGCAATAAGTCCAAGGCAGGACAAGATACTCCTCCTCCAGATGGACGGCAACATGACCAGGGAGGAAGTAAGCAAGGCCCTTTCAATGGCAAAGGAATCCGGGAAGATAATAACGAAGCTGCAGACGGATGCACTGAAGGCGCCGTACCTTAAAATAAGCGAGAAGTACAAGAACGGGGCTCCATCACTGCCGCAGCAGCCCCGCGAGCAGCAGCCTCAACAGCCAAAGTGATATCATGAAGACTACAATAACTGGAGAATACATCAAGGAAATGCTGAGCAAGGGACTGAGGGAAGACGGAAGGAAGTTCTTTGACTACAGGCCGATAAGCATAATCAAGGGAAACCTCCCGCAAGCGGAAGGTTCCGCAGAGGTCAATATCGGCAACACTAAAGTCATAGCAGGAGTCAAGATCTCGGCGGGCTCACCAATGCCTGACAAGCCTGACGAGGGAAACCTTATTACCGGAGCCGAGCTCCTTCCACTCGCATCTGAAGAGTTTGACATAGGCCCCCCAAGCCCTGAAGCGATAGAGCTTGCCAGGGTTGTGGACAGGGGAATAAGGGCAGCAGGAGTGATAGACCTGAAGAAGCTGTTCATAGAGGAAGAAAAGGTCTGGGATACCTTTGTGGACATATATGTGCTCAATTACGACGGCAACCTGTTTGATGCAAGCACGCTTGCAGCCACCACTGCGCTACTGAGCGCAAGAATGCCCAGATACGAGAACGAGGAAGTGATACGCGAAGGGAATCTCGGAAAGCTGCCCACCGCAAACATAGTCACGTCGTCAACCTTCGCCACCATGGCGAATAAACTCATACTTGATCCAAGCGGGAACGAGGAACTCTTCATGGACGCAAGGATAACCATAGCAACCGATGAGAGCAATGTAAGGGCCATGCAGAAGGGCCTTTCAGGGGGCTTCGCAGCAAACGAGGTTGAGCAGCTCATAGACCTTGCGCTCGAGAAGTCAAAGAATCTAAGGCAGGAGATCAAGAAAACCATAGGCGAGTGACATGTCAAACTCAACGATACGATACGGAGTAGGGCTCAGGAAGAGATACATGGCTGTCTCAAAGGAGAAGAAGGCACGATACAAATGCGACGTGTGCGGGAAAACTGCTGTGAAGAGGGTCAGCACGGGAATATGGCACTGCAGGTACTGCAACGCCACTTTCGCAGGAGGCGCATATTCGCTCAAGACTGCAGCAGGAGAGACCGTAAGCATGATACTCAACAGGAGAAACGAGGGTAGATGATCTGGTAAGGATAACATACGAGCCTACTAACGAGATAGTGGTGCACGATGTGATTGCAGTGGGCATAGACGACCTGCTCCGGGGCAGGGTCACTCCTGCAGGAACGATGCCCCTTTACTGGTGCAACGGCATCCTGTTCACATTCTCCTCCATGCCCCTGACTGACGAAGTGGTCAAGGACTATATGAGAGGGAAGCTCCACTGGCTCGAGGTACAGTATGCCAACATGCCTGAATACAAGCCGGTTCTTTCGCTAAACGAGGAGGAGTATAAGGCTACGATTAACATACGGATCATAGACACGAGCAAGAGTAAGGTTCATGACGAGCTTACCAGGTGGCTCAAGAGTTCGGTGAAGCAGGTTTAATAATTTTGACGAGAAATGTGATATCATGCCATACGTATGCCTTCATTGCGGAAAAGATGTAAAGAGCCTCGAGAAATTCATTAGATGCCCCTACTGCGGATACAGGGTGTTGGCCAAGAAGCGGTCATCCCTGGCAAAGACTGTTTCTACCGACTGATAAATGCAGTGAGGCTTTACTTAGGCGCCTTGGCAGAAGGGGCCTTTACTACTATGCCTTCGCCTATCTTCGTTACCCTATCGAAGGAGATGCTGTTCTTCATGAAGTCGCTGCGCAGGTTGCCGCTCCTGACAAGGTCATCAATCCTGTGAAGAAGTATGTGCGAGACCGAAGCTGTTGAAATATCTATTATGACTCCCTTCACTTCGCCAAGCAGCCCACCCGAAGATGATATTACCCGTTTTCCATAAAGTTCAGAGACTCTTACCATTCTATCACTTCTCGATGACAAGCCTGCTTATCTTCTTTGAAGCAAAGACCCTTATTATATTCTCATTAAGAGTATTTATAAACGCGTCGCCGTCTCTCTCCTTCTCCATTATATCATCCTTCTCAAACATGTCCCTGTTCTGTTCCACGAGTTTCCTGAGATAGCTGTCACTCATGTTGTAAAATCTCTTGCCGCATGACGAACACGTAAACAGCGGGATGACGGGCACCTCCAGTATCTCTTCCGGTTTTTTAGAATCCAGTTCCCTCATTACGACTCCATTGCAGCTTGTGCAGCTTGCCTTAACCACTACACCCTCATACTTGTCCACGTCTACCGTAATACACTTTATGGAAGCACCCAGGTAAGCAGAGAGCGCTGACTCTACCTTTCCACCATCAAAGTAAGCCTGGTCCAGCACCTCCCCCATGCCCCCGAACCGAGTCACAAGCACGCCTTTCTGGACCGGCTCGGCAAGGCATATGCTCTCCCTACCGTTTACAAGAAACGATGCCTTGTGCCTTCTGTCCGGGCTCCTAAAGACAACAAGATCCTCCATCTCAATCCCTGCCTATGACATATTTGGAGATGTCCTTCCTAGTGACCTTTGACCGGTTCTCCTTCTTCGCATTGTCAACCGCAAACCTGGATATGCGCTCCGCTTCCTGTTCCAGCATC
>JAJZJB010000006.1 GCA_021810375.1 Microcaldota archaeon
AGACCGCTCATAGGGTTCGATAAACAGGAGATCATATCAGTTGCAAAACGCATAGGCACATACGATGAGTCCATAAAACCGTACAAAGACGTATGCTCTATAAACTCAAAGAATCCTGTTACAAGGACCGATCCGGGATTGATGTCAGAGCTGATCAAGGAGTTCAAGATTGCAGCATTGGTAAAGAAATCCCTAAATCTCTCAAAGGATGTGGTCCATAGCAGATAATTGCATGGGCATCGGCACGACTGTGTCCTCAAGTCTGTTAAAATCAAGGAAATGCAATTGCGTATTGGGCGCTATGCCGCAAGCCCGAACCCTGGCAAACAGGGCTTAGGCACTAGCAACCTGCGATGAAGCTATTTCCTTCCTGCTGGGTTTCTTCCTGTAGAGCTCGCTGTACTTATAGCATCTATCTGAACAATAATAGCGTATGGCCCCATTCCTCTTTACGTATATGAGCCCTGTGCCCCTTTCTATCTCGCCAGTGCAGTATGAGCATTTCATGTTATCTCGCCCGTATTGGCTTGTCCTCCCTGCTTGTATCTCCAAGCCTTATCAGGTCTCCTACCCTGACTTTTCCTGCAATATTCTTCCTTATTACCCTGCCCTTGTCCGGGCCTTCCAGGATCTTGCCGAGGATCTGCTTGATCTCCCCATATATCCCTGTCCTCCTAGGGGCTACTTCGACTACTTCAGCGAGCCAACCCTCTAGCTTCTTCTCCTCGGCCATTCAAAACACCTTGTTACGCTTGGGCTGCAGGAGCAGCAGGCTTTGACTGCGGCTTGGGAGCGCTTGCCGGCTTTGGCGTTGCTGCGGGCTTTGCAGCCTGTGCAGGCTTCGCCTCTGCAGATCCGGTGCTCTTTCCTGTAATCTTTGCTATAACATCTTTCATCGTGCGTTCTGACTCTCCAGGCTTCTCTATTGACGCTGCAGCGCACGGTACATTGATTCCTATTGCCTTTCCTAGGTCAAGCTTCGTGGGAAGATAGCCGAATGGTATCTTCTTCTGCTCGCAGAGTGTAGGTATGTGCATTACCACTTCCTCGGGGTCAACGTCTTCAGCGATCACGACAAAGTTTGCAAGGCCTCTCTCGACGCTCTTGGTTACTTCATTCGCGCCTTTCCTTATTGTTCCGCTCTGCTTCGCAAGCCGCAATGCCTCCGCTATCTTTCCAGCCACATCTTTCGATACCTCGAATTTCACATAGGATTTTGCCATTTCGACACCTCATGTCATTGGTGCAACAATTAGTTGCGCTAACCTAATGGTTAGTTACATATCATATGCAACGTATAACCTTAAATACCTTTCACGCTGCCTGCAGAGAAACCATTATAAGTGCCGTTCACACTAGGTTCCAGCAAGCCTGTCACGCCAGCTACTGTGACTGGCTTTCCTATTGAGGTCTCGTTCAGCGTAGCGTTTACTTCAAAGCCTTCAGATCCTATTTCCACCGGGATATTAGGGAGATGTTCAGTTGCATATTCTACTGGTCAGAGGGAAGTTACGCCTCTGGAGACAACCTGCAGTTATGCAATGGCAGAAAAATCAGATGAAGATTATATAGTTACTGCATGCTTATAAGTGTTTCAATGCTCATCGGGCGGTGATGAATCCCCAACAAACATTTTATAAGGAGCAGATGCAGTAACTAATCCTAATGCTTGGTGCTGCAAGTGACTGCTATTATTGATGCCCCTACAGAGGCAAGTAAGAATTCGTACCGTATAGAGTCAAGATTCAAGCTTGACGATGCCAGTGTGGAAAAGGCAGTCTTGCAATACCAGAAATACGTTTCTGCTGCAAAGCAGGCAACAAAGGGCGATGCATCTCCTGGAGCATTATATCTCATGGCTGCAAGGACTGCCGCAGAAGCAGGACTTGTGGAGAGAAGCACCAGCGAACAGGACATGGAGACCCTCGCATCTACGGAAAAGTCCGAGTCAAGAATATCATCTCAGCTTAATTATGCCTCGTCGCTGCGCGAACGCCTGCTTAGGGATCCTCCGCCATGGGCTAAGGGAGGAGAGGAAGTGCTCTCAAACGCCGAATACTCATCATACTTCGAAACAATAAATATTGCGTTTCAGGAGAATGTGCCTACGGCAAAGATAATAGACCTTATAGGCATAATCGCGTCAAAATTGCCTGACAAGGACGAGGCATGCATTGCCGTAGAAGTCGCAAACATTGCAAAGCAGAAAAAGAGGCATATGTATCTCTATGAACTGGCTGTCCATTATAAGCTGGGAAACGATATTACTGAATATGCATATGCCAGAATAAGACGAATTACGGTGACAAAAGACCTAGCGATGCCGAATGCCGAGCAGGCGTTTACTGCATTCAAAAATGCGGGTATGCATGGGGATGCCATATCCGTTGCAGCAGAATTCAATCTTAAGTCGAACGGCTCGCTGGGTGGCAAGGTCAGCCGCGCAGCGGCAATAATAAACGAGGTCAACGATCCAGCTATGAAAAAGAACCTCATACTGTTTGCCCAGGAAGCATACAAGGTAAGGGGAAACTACGAAGTTGCTTCAGAGCTTGCGCATGATTATAGAAACTGGCTGCTCAGTGAAGACGAGAAGGCCGCCCGCGCCGAGGAGCTGCTAGAAAGGAAGATGCGTGCGCCTGAGAGGAACAGGATACTCATGGCAATGCGAAGGGAAGACAAGAAAGTTCCAAAGTTGCCTCACCAGAAAACATTGCTGACCTTTACCGAGAAGGAAATACTTGACCTTCTCATCAGGGATTCCACGTCTGTACCGGCTCACTACGCAAAATGGCCTGCGGAGCTTAGGCCGAAGCCGCAGGAAGTGAGTATTGACATGAATGACTTCCGTGCAGACCTAAAAGCCCTATTAATTAGAGGAGACCTCCAGAAAACTGGAAATAGGTACAGGTTGAGAGCTTAACCCAGCACCTAGTGCACTGAATATCTCGAGAGAAAGGTTATCGGAGCAGGAAAGGATCAATGGCCAAAACCATCTTGCGCGCGATTCATATAACTAAGCCAGCCTAATTAGCCATTAAAGCCCGGAGCTACTCACATTCATCAATTGCCTAGGAAACACGCAGCTCCACAACTTCATTGCTCTGCTTCATGCATTAGAGAGGCTGCATCCGCCATTTCCATATGGTGTCCATGTAAGAACTGCAATGCCACCGTTTCCTCCGCCACCGCCGGCATGTGCTGTCCCTGCTGCGCCACCCTGCCCCGCGTTGCTTGTGCTTCCTGCAGATCCTCCAGGTCCGGCATAGTTCCCTATGGCAGATGAACCAGCACCGCCATTAGATCCGCCATTGCCGCCACCATAGCCCTCATAGCCTGACGCACCGCCCCCTCCACTACCATAACCTCCGCCACCGCCGGCTCCAATGCTGATGGACAGGTTTCCTGCGCCTCCGTAGAAACCGATACCTCCGGATCCGCTATCATAGGTAGGGCCTCCACCGCCTCCTGCGTTAAGGCTCCCCTGCGAACCATATTCCTGACCATAATAGTTAAATCCACCCGCCCCTCCACTGCTGCCTGTTCCTCCCCCGCCGCCATATTGTGGATTGCTAACGGTTCCGGCACCAGCCCCTCCATCAGAGGCAGCTACAAGTCTCCCTGATTCTAATATTGCTGTGCTTCCCCCGCCGCCTCCGGATCCTGCGAAGTCCTCGGATCCGGAACCTGCTCCACCTCCTCCGCCATAGTATCCTGCTCCGCCGCCCCCTCCTCCTCCAGATGCACCATACGCTCCTCCGCCTCCCCCGCCGCCAACATATACTGTTAAGTTGCTGCCTGCGCTGAAAGTGGCAGAGCCAGTCACTTTTAATGCACTGTCCCCAGAATAGCCCCCCGAATTATTATATTCGCTACCGCCCCCTCCGCCGCCATAAAGCACATAATCGAATGTTACGGCATGTGGTATAATGCCAGAATAATATGTAGTGATAGTGCTATTGCAGACTGGGACCCCGCCCTCTGATGAGAGCTTTCCCTGCGGTACAGTGGTGGTTATCTGTGGCGCTACGGTTGTAGTACTTATAGAGGTTGTTTGCGTATAATTGTTTGTATATGCTGTAGTTACAGGGATTAGACCTGTGGTTACATTGCCTGGAAGTGTTGTTATTTCTGCCTGGGTTACTGGCTTGCCTATGGCAGTCTCATTTAGAACCGCAGTCACATTGTATCCGCTCTTCAGTTCACTTACATTCGCCTGGAAAGTTAGGTTAAGTGGTATATTGTATTGGTCTGAGAGGCACATGCCCACGGTGTAGTTGCCTGTAACATTGCCATTCCTAAGGTTCCCTGCCATCTTCACCCTTACGCATCCCATTCCATTATGCGTTGCGGGTCCAAGCACAGTTACTGTAGTGCTGTTTGCTGTTTTGTTCCTATTTAGGTCTGAAATAAATGTGTTTATTCCTGAGTCTAGTGTTGCTCCAGAGTAAGAAGGCTGGCATGTAATCCCTCTGGCAGAAGAATTACTAGAGCCAATTAAACCAAGAGCGAACGAGCTCTTGGAGCAAGAATATGCTGTGCCGTTTGCAAGGTAAACTTCTACTTCAGTCAAGTTGCCGATTATGGGTATGCCTGTTGCATTGAAGTAAATACGCGAATCGTTACCGTACTTCTGGTAAGTAAGCCTGATAGGAAATTGAGTATCGAGGTTTCCTATGAGCGCGACTCCACTGAGTCGCAGGTCTATGCGACCTGAGTAACTCACGTTGAACTGGTTCGACGAGAGCAGTTTCTGCGTAGCGACGGTTACCACCCCTCCAACAGTCCTGTTTGACGAAGAGGCCAACTCTGCCTGCAGAGCGTTTGAGTTTCCTCCTCCATAGCCGAGCAAGAAATAAGCGGCAATGCCTATTATCACTAATACTATCACTATGCCTGCCACAACCGATGTACCTATGCCACTGCCTTTAGCTCTCGGGCGCGTAGCGCTTGACTCAGGAGCCTGTGGCTGTGGAGTGACGGTCGGCCGCGCCTGAGGTTTTGCAGGCTGCTGGTCATATGTGTTCCCATTATCCGAGGACATGCCTTGCTATACTTTCTGAATATTTATATATCCTTGTATATATCGAGCATAGCATCACTTGAATCCTAGGGAAAAGTGCAGTACCCTATAATCGCAGCGCCGTTGACACGTTCAAACTGCTGCAGCTAGTTGCCTGCGCAAAAAGCCGGGCCGTGAAAGGAATCAGTCCATGAATTGGTCTGGCGTCGGAGGATTCTCAGGAACCCCTTTCCTCTTCCTTATCTCGCGAACAACCTTGTCCTGCAGCTCCTTGTTGAGCTTCTCATACCCTGCATATTCTGGGTACCAGATGGCCTTCCCCTGGGTAAGTCCCCTCATCTCGTTGGAGAATCCTTTTATGACTTCGGCAACAGGCAGCTTCGCTATTATCGTGACATTCTCATTCTCCTGCTGTATATCCATTACCTGCCCGCGCTTGCTCTGCAGGAATGAGATCACGTCCGAGAGATACTCCTGTCCTATATTTATCGTGAACTTCTGCTTCGGCTCCATGAGGACCACACCTGCAGTAAGCATGCCTGCATAGATGGGCCTTCTCATTGCAGGAATTATCTGTGCAGGGCCCCTGTGTACTGGGTCTTCGTGTATTGTTGCATCTGTTATGGAGACCTTTATCCCGGATACTTTCTCCCTTGCGAGAGGCCCGTCCTTGACCGCCTCCTCAAATCCCTCTATAAGCAGCTCCATTACCTCGTTGAGGTACTGTACGCCTTTTGTGGCATCTATGAGAACGCTCCTGTTTGATACGTCGACAACACCTCTGGCTTCCTCTCTGGTGAGACCGGCCTTTATCAGAGGCTCCCAGAACTGCCTCCCTTTAGGCTTGCCTTCCCGCAGCTCGCCGCTCTCTATCATGTCAATGACTCCTTGCGGCAGTGGTTCTACGTTGATGTAGAATCTGGTATGCCTGTTAGGCGACTTGCCCTCGACATTCTCAACGGATCTCTCAATCGTTTCCCTATATACAACTATCGGTTCGCTCGTTGTGATAGGCACTTTGAACTCGTCCCTGATCTTTGTCTCAATTACCTCCAGGTGAAGTTCTCCCATTCCGCTTACTAAGTGCTCTCCAGTCTCCTGGTTTAGTTCTACCAGTATTGTCTGGTCTCCCTTCGTGAGCTCCCTCAAGGCCTCTATGAGTTTTGCCATATCTCGCGTGTCCTTTGCCTCTATGGCCTTGGTTACAACAGGCTGCGAGTAGTGCTTTATCTGTTCGAACGGCTCAATATTGTTCTCGCTGACAGTGTCGCCTATTGAAGCATTCTTCAGCCCTATAAGCGCTGCTATGTTTCCCGCTGGCACCGCGTCTATCAGAACCCTGTCTGGTCCCATGTAGAGCCCCACCATCTGCACTTTCTGCGGGTCCGGCATCCCGGTAACATATACGTCTACCCCTTTTCTCACCGTGCCTGAGAAGATCCTGCCTATCGCCACCTCTCCTGCCTGCTTGTCATAATTTATTCCGAATACTATGCAGCAGACAGGCCCGTCCTTATTCACTGCGAGCATGTCTTTTCCGTCCACAGTGGACAGGTCGCCATGCCAGAGGTGAGGGATCCTGTACTTCTGTGCCTCTCCCGGGTCTGGCATATGCTCTATGATCATCGAGAGTACCGCCTCATCTATCGGCGCCACCTCCTGAAGCTTCTGCTCGTCATTCTTGGCAGTGAGGTCCCATATGTCCTTAAATGTTACCTTGTACTTCTCCATGATCCTTTTCGAAATGGCCCACTTCTTGTAAGCGGAACCAAAGCAGATGCTTCCTCCCTCGACGCTGACCTGCCACTTCTTGGCAAATTCCTCAGGTGCGAATCTGGTTATCAGCTTGTTGATATCATTTATTAGGTGAAGAAGCCTCTCGAACGCCTGTTCCGGTGTCAATTTCAGTTCATTGAGCAGCCTGTCTGTCTTGTTGACGAAAAGGACTGGCTTTGCCCTTTCCTGCAGCGCCTGCCTTAGCACAGTCTCAGTCTGCGGCATTATCCCCTCTACTGGATCCACTACAAGCACCACGCCGTCCACAGCCCTCATTGACCTTGTGACATGGCCGCCGAAATCTACGTGGCCTGGGGTATCTATGAGGTTGATTATGTAATCCACGTCGCCGTAATTGAATCCGAGGGATATGTTTGCCGACTTGATCGTCATCCTCCTATCCTTCTCTATGGCCTCGTAATTCGTGTAAAGTGCTTCGGCCGCAACAGTCTTTGATATTATGCCTGCGCGCGCAAGCAGCGAGTCCGTAAGCGTTGTCTTCCCGTGGTGTACATGCGCGATTATGGCAACGTTCCTTATCTGGCTGACATTGCCCATTATCTTTGCCACTTGCTCTACTACGAATTCTTTCCTTACCAAAGGATCACCTTGCCCTCTTCGCTATGCGCTCCCCTTCAACCCTCTTCTTGATAGCATAGCTCTCAGGGCTGTTGTTTGCAGCAAGGACCAGCTCGTTTGCAAGCGCCTCTGCCAGAGGCCGCCTGTTCCTGAATGCGCCTATAAGCGCAGCAAGTGCAATGTTCTTAAGTGCCACATTTATTCTCCTCTGCGCGCTTATGCCTACTGCTACATTGTAGCTTATCCCACCATACCTTACCCTTGTTGTATCTTCTATAGGTGCAGAGTTCTGCAGTGCGTCTATAAGCACCTGGAGCGGGTTCTTCCCTGTCTGCTTGTTTACTATGTCAAAGGACTTCTGCACTATGTGCATAACCTTGACCTTCTTCCCCTGGAGTCTTCCTTCCGTCCTTATGACCTTGCCCCCGACCTTCTTGCCTGTGCCTCCGCGCATCAGCTTGTTCACAAGCCTCTCCACAACGCTTATATGCGAGGCATAATAGGACTGGAACTTTCTCCTGCCATATATGTTCGGATAAACATAAGACTTCAAGTTCACGTACTGCTCAATGCTCCTGTCAGTTATCGCAACTTCGTTAGGGTTGTACTTTCCGAAGACAAGCACCCCAGAGTAATTGTCTTTCTTCTCCCCTGCCGGTTGTGCAACTTTCTTCTCCTGCGCCGCAGGAGCGCCCTCTGCCGATCGCTCCTCACCGACAGATACTTCTGTATCCTTCTTCGGCGCTGCTCTCCTCCTTCTCGGCTTGGCAGCTGCCCGCGTCTCTGTCGCATTCTGGTTTGTATCTGTAGTCTCAGCCATAAGAATCATCTCTTGGGCTTTTCCTTCCTGCCCTTTACTACTTCAAAAAGGTCCGCTCCATTGACCGCGACGACCCTGAACCTTAGCCCAGGTATGGAACCCATAGCCCCCCTCTGGGAGCCTCCCATACCCTGTATCGTCACTTCGTCGTGCTCTTCTATGAAGTTTATTGAGCCGTCGTATGGCACATAAGCTCCAACGACCTTGCCATTCTTGACAACTTGTACACGGACGCATTTTATTAGGCCTGAGTGGGGTTGCTTCTGCTGGAGAACGAATTTCTGCAGCACCAGCGCCTTTGCCATCGGCACTGTGCCAACCGGGTCGTATCGTTTCTTGATCTTGAAGTACTTTCTCTTCCACCACTTGTTGAGCATCCTGTGCTTCTTCCTTTTCTTCACAAGTTCTCTTGCTGCAAATTCTCCTTTTGGCATATATTCCACTGATTAAGCGTATTCCTCATTAAGTATCTTTGAGTTTCCAGCCTCTACTATTGCAAGGCTGTTGACTGAGTAAGGCCTTCCGCACGCAGCGCCAAGCTCCAGGGAGTTGCCCTTGAACTTAATGAGCTTTATGCCCGCTATATTGCAGAGATGCATTATGTCATCCACTACTCCTTTCTTGCCTCCTGAAGCAATGACTATTGCCCTGGCGCTGTTTGAGCTTATGGTCCTGAATACACTTCTGTGGCCGAAGCTAACGTTGCCCGTGTCAATAGCCAATCTAAGGTCATTGGTTAAGTCACTCATGGTAGTCAATTAAGGCTGGCTTAAGAAAGAATGCGGAGCATTCGCGTTACAAAAAGCCTATGCTTATCATATCTTTGAAAAGGTATATAAATCTTGATAACAGCACCGGCAAGGAACTTGACATTTACATTTCATTACCTAGTCAAACCCAAACCTTCACATTCTGTATCGCATAAAGTATGCAATCACACAGGAAAATACGCGTATTTTGACTTTTTTGAGGTTTTGTAGAAATCTTAGAAACATTGATACAAAGCAGCTGAGGTACCGATGGATATTGTAAACAACATCAACAACTTCCATCTACATTATCTGCATCTTCAAGAGCATGCATAGCAAGCGATCCTAGTGAAGCGTTTTACTGTACGGCACCGAAGCTGACGCCAGGCATGACTCCGTTGGGCGGGTAGGCACGCATATAGAACCACACTACGTTTATAGGATTCCCTATTACTGATGTGGATGTATAATACGAAGCCGAAATGCCAACATAGCCATTCGTAGCACCCTTGTCGTTAGCAGCAGTGTAACTTGTTGCAGCTAAAGTTGTTAATGAAGTTGCAGTTTCTCCGTATCCAGCATATAAAGTACCACTCCACGTTCCGGCAGCGTCGGTTATGCTCATAGTATAAGGTGTAGAAACTGCACCTTGATATTCACTATTTACAACCCACGACACCAAATCATTCAGGAAAGAAATAAATCCTGCGCCATTAGAAGCTTGTTGCTCAATAAACCTATAACCAAGCGTATCTATAGCATTTGGGGTAGCTACTGCTATTATTCCTACCCTTGCATTTGCTTCTCCAGTGTAATTGAAAGCCATACTTAATATATAATTTCCATTTGCAGGGTAGCTTGTACTTTCAATTAAAGCTGCCGGGCCTCCATTATAACTGCCAGTTGTAGCCGTTTGCTGCAAGTAGCCGTTTGCAGTTGTCCACGTTCCACCAACAAAAGTAAATGATGTCCAGCTTTTTCCGCCATATTGTGTAAACACACTCTCTCCATCGTCATACTGGGCATAGGTGCTAGAGAGCTGGGGCGCCTCTCCTATTCCGTTTGCGCCTGTGCTCGATAGCAGGTTCGTGGTTGGACTTGCAAAACCAAGGTAAACGGTTATAGAGTTAGACGCAGGTATGCCGTTCGCCAGGTTGAGCCATGCCGTGATGGTGCCGCTGCTGTTGCTCTCTATCCATGCAGGTATAACAGATCCGCCTTCAGTAAAGAATTCAAAATTTGCGGTATTGCCGCTGTAATTTATGTAGTTAGAATAGCCTGGTCCGGAGAACTGCACCATCTGCTGGAAAGGCGCAGGCGTGGCGGATGTCTGCGAATTTGTAAGTGTAATCGGCACATAAGCAACTATGCCTGAAGGCACGGCAGAAGGTTTAGGCTGCAGGATAGCACTGGAACTTGAAGCGGCTTTCACAGACAATGCAGCTATCTCTACAGTCTGTGTTCCTCCGGATCCTGTATAACTGATATACACGTGGCCAGTAAGTAGCGTGCCTAACGCATAGGATGATGGATACGGTAAGCCCGTAGGAAGTTGAATGCTAACAGTTGCAACCTGTCCAGGTTGCAACGTTCCCACGCTTGCACTTGCGGCAACGCCCAATGACCCGCCGCTTGGAACGAAATAAACGTTTACATTGCTAAGGGATACCGCAGTTGCCTGGCCAATATTTAAACTGAGAATGCCGCCTGTCGAGAGAGTTGCGTCTTGGCAGTAGTATCCTGCAACGGCTACACAGCTTGTTCCCAGAGAAGATGCCCCGTTAAAGACTCCTAGGTAATACAAGACCCCCAGGACTATTGCGATGATGAGGATTGCCCATCCGTATGTCATCAGGTATTCCGTGGCGCTTTGCACTTTTCTGTTCTTTTGTGTAGATCTGCCATGCATACTCTCACGGATACTATCAAGAAAAACAATAAATACCTTCCATGAATCCGTTCAGATAATATCCCGGCATACACATAAAACCAATACATGCGTGTCGGGTGATGAACTCATAAAACGATCTTCATTACGGAAATGATTTTAGAAGACCCACATACATGGGATAAAGCCAGGCCGTTTAAGTTCAAATGCCAAGTTCCTAACCGGCCCTGAAATGCTATCTGCCTGCCATGCGCCTGGGGTCAAGTATTTTCCTTAATTGCTCCTTGCCGAGCACCTTCATCTCAAGGCAAACTTGCATGACTGTCTTGTTTTCCTTATATGCCTTTTTTGCTATCTCTGCCGCCTTGCTGTATCCTATATAAGGGTTTAGTGCAGTGGCTATGGAGAGGTCTTCATTTACCTGCCTGGACATCTCCTTCCTGGAAGCCACGACCCCCCTCACGCATCTCTCCGAGAATGCATTTACCGCATTGGAAAGTATGCTTATGCCGAATATAATATTATACGCAATTATCGGCGTGAATACGTTGAGCTCCAGCTGTGCGTCCTCTGCGGCATTTGTCACAGTCCTGTCTACGCCCATTATCTGCAGGCAGACCATGCCCAGCATTTCAGGTATACTCGGGTTGACCTTCCCAGGCATTATTGAGGATCCTGGCATGATCGATGGCAGTATGAGTTCGTGCATGCCTGCCCTGGGTCCCGAAGCGAGGAGCCTGAAATCGCTTGATATCTTCATGAGCACCACCGCAACTTCCTTGATTGCGTCGTTGAGAGCAAGTATCTCAACCCTGTTCTGGGTGGTAGCAAACCTGTTCGTGCTAGCTATAAACCTTTCTCCTGTTATCCTGTTGAGCTCAATGATTGCATATTTCGAGTATTCCCGCCCCGCGTTCAGGCCTGTTCCTACTGCAGTGCCTCCCAGAGGCAATTCAAGCAGCTCATCTGCTGCGCGCTCCAGCATCTTAGTAACCCGCTCTATTTCCCCAGCATATCCGGAGAATTCTTCGCCCAACGTCATCGGCACCGCATCCTGAAGATGCGTCCTGCCTATCTTGACTATGTCTGCAAATTCCCTTGATTTTGCATACATGAGTATCTGCAGGTGCCGCAGCTGCGGCATCAGCCTCTTCTCTACGGAGAGCCTCGCCGCTATGTTCAGTGCAGATGGATATGTATCATTTGTCGACTGTGACATATTAACGTGGTCGTTGGGGTGTACTATTGAGTAGTCGCCTTTCTTTCCTCCCAGGATGCCTATCGCCATGTTTGCGATAACCTCGTTTACATTCATGTTTGTGCTGGTGCCTGCGCCAGCCTGGAAGATGTCTATAGGAAATTGGTCATCACCCCTCCTCTTGAGAAGCGACTTGCAGGCCCTTGCAATCGCTGTGCCCCTCCTCCTGTCCAGCTTCCCTGCCTTCATGTTTGCCAGGACCGCGGCTTCCTTAAGCATTAAATATGCGTCTATCAGCTCCGCCGGCACGCGTATCCCAGATATCCGGAAATTCTCCAGTGTCCTTGCTGTGTCTGAGCCGTAGTATGCATTCCCCGGAACCTTAACATTGCCCAGTGCGTCCTTTTCTATCCTATACCTCATGCAATCATCCCTCCTCTTTTTTTGCCATATCCTTCATCAATTCTCCTTTCAGGAGCTGTATTGCTCCGGCCGGGTCAACTCCTTTCGGGCACACCTTCGAGCAGGCCCCGGCGAATTCGCATCCCCACACTCCGTCCAGCGTGTCAACTTCAAGCAGCCTCTTTACCCCCTTCTGATCTGCTTTATCTGCATGGTATCTATATACCTGCGAAAGTGCCTGTGGGCCTATGAACTCCGGATTGGAATTGACTACGGGGCACGCGTCGAGGCAGAGCCCGCACATTATGCAGTACGAGTAAGGCAAGAACTTGTCGATATCTTCGCGACTGAGCTTGAACGGCTCCTTGGCTCCGTATTTCTCGCGCTTGTCATGCCTGTACAGCCCCGGATCTACGGACATGTGCCTCTCGAAGAAATCATCGAAGTCGGTAACGAGGTCCTTAAGCAGAGGATGCCCATACATGGGCTCTACCGTTATCTCATGGTCTGCCATCTTGTCGAATACGTTGGTCTCGCATGCCAGCGAAGGCTTGCCGTTTATCACCATGCCACACGAGCCGCATATACCCATCCTGCAGCTGTATCTTACCGCAAGGGTCGGATCCTGCTTGCTCCGTATGTCCAGCAAAGCAGAGAGGACAGTGGTGTTCTTGTCCGCCTCGACCTTATACACCTCGTTTCGCATTGCCTTATTCTCATTATCGAACCTGTTGACCACAATGTCTATCATCTTTGTCCCGCTGCCGGTCCTTTCCTGCACCTGCCGGCCTATCTGCATGCGTAAAGGCATAGCCACCTCCTCCGCAACGTGGCGTTTGTGTATATACACCTCAGCAAATCCTATAACCCCGAAGACTATCAGGCCAAGTGATGCTAGCGCAAGCAGTACCGTGCTAACAAGGTACATGCCATAGAATGTGCTTATTATCCTCAGGTAGAGGAGTATTGGCACGCCCACTAGCGATGCATAAAGCAGTATCATGAACCTAGATGCCCTCATACCAACCACATTGCAGATATTATTATGAATCCCAGCACCCACACTGCAAGGATGCCGTATGGAAATGCCCGGTATGCAGCCAGGGCCGACTTATTCTTGACAGCAAAGTTAACGAATGACTGGTTTACGTCAGGCGAGGAAAGCCCCCTGCTGGCTATCAGCGCAAAGGCTTTCGCAGTCTCGTAGACATGCGGCGTTATAAGTGCCCAGACTACCAGCACCATCACCTCTATGTATCCTGTGTTTATGTATTGCGGTGCAAAAATCATTGTGCCAAGTATAGCAATTCCTATTATTACCGACGCGAAGATCAGGATCCTATACGCCGCCATGTGCACAAAGCCCTCTATGTCGAATCCGAGAAGCCTCAGTATATTCCTCTGCCTTCCCCTAGTGTCGTAAGTCTCTTTCATTAGCATCACTCAATAAACCCTCGGCTGCGGCTTCCATTTCGTTATGCTTACTGGCATATAGCTTATCCTGCAGCCTGCAATGCCCTTCTGTATTATTGTGTGCTTAAGCCAGTGCTTATCGTCACGCTCTGGATATTCCCTTACCGCATGTGCGCCTCTACTCTCTCTCCTACGCAACGCGCACTCAGCTACCAGCAGCCCCAGTTCCACCATGCTTCCTATTTCCAGGGCATCCCGTAGGTTCGCGTTATACGTCCTCCTCTTGTCCTTTATGTATATGTCTGCAAAACGCGATCTTATGCGCGAGAGATCCTTTCTTGCGCGTGCCATTCCCTTCGTGTTCCTATATACGTAAAGGTGCTTGCTCATTGTGTTCTGCAACTCAGTGTACAAGGCATAAGGATCCTCGCTGCCCTTTCCTGAGAGCATCTCCTCTATCCGTCTTTCCTCCTGCCACGCCTTGTCCTCTGCAATCTTGCTCTTTCCAGCCTTATTGTGTGCCACATGCCTTGCAACTGCAATTCCAACTATCCTGCCCCACACGGAGCACTGGCTCAGTGAGTTGCTGCCCAGCCTGTTTGAGCCGTGCACGCTAACGCATGCGCATTCACCAACAGCCCAGAGTCCTTCGGCATGCCCGGATCCAGCGCCAAGCATTATGTTCCCGGCCGTGTTTGTGTGTATTCCACCCATCGTGAAATGCGCAGCAGGCCGCACAGGCAAAGGCTCGGTTGCCGGATCCAGTCCCAGCATCTTTCTGGATATATCCCGTATCATCGGCAATCTTTCGTCTATAAGCTTCTGATCAAGGTGCCTCAAGTCAAGATGCACATACCCTAGCCCGGAGAGCCTGTCGGAGAAACCCCTGCCCTTCTCTATTTCCGTTACTATGGCCCTAGAGACTATGTCCCTTGGGGCAAGCTCCATCTTGGATTTTGCATATGTCTCCATGAAGCGTTTGCCCTCTGCGTTTATGAGGTATGCCCCCTCCCCGCGTGCAGCCTCGGTTATGAGAATGCCGCTTGGCACAAGTGCCGTTGGATGAAACTGCACAAATTCAATATCCTTCAGAGGAAGGCCAGCTCTGTATGCCAGCGCGATTCCATCTCCTGTGCTCGAATATGAGGTGGTAGTGAAATCATATATGCGTGAAAACCCCCCTGTAGCAATGACGCATGCGCCTGATCTTATGAACGTTGATTCTCCGGTTGCTATATCAATCATATGCAGGCCCAGGAACTTCCCCTTCTCAACAATCAGCGAGGTCACCATGTGCTCATGGAAGATCTCTATCCCCTTGTGCGATGTCAATTCGTCATAGAGCGCGCGCATCATGAAGAATCCTGTCTTGTCTGCCGCGAAGGCCGTCCTGTTAACGCTCATGCCTCCGAAGGCTCGCTCGTTTATGTGTCCATCACGGTTCCGGTTCCACGGCACCCCCAGATGCTCAAAGAACTTGATCTCTTTCGGCGCGTTCTTTACGAGGATCTCTACCGCATCTTGGTCTGCGAGATAGTCGGATCCCTTTATCGTATCGTATGCATGAAGGTGCTCAGAATCCTTGTTCTCGACAGGATACAGCACCCCGGATATCCCTCCTTCCGCAGCAACGGAGTGGCTGCGCATAGCGTGTATCTTTGATATCAGTGCAATACTGAGCTTCTCAGACGATTCAAGCTCCGCATGCAACGCGGTGGTCATGCCGGCTATGCCACTTCCAATCACCACCACATCGAAATCCCTGGTTTGCATGCTACCAATTACTATCCTAAAATATAAAAGTATAAAATAGAAACGTAGCGGCACATGTACCGAATTTATCATTCATTGTGCGCATTCCCCAATGGTGATGCCCAAGTCTCCGCTTAGGCAATCATACGCATTTAAAGTATCTTTTTAAACCTTGCTTCATTAGTATTATCGGGATATTGGCATGCCAATGAAGGAAGATGAGTTTTACGACTTGGAATTCAGCGTATTCACTGCACTCGAGGGCAAGCTCGCAAATGTCAATTCCGAAAAAGAGATAGACAGCTACATAGAGCGCATAACCAAGTCAATACATCCAACATCTACTGGCGATGAGATCGCCCGGGTAATAAGGGATGCAAAGACCTTCGGCACAATAGACCCTTACATAAACGACGACAACATCGAAGACGTGATGATAAACAACACATCCAACATATTCGTATACAAGAGCGATGCCGGAGAAGTCAAGGTGCCAGAGAAGGTTGACAGCAAAAGAAGCCTTGCCCTCATGGTCGCAAGGATGAAAATGTATAACACGCATTCGGCTGCAAATAGGAACATCTTCGATGTTCACCTGCCAAACGGATCTCGTGCAAACATAGTAGAGACACCTCTTGGCCCTGACATAACCATAAGGAACTTCAAGAACAGGGCGCTTAGCATAATAGACTTGGTGAATGCTGGCGAGTTCAGTTGGAATATGGCTGCAAGGATGTGGCTCTATGCGGATGGACTGAGCATAAGGCCTGCAAACGTGCTTCTGGGCGGCATGCCTGCCGCAGGGAAGACCACGCTGCTCAATTCGCTTTTCAGTTTTTTCAGGCCCGAAGCCAGGATAGCGGTCATAGAAGATACCTACGAACTGAACACCGAGACCCAGGAGAACTGCGTTAGGCTTGAGACAAATATAGACATGACTATGGAAGAGCTGGTGAAGAACACATTGAGGATGAGGCCCGACATAATAATCATAGGCGAGGTAAGGGGCGCGGAGGCAGTTGATATGATGACAGCAATGAACATCGGGAAGGTATGCATAAGCACGATACATGCAAGCACTACGCGCGATATAGTCACTAGGCTGGAGCATGATCCGATGAATGTCAGCAAGGAAATTATACCACTCATAGACGCGCTTGTAGTCATATCAAGAATAAGGGAGAACAAGAGGTATGCCAGGAAGATAACGCAGGTATCGGAAATATCCGGACTTGAGACCCAGGTTCTCCTCTCCGACCTATACACATACGATTACAAGACCCGCAAGGGCTCTGACATACTTCCAAGCATAACATACAGGGACACCCTCTCGAAGCTGACCGGATTTCCCCCAACGGAGATAATACTTGAGGAGACAAGGAGGGCAAAGGTGCTTGAGAAGCTCAACTCAATGGGCATAAGGGATCTCTCTGCGATAAACGAGTTCTGCAAGGAGTACTACGATGACCAGGGCAAGGCGCTTGCAAAGATAGGCCTGCAGGACCTTGGTACCCTTGAATAAGCGCGAGATATGCACATGCGCGCCGCCAGTACGCTTGCCTAAGCAAGCCTGCCCTTCATGTACCTCTTCAGTTTCAGCACCGCTTTCATCCTGTGCGAGATCCTGTTCTTTTCATACTCTCCCATTTCTGCGAAAGTCTTTGACTGGCCGCGCGGAATAAAGATGGAATCAAATCCAAATCCATTCCTGCCTCGCACCGTATAGGACATGTACCCGTCTACCCTTCCCGAGAAGTGCTTCAGCACCTTCCCATCATAAAAAACGATGCATGCCTCGGCCGTTGCCTCTCTGTCCGTATATGGCCTCAACATCCTGCAAATGCCTGTGCATCCGACTGTTAGCACCATGAACTTGATTAATGCACCCGGAAAGCCCTTGAGCGCATTGATATACAAGGCCGTATCCTCGACTATGACTGGCTTTCTTGTTATTGCGTATGCACGTTTTGCCTTGTCTATTGCTACTGTTGCCGCGTCTATTCCCTGGATCTCGTCAAGCTCTATGCTCCTGCTTTTTATATTCATGTCAAGGATCTTTCTTACTTCCTCAAGCTTGTGCCTGTTTGACGTTATGAAATATACTTCCATTGGAATCAGTTGTTCGGTACCAAGCTGTCGAGTATGAATTCCGGCCTGTAAGACATTATCGCATCGTATGCTTCTCCTGTGCCGAAGAAGAGCACAGGCACATTCGTCTCACTGAGTATAGAAAGCGTGTTACCTCCCTTCGCATCCGCATCTAGCTTGGTGAGTATTATTCCATCAAGCTTAACGGCCTCGTCGAACTCCCTGACCTGGTTCAGAAGGGCATTGCCTGTTATGCTCTCTCCGACGAATATCTTCATGTCGGGCTTTGCAACCCTGACCATCTTCTTTATTTCCTCCATAAGGCTCTTGTTTGTTTCCTGCCTTCCCGCGCTGTCTATAAGGACTACATCAATTCTGTGTGCCTTTGCATAAGCTATCGCATCGAATGAAACGCTCGCAGGGTCTGCGCCATAAATGCCTTTTATTACCGGAACTCCAAGCTTGCTGGCATGATATGCCGTCTGCTCTATTGCGGCTGCCCTGAAAGTGTCACTTGCCGAGAGCACACATGTGAATCCATTGTCCATGAGCATTTTAGTAAGCTTTGCCATCGCAGTTGTCTTTCCTGCGCCATTAGGCCCTATGAAGAGTATCCGGAAGGGATCGCCGCTGCCCTTCTTTGACCTAGCCCTTGCAATCATGTCTACATCGCTGCCCTTGCTAAGCACCGACAGTATCGAATCCCTTATTACCAATGTTATATTGCGCTGCAGGTTCTTTGACTCTATCGGCTTTGAGGTCAACTCCTGTTCCATCCTGTTGAGTATCTTCTCGGTCACTTCATAATTCACGTCTGACTGGAGGAGAGAGATCCTGAGCTGTTCCATGAATGGTTCTACATCCTGATGGCTGACCTTGACCTCCTTGAATACAATGCCCTTCAGTCTGGTGCCTAGCGTTACCTTCTGCTCCGGCTGCCTTGCTGCGGGTCTGGGAACCGCTCGTTCCACAGGTTCTTTATACTCGTGTGCCTGCCTTCCCGCAGTATCTTCTTTCCTGATCTCTGCCTGACGCGATCCCTCACCATGCTCCTGAAAAGCCATGCGCGTATCTTTAACCTGCCCAGCATGTGGATCCTGCCTGGCCTCTACCTGCCTTTCCTCTTCCCTGCGCTCTTTCTGCTCATGCACCTTAACCGCATCAGGCGCTGGTTTTACCAGCGGTTCTGCTCCATGCTCCCGCTCCGCCTCCTGCATCGTGGCATGCTTCTCCATAATAGCTGCGCTTTCCTTCTCGTGTCCAGCATCGTCCTTTTTCTCTTCCTGCCTTATCTCCTCCTCTTCCTTCTTGGCTATAGAATCTATAAAATTAGAGAACTTCTTCTTCAGGCCTTCAAACATCAGTGTCTCCCTCTCTACCAGTAGAATAATGCCTCAAAACATTAGCCCTGCCTTAGTGCAGCCATCCTATATGATATATCAAATAGCTCCTTCTCAACTTTCTGCCTCTCTCCGATCAGCCTAGACGCTGAGGTCTCGCTGTTCTTCATCGCAGTCTCAAGGAACTCCTTCGCCTCAGCGACCGTCTTCTCGACAAGGTAGCCTGCACCCACATATGTCATCATTTTGTCGATCTTGCTAACCGTTGCCCCTATATACGTGCCTCCCTCAGTGTTAAGGAGCACGTGCGAGTTCTCCAATGACTTCGCATTGTCTATTATCTCTATGCTCCTCGCCACAGCTTCCCTGGCGAGATTGTATGTCGCTATCTGCTCATTTAGCATGTCATATTGCTGAGTATAAACGTTCTGCAGGTACTGCAGCTGTGCCATAGCCTCCTGTACATCCTGCTGTGATATCTCCTCGTCTGCCATAAATAGCACCAATCATCATTGCCGTGCAATGCATATAAGCATTTCCAAGTTCCAGGGTCAGAGCCCTAACCCTTCTGCAATCCTCGCCATCTCGAATCCTGTCGTGTCCTCTCCTACAATCAGTCCGTTAGAGTTTGATATGGTGGAGAGGCGTATGCTGAGCGAGCCCAGATTTGCAGTAGACTGAGAATAGTTCTTGACAAAAGGCCTTATGGCATCAATGTCGTCATCTGCGGTGCGGTTGTTGAACACTATGCCTTTGTTAGTGAGTATATTGTTGGCACCTACCGTGTGGAAGCCACCCGCATTGAGCTTTATCGCTTCAACTCCAAGTGCCTTCTCTATCTGCCTTATCTCCGAGGTCTCATATTCTGAATTTACAATGGCTATCCTGTCGTTCGCCAGGATGTTGTTTCCCAGCGCATTGAGGTCTGTCTTGATCCTGTGCACTTCTATTCCTGGAAGCGCCTTCTTTATGCAGGCAACGTCTGCCTCGGTGGATATCTCGGGAAGCAGTATGGATCTCGAATTCGCCACTGCATATATGCCTATCAGGTCAGACCCGTCTATTGATATCTTAGCAGAGTCTACGCCAAGATTCTTCTTTATGATATCTGCGTGTTTCTCTCCTGCTGAGTTGCCTACCAACGCGAAAGAATCTGTTGCCAAGGCGAACGCGCCTATAAAGGAATTGCCGCCTATGCTCAGCTTTGCCACTCCCATCTGAAATACCCGAATCAGGCCTGGGTCCCGCCTGCAGGCACTTCGGCCTTTGGCTTTTCGTCCTGGATCTTCTTCGAAGGCTGTTTCTCTTCCTTCCTTTCTGCGGTCCCTTGCCCCGCCTCCTTTTTCTGTCCAACCTTCTTGCCTATGTCATTCGCAACTTCTTTCTGCACTTCCGCAGCGGCCTTCGTAGTCGTTGCAGCAGTCACGGCCTTCTTCTCCTCGGCTTTCTTTTCTATTACCTTCGCCGCTTTCTGCTCACCCGGCAGCGAGGCCTCGACAACACCTTCTGACTTGCTAATGCTTATCGTAATCGGCTTGAACTTATTCTTGTTATTGGCTTCCATATACTCGTTGAGCCTTTGGCTTATCTTTATCGATTCAGGAGACGACTTGAAGTGCCTTGCGATATGGTCCTTCAGGTAGCCTATGGCCTTCCTGTGCCTCCTGCTCTCGTGTATCTTTACAAGCTTGTTTCTGAGCTTTATCGTTATTGTTGATGTCGTAACCTTGGGTGTTGTGGTTGCCATTCTATCCCTTTATTCTGAGCTTGCTTCTCCTCCAATTCCTCTGTTTCTGGTTGTACTGTATGTTGCGGTGCGTCCTGACCATTGCCAGGATGGGCATCCTTCTGTTCATCTTTAACTTTTTACCTAGTCTGCGTTTCTTGTTGGCGCTTTTCTTTCCCATTTAATTCACTTGTGCTTGAATTCAATCTTTGTCTCTGGCCTGTATGTCAGTTTTGCAAGTATGCTCTTCAGTTGCTCTTCCGTTATCCTGCCTGTTGCCCGACCGCTCTGCGCCAGCGAGATCACGAGATCTATCAGCTGTGAATAGACCTCCCCGTTGGCCATCCTTACATTCATAAGCCGCTCATAGGCCTCCGGAGTGAGGACCTTGCGCGCCAGTTCCCTTTTCTGCTGCTCTACCTGCATCTGCCTGATACGCTTTGCGTACGCCCTCCTTAACTTTTCCTGCTCTTCGTTTCCCTGCTGTTCTTCAGCTGCCACTTCCAGCACCCTTGGCTATCTCGTTGGATATCTTGTCAACGAACGACTTTCCTGTTGGGGTGATTACACGGCCCTGCCCTGTCTTCTTTACATAGCCTAGCGTCTCAAGCGCATCGAATGCGTCCTTGATGAGGCTGCCTCCAGCCCTGAAATGGTGGTGGCTGTGTACCAGGTGCCTCTTCCTGTTGCCATACCTTGTCCTCAAAGCGGAAACTCCCAGAGGGCCATTCAAATAAACCTGCCTCAGTATTGATGCGCATCTTACATACCAGAAATCCTGGTCTGCAGGCGGGCGCTCCTTCCCCGCCCCGCTCTTCACAAATTCTACATATCTCGGCTTCTTGACATTGCTGGCCTTGAGCTTTCCGGCAGCTCTGCCTATGAACTCACTTGCGTCAACCTCCAATACATTTGCCATGAAATAGCACCTGAATTGCTTCCTGAATAAATAGCCTAAAACAGACTAGATTCAGCAGCTTTTATATGGGTACATCAGGTATTTATTAGTTGCTGTATTAATATCTATCGCATATCCTTGCAGATATATACAACGGTGAATTGATGAAGCTAAACCTTATAGAAGACGAGAAAGAGAGCCTTGTGATAGAGTTCGAGGGAGTCGACAGGGGCATACCTGACCTGATAAAGAGCAAGCTTCTGGACAACAAGGACGTCAACTTCGCCAGTGTGGTCAAGGAGCACTTCGAAGTGAGCAAACCGCGCCTTGTGGTCAAGTCCGAAAAGAACGCGAAGACCCTCGTGCTCAAGGCGATAGAGGATCTTGAGGACGAGTTGAAGGAACTGCAGTCTCAGGTCCCGAAGAAGTAATAGTCATGAAGCGAGGTATCAGGGTGCTATCCCTGGACTGCTTCCCATTCTCATTCTCGGATAAGAGGACCAAGATGGTGGGAATAGTTGGGAGGCTTGGAGTTATAGAGGGGATCCTCTCATTCAGCGTAAGTGTTGACGGAGACGATTCAACAGAAAGTATAATAGATGCGGTCAAGCGGTCGAGGTTTTCTGGCCAGATACGTGTCCTTGCACTCAACGGTACAGTGACTGCAGGGCTTAATGCAATGGACTTGACACGACTTAAGAAAGATCTCAACGTGCAGCCCCTGGCTATCACGCGAAAGAGACCAAGGCACAAGCTCCTTGAATCTGTTGCAAGGAAAAGACTGGGCCGCAAGAGATCAAGCCTGATAAGCAAGTTAAACAACAGCTTAGAGACTGCGAAGATATCTGGATATTATGTTCAGCGCCTTAAAGGTTCGGTGAAGCCATCTGAAGAACTCGTGGAGCTCTGCGTTTCCCTTCTGCGCCTATCCCATCTTATTGCAAGTGGGGTGGCCAAAGGCGAATCTACGGGCAGGCTCTGAGAAAGTGCACAGATCTATCTATCCCCTCTCTTGCATGGGATATTTATTGCTACTGTGGCAATAACAAACATAAGGTCATAATCGGTGACTTCCGTGAAGATACTGAATGCAATGCCTCCGTATACGCTGTTCGGGGTCGAGAACGACTACAAAAACGCTAAGGTAGTAGTGCTTCCGATACCGTATGACTCTACCACTACGTACAAATCCGGGGCAAGGGACGGACCACATGCGATTATAGATGCGAGCAGGAACATGGAATTCTACAGCGAAGAGCTCGATGGCGATGTAACCGAATTGGGAATATGCACGCTTGACGAGCTCTTTCCAAGCGTAAATTCCCCTGAGGAGACGGTTAATATGATCGAGAAGGAAGTGAGCCAGATACTTGACGACGGGAAGATACCCCTGTGCATAGGTGGCGATCACACTATTGCCGTTGGCCCAATCAGGGCAGTTGCAAAGAGAAACAAGGACTTCAGCGTAATACACTTCGATGCGCATTCGGATGCAAGGGATACATATGCGGGGAGCAAATACTGCCATGCATGCATAATGGCAAGGGCAAGGGAGGTTTGCGGCAGCTGCATAAGCGTTGGCGTCAGGAGCATAGACGCAGATAGCGCAAAGAAAGTCGGCAAGGAGATCATATACAGGAAGGATATGCATGACATGACATTAAAGCAAGTAATCGATGATATAGTAAAGAGAACAAGGGAAAAGGTCTACATAACAATTGATGTTGATGTTCTAGATCCTAGCGAAATGCCAAGCACCGGCACTCCAGAGCCCGATGGGCTGAGATACTACGAACTTACCTCAATACTAAAAGGCATACTCTCTAAGAAGAAATTGCTGGGGTTAGACTTCACGGAGCTCTCTCCCCCTGTAGGTAACAACCTCACTGCTCCAAACTTCCTTGTAGCCAAGCTAATATACACGGTGCTGGGCTATGCGTATTATAACAAATAGCAGAAGCCATATCCTGACGCTTTCCTGTTCAGAACGGATTTATCCCATACGAAGGAAGCACAGAGACTACGAAATCCCTCATCTCACTGAATTTCATTGCATAAAGGCTGCGGTACTCCCTCGGTTTTACCTCAAATGCATCTACATACTGCCATACATACCAGTAAAGATACTTCTCCTCGCTCTCACTGAGCTCAAGCCCTTCCCTGAACTTTCCAATAACGTGCTGCATAATTCCGGTGCTGTCGCTTGTATAATGGAAAGGGGCTTTCCATGTCCTGTTTGACTTTATCTGGATCTGCATATTACCATCAATTAATTGTGTGGTGAAGTATGCAGTGGGAAATTATGCTCTGGTTGGGTTTGTGGGATTTGGGTTCCTTCTATCAGAAAGAGTCCCACCAATGCATACTTCACTGTATAATATTATGGTTAACCATGTATAAATAGGCATTTAGGGCCATATTATGTTTACCCACATACAACCTGCAGACAAATGCAATCCAAACTACTAAATATCATATACCCACAGATAATGCAGATTAGATGCTATAATAATTATACCCATATATAATACTGGGGAGCCAGAGTTACCCATAATACCTGTTCAGAGCTCCTTTACCATTCTGCTGGTTATTATCCTCTCAAGCTTATTCGCCAGGCTCTCCTTGCGCTTCTCGAACCTGACGATCTTCAGCTCTCTTTCCGAGAGTCTAACGGCTAACTTATCGCCCGGCTTCAGCTCCGCTATCCTCATCCCATCATAATCGAGTATGCCGTTGTACTTTGACAATTCTATCTCTATTACCTTGCTTGCGTCTACCACTATCGGATTCCTGTACGGGCCATCAACATTGAGGAAGGTCAGGCAAAATACATCGGGGCTCAGTATCAGCGGCCCGCCTGCAGACCTATTGTATGCAGTCGACCCCGTCACTCCCGTTATCAGGATTCCGTCGCCGCCCATTATGTACGGATAAATCTCTTCCCGCGAGCCCTTGCTGACCTGGTAGACCTTGAAGTTGACCTCTCTGTGTATGTTCCTCAGCGTGGCCTCATTCACTGCGTAATACTTCCTGCCTTTGTGCGTTATCTCTATCTTGTTCTCAAGTTTCTCTATCAGGTACTTCCTGGCCTTGAGATTCTCTACCACAAAGTCTATGTCGTCTAGAGAAAGGTCAGAGTAGAAGCCGCTGCTGAGCGCCCTTCTGCTCCTTATCGGCAATATCGGCCCATCAAATTCCCGTGCGGCTCTAACAAATGCCCCATCGCCTCCTAACGCCACGCATATCTCGGCTTTTCCCGACACTTCAAATTCGTTCTTGAGCCTCTCTATCTCGGGGAAGTCTTCAGTAGCAACAATCTTTATTCTCAAGCACTCACCGAATAGATTTTTTCCCGTAGAAGAAATGTATTGGGGCTCCCAATGCGGCTTCCGCTGCCTCCTGCACCGCCTCTGAGAAAGTAGGGTGCGGGTGTATGGTATCCGCTATGTCCTCAACCGTGGCACCCATCTCTATAGCTAGTGCAGCCTCGCTTATCAGTGCATTCGCGTCCTCCCCGACGATCTCGATACCTCTGACAACGTTATCGCTGTCGTAAGCTATCTTGACGAATCCGGAAGTCTTGCCAAGAGAGATCGCCCGGCCTATCGCTGTCATGGGGAATTTCGTAATCGATATGCCTTCCCCCTCTATCGTTCCTGCTATTGCGACTTCAGGGTCGGAGAATATCACTGCTGGTATTACGAGGTTATCGAAGCCCGAGTTCCTCCCTGCAGCTACCTCTGCAGCTACCACTCCCTGCCTTATGGCCTTGTGCGCCAACATGGGTTCGCCAGCAACATCCCCTATGGCCAGTATGTTTGGGTCGCTGGTCCTCATACCTGTGTCAACCGTGATGAATCCTTTTGCGTCAAGCTTCACCTTCGTCGTCTCGAGGCTAAGCCCTTCGGTATACGGGGTCAGTCCTATCGCTACAACTATGACATCCGCAGCAACCTCCTCGCCATTGCTCAGCTTAACAGAGTTGCCTGTATGCGATACTGCTTCGGCTCCGGCATGGACCGTTATCCCAAGCTCCTCCATTCTCTTCTTTATCTCAGCCACGGCGTCCTTGTCGAAGCGCGAGAGTACGTCAGACCTTGCTATTATGTGTACCTTGGTTCCCATCTTCGCATACATGGTTCCTATCTCTACAGAAACATATCCCGCACCAAGTATTGCCATGGTAACCGGTATGCTGTCTAGCATTAGCGCCTGCTTGTAGTCGATCACATTGCCGCCCAGCTCAAATCCCTTCATCTTCGCCGGTACGGATCCTGTTGCTATTATGGCCTTCTTGAAATCTAAGGACGTTCCGTTTGTAAGCTGCACGCTACTTGAAGAAAGGAATGTCGCCGCGCCTTTAACCACCTCTATGCCGTTGGACTTACAGAGGAAATTCACTCCGTCCTCAAGCTTCTTCGAGACACCCATGCGCCATCCGTACATCGTCTTGGCATCAAGCGCTATGCCTGTGACGTTTATCCCCATCTTCTGCGCATTCTGGGCTTCATGGAAAAGATCCGCGATGTGTATAAGCGTTTTGGACGGTATGCAGGCATAGTTCAGGCAATGGCCCCCCATCTTATCCTTCTCGACAATGGTTACGCTAAGTCCTAGCTCCGCAGCCCTTATTGCAGCAACGTATCCGCCAACGCCTCCGCCTATCACTGCCAGGTCTACCTCTTCAGGAAGGGATCCCATAACCATCTCATCAGCCCAGCATCTCCAGGAATTCTGGATCCTCGAGATACTTTATCAGCGTATTGCCAAACCTTACTGCATCGGCTCCATCAACAACCCTATGGTCGAACACTAGAGAGAAAGGCAACTGCTTGCCTATCTTGACCTGATTGCCCTCAACCATCGGCGTGTCCCGTATCAGGTGGACTCCTAGTATGGCAACTTCAGGAGGGTTTATTATTGGCACAGAGAGATACCCGCCGCCCAGGCTTCCTATATTTGTTATGGTGAAAGTGCTATCTCTCATCTCATCTATCGTTATGGCCTGTTTGTTGAGCTTGTCGCGTAGTTCCGCAAGCTCCTTGGCAATCTGAACTATGCTCTTCTTATCCGCATCCCTTATCACCACCACCTTCAGCCCGTCATCGGCCTCCGCAGCGATGCCTATGTTGTAATACTTCTTCAGTATCACCTCCTGTTTCTCATGGTCATAGCTGGCGTTGAACCTTGGATTCTCCTTAAGCGCAGCTATAGTCGCCTTTATGATGAAAGGCAGGAATGTTAGTTTGATACCCAGCCTCTCGGCATTGGGCTTCTCCCTCTTCAATATGCCGTACAGGTGGGTTGCGTTTATCAGGTCCATATGCGCTGCGCTAGGTATCGAAAGGGCAATCTCCATGTTCCTTGCTATGGCCTTGCGTGTCATGGAGAGCGGAACGCGTTCTACATCACCTCCATGTTTCTCCTCAAGGACCTCGGAGAATTTCGGTGCCGCTTTCTGTTGCTGCACCTGCTGCTTCTTTGCCATGTAGCTCCTGACGTCGTTTTCAAGTATCCTGCCGTTTGGTCCTGTGCCGGTTACCTGAGAAAGGTCAATCCCCAGCTCCCTTGCCAGATGCCTTACAGAAGGCGTGGCAAATGCCTCCCCCTGCTGTGGAACTGCAACGCGCTGCGATGTCACTGGCGCTTGCATTGATGATTCCCTATTCTCCTGCTGCTGCACCTGCTGTGCAGGCTGCATTGAAGTATTCTGTAATTCGGAGAGCTCGCCTACGTATGCTAATATATCGCCGACCTTTACTATCGAGTCTTCCTTTGCAACCAGCTTTGCAACCCCGCTTATTGGCGCGGGTATATTGACAACTGCTTTATCAGTCTCTATCTGCACCAGTGGCTGGTCCTCGTTCACCTGCTGCCCATCTTTGACAAGCCATTTCCTGAGATGCCCCTCTGTTATGCCCTCTCCAACGTCTACGAATTTGAGCGTTTTCATGTTTATGCCTCCATTACCTTGTCTATCGCCTGCGATACCTTCAGCGCATTCGGCACATAGAATTTCTCGTATCCGGGGAACGGGTACGGCATGCTCGGAGATCCGACCCTGACTATGGGCGCATCGAGCTCAAAGATCGCCTTCTCCGCGATCCTTGCAGAAATCTCTGCTCCTACGCCGAAGCTCAGCGAGGCCTCGTGCGCTATTACTACCCTTCCTGTCTTCTTCACGCTTGCAAGTATTGCATCCTCATCAAGAGGATTTATGGTCCTAAGGTCTATTATCTCCGCATCAAGATTCTTCTTGGCAACGACATCTTTAACTACGGGAACCATTGTGCCGTATGTTACTATTGTAAGGGCGCTTCCTTCCCTCACTACGCTTGCCTTTCCTATAGGCACTTCATATGCCTCGTCCGGCACCTCCTGTTTGAAGAGCCGGTAAAGCTTCGTAGGCTCTAGGAATATCACCGGGTCGTTCATGCGAAGCGCCTTTATCATAAGTCCCTTCGCATCGTATGGCGTTGACGGTTCAACAACAATCAAGCCGCCCATGTGTGCATAATACGTCTCCGGGCTCTCCGAATGGTGCTCCAAAGTCCTTACGCCTCCGCTTACCGGGGTCCTGACCACCATGGGGAGCTGTATCGTCGACCGTGACCTGCTTCTATACCGAGCTGCGTGGTTGACGAGTTGAGAGAAACCGAGGAACATGAATCCCGCAAATTGTGCTTCGGGTACCGGGTGCAGCCCTCCTATTGCCATTCCTATTGCAGTGCCCATTATGCCAGACTCTGCAAGCGGCGTATCGATAACCCTCTTTTCCCCAAACTTGTCCATGAGCCCGTCCGTGACCCTGAAGACTCCGCCGTCCCTGCCTATATCCTCCCCTAGGAGCACAACATTCTCATTCTCACGCATTCCCAGTTCTAAGGCGCTATTAAGCGCCGTTACCATATTGATTTGCATCATTCCCCACCCTCTTCTCCCTGCCAGAAGTTATTCTTCAATGCGTCGTCAAGTTCGTTCTGCAAGACCTGCGGCACAAAGCTATATACGTGTTTGAACATGACTGTCGGATCTTCCTTGAATTGCTCTGCCTTCTCAACCGCAGCGTCTATTGCTTTTGCATGCTCATCCAGTGTCTTCTTATCGAGCTCATCATTCCATAATCCCTTCGCCTCCAGATACTTCCTTATGCGCAGTATGGGATCCCTGGCCTTCCATATCTCAACATCTGCATCAGGTCTATATTTTGTCGGATCGTCAGCCGTTGTATGTATGCCCATCCTGTACGTCATGCACTCGATTACTGTGGGCCCGTACTTTGCGTTCTCTATTGCCTCTTTTGTAGCCTTATAGACTGCAACAACGTCATTCCCGTCTACCTGTACGCACGGTATTCCTGCAGCGAATGCCTTCTGGGCAAGGGTCTGCGATGCAGTCTGGTTCTTCCTTGGCACTGATATGGCCCATTCATTGTTCTCTATTATAATAACGAGCGGAGCCCTCCATACTCCTGCAAAATTCATGGCCTCGTAGAAATCGCCCTCTGAGGTTCCCCCATCTCCTACATAAGCTACAACAACGGCATCCTTGCCTGCATACCTCTGTGCGAATGCGAGCCCTGCAGCATGCGGCATCTGCGTGGCAACCGGTACAGCTATCGGAGTGCCGCCTACATTCTTGGGATAGGCATTTCCTTCCTCGTATCCTCTCCAGTATATGAACATGTACTCAAGAGGTATGCCCCTCACAATGTACACGCCGTGCTGCCTGAATGCGGGAACAAAAAGGTCATCCTTTCTCATTGCGCTTGCGCTTCCTATCTGTGTTGCCTCCTCCCCCAGCAGCGGGGCATACGTTACTGCCCTGCCCTGCCTCTGCAGGCTCAGCACCTTTGCATCAAATGCCCTGGCGTAGAGCATGTTCTTGTACATCTCCGCTATCTTTGCATCATCTATGTCATTTGGGAAACGTGCAGGGTCTGCATTCCCATTCTCATCTATTACCTGCAGATACTTTACCTCTCCGCTGAATACGCTGGTTTCCAGAATAAACACCTGCAACTAAACATAAATCAAAAGAATTATTATACTAAGTACTATCTGCATTTATTCCGAGCACGCTGAGTTTCTTCACGCCTTGCTCTCTGTCTGGCATTTCGCTGCCCCGTCTTACAACTCCTGTCGCTACAAGCAGGTCGTTGATCATGCTTCTGCTAGCCCTAACCCCGACCATGTTTGCCCCGAAAAGATCGGTCCCGTAGAGTTTCGCACCACGGATGTCAGCTCCTTTGAGGTCCGCACCCCTAATGTATGCCCCCCTAAGGTCCGCAAGCCTCAAGTCTGCGCCACGCAAGAAAGCGCCCCACATATACGCATCTGTAGCAACAGCCCTGAACAGTTTCGCATAGCCCAGGTAAGCGCCGCTCAAGTTGGCGCCTTTTAGGTCCGCATTTCTGATGTCTGCGTAACCCAGGTTCGCGCCGCCAAGGTTGGCAGTCTCAAGGTCTGCGTGCGCAAGCCTCGCATAGCCCAGGTCTGCTCCTCCCATGTTCACACCCCTTAAGTATGCCTTTTCCATTGTGCATTCCCCAAGGTCTGCCCCTCCCAGGTTTGCCCCCTTCATCCTTATGCCATTAAGGTTTGCATGCCTGAGCCTGGCCCCTCCCATGGCTGATCCGCCAAGGTCATATGCTATACTCTTGAGGTCCTTCCTAAGCGCCATCATGCCCCTGCCTGTTGCGTATGTACCTGCCATAATATTCTTGACAACGTCATTCTTGTCCATGCAATTCCAAGGAAAGCCGAAGCACCCAACACTATTTAAATAACCCGGATGTTATAAATAGCTAATTCTACAGGAAGGCAGCAGGTCAGATGTATAAATGGACGCTTTGATATTGTGTGGAGGATTTGCAACCAGGCTTGAGCCGATAACGCTATTCGTGCCAAAGCCCCTGCTCCCCATACGCGGCAGGCCGATACTTGACTATATCCTCGAGAATGTGGCAAGAAACGGGGTAAACCGCATAGTCGTTTCTACCAACAGGAAGTTTGCCGATCAATTCACATACTGGAAGACGCACAGGGAGAACAACGGGTTAAACCGCCAGATAGAAATGGTGATAGAGCCATCAATGCACAACGGCGAGAAGTTCGGCGCAATTCGCGGCATACAATACGCAATAGAAAAGTCAAGGTTTAGCGATGCTCTGATAGTGATAGCCGGGGACAACTTCTACGATTTCGACCTTTCCGCCCTCATCGCCCGGTTCGAAGAGACAAAGAAGCCAACAATAGCCGTATTCGACATCGGCTCTATCGAAGAGGCAAAGAGGTTCGGCGTTGTAAGCATGAAGGGAAACAGGATTGTCGACTTCCAGGAAAAGCCCGAATCGCCTAAGTCCACCCTGATAAGCACTGGAATATACGTATTTCCCGGCAAGACGCTTGCCAAGTACAAGGAGTACCTGGCCGACAAGAACAATCCGGATGCGCCGGGCTATTTCCTGCAGTGGCTGATCAAAAGAACAGAGCTCGAAGCAGTAGTCTACAAGGGCAAGTGGTTTGACGTAGGTACTATAGAGACTTACAAGAAGGTCTTCGACATGCATCTCTGATCCTAGAATAAATAAATAAATAGCACTGCATTAAAGCTATATTGATGTCGTTTACATTTGCCTCAAGGCAGCGAACCGGTGAGCAAAAGGCAATGCTCGCTGCAGCTGAGAAGCTAAGCCCAGAGCTGTACAAGCTGCCTGGCGTAATGACTGTTGGGGTCCTGATGTCTGATAACCCCTGCAAGCTCATAGTAAGGATAAAGCATGTATGGAAGAACCCCGAGGTGCTGGAAAAGATCAGGGAAACACTAAAGCAAACCGGTCTGCCTTACGTGATACAGGACGTGAGCAAAATAGACGCGAAGAAAAGGATCTAGTGTACCTCTCTCATAAGCGCAGTGTATAATCGTGCCAGTTTGCCTAGACTCTTCCTAGAAACCCATTCGTTCTGCGCATGTATATTTCCACCTGCAGGACCTATGGTAACGATTGGCAGTTTTAGTGAATTGAAAAGCACGTTGTCATCAGCAACCGAGCTGCCATAATTCAGCCTGGGCTCCCCTACCGTGCTTTTAACCACCTTAAGTATCTTTCTTATGGTCTTGTTCTTGGTGTCGTTAAGATATGGCTCTATGTACGGCGTCTCCCTCTTCTTCACGTATACCATTACGCGGGTAAGTTCATGGAGCCTACCCCTAGCATGCATATCCGCTACAAGCATCTCAACTCTCCTCTTCGCGTCGGCAACAGTGCTTGGTGGCACAAGTTGTATGTCAAACTCCATGTGAGCCGAGTCTGGAACCGATAGACTTGTTGCTTTGCCCTCAAGCCTGCTGACGAATATGCCTTCCCTTCCTAGTCTCCTGTTGTATAAAAGCCTGAATTTTTTTACCGACTCGGCTATCTTGGCAGCTTCATCTATGGCATTTATGCCCCTTTGCGCATTTGCCCCATGTGACGCAAGTCCCCGGATATCCAATGCTATCACTGTCCTCCCCCTCCTACCCATAGTGACTACGTTAGCGCCTCCTGTGTAGTGCTTAGAATCTCCGGGTTCGCATGATAAAGCAAAGAGTATATTCCTGAACCAGTTTTGTTTCTCAATAACTGCTTTCCATACCCCTTCTGATATATTCTCCTCTCCTACACAGAAAAGAAGTTTTATCTTTCTGTCAGTATCTAAAGTTATTGCATTTAGTATCGCCGAGATTCCTCCTTTCATGTCACAACTTCCAAGCCCGTAAAGTCTGTCGTTGTCCCTTGTAAGTTCAAAAGGATCGTTTCTCCAGTTTCCATACCTGGGGACTGTGTCCATGTGCCCATAAAACATTATCGGCTTAGACTTGTTTCCGCGCTCTGCTAAAATATTAAATCTGTTCCTTGACAGATATTGGCGCTGGGTTGTAAAACCGTACTCCTCCAAGTATGATTCTATGAACTGCCCTATCCTTCCTTCGTTAGGGAAAGCAGAATCTATTCTAACAAGGCGCTTCAATATTTGTTCTATCTGCATAATTTCACGTCAAAGGCTAGTCTCTTAAGGCAACGCGTATAACGTCAAGGTCCTGCCTTGTTAGATAATTTACAACTAGCGTCTCGTAGTTTTCGTCTACCTTTGCATGGTAAGGCAGCATCCCAAACGGAACTCCGGTCCTTCCGTTCACGTCAAACACACTGAGATCGAAGTGTCTTCCTTGCGTTGCAGCTACATTAAGCGTCGGTGCCGTTATCACAGTCTCGGCGTAGACTACGTTGAGGCCCATTGCCCTGTGATTCTCGCTTATGTGCCTGAGAAGCTCCGAAGAAACTGCAGAATAAACCCCGTTATTCTGGAACTGTTCCAGCACAGTGCTATCTGTTATCTCAAGTATCCTAAGAGCTTGCCCTGTATCAAGATTTATCGTTGCCACTTCGCCTACGGTTATTCCTGCCGGCTGCCCGTTTTTATACGCAGCAACTACTATATTGGCTTCGTTCTCAACAATCCGCAGCACCGCTTCTGGGGTCTTATACCCATGATTGCCTAGCAGCGCCACAAATGACTCTGGGTTGGCTTCCACATCCTCGCGTGTGATCCTCCCAGTAGTGACATCTTCAGCCCTTTTACGCAGGGCCATCGGGTTGAAGCTCTTCTCCTTCGCCTTGTTTATCACATCGAAATAATCCATTACTTTGTCTCTGGGTGGTAGTCCCTGCCCTCCTCCATTCCTTCCTGACTTATTGTGTCCCTGGTAGATTATGGAGAAACCAGAAAGCCCATCTCCCTGAAGAGGTATTCTAGCCTCGACGTGCCTGAGCTCATGTATCAAATCGTCCCTAACCACTGCTCTTATGCTTAACCTAGTATAAGCCTCACTATCATTAACTGCACGCATTCCCTCAAAGAAAAGCCTGTCCAAATCGCAGGTCCTTTCCGGGCTATCTACTACCTCAGGTATGAAGCCCTTCAGCCTCTCTGCCGGTGTAGGTGATATCTGCCCTATCGGCCCTTGGCTTGTCCTGATCATCTCGTTCACAAAGTAGTCATTGAACGTGCCTAACCTTGCAATCCGTGGTCTAATAGTGTTCATTTTCATCCGCTTGCCAGTGCTGCTATAACAATGAATTCCCTGATATATATAAACTATGTTACTGCAATAACAAAAGTGTTATAAGTCTGTGGGTGGTATATATAACAGAGAGGTGAGGCTTTTTTGGTAACAGTGTCACATGTTGTAACAAGGATTCTTGAGGACATGCCCTTCCTTGAGGAAGCTCTTGTCCGCGATATAATAAACTACGCATATCTTGCCGAGATGATCAAGCCGCAGGTGGAGCAGGAGATGAGGAAGCATGTCAAGCGCGCAGCGATAGTCATGGCCATACGGCGGTTCAGGGAGACGCTCAGGAGCGGCTCTGTAGAGGCGCTTCACGTGGATTTCAAGGAGAGCGACATCACCGTAAGATCAGGCATATTCGAGATAACTGTTGTAAAGGACAGAAATACTATAGAGCATATGCAGAAGCTATACGACATGGTTGATGTGCAGAAAGGTGATCTTCTTACAATAACCCAGGGCCTTTATGAGATAACGATCCTTTCCAACTCGAAGTACAAGCCCGAGATCCAGAAGCTCTTCGCAAAAGATCAAACGCTCCGGGTTATCGACGGACTCTCATCGCTGATGGTAAAGGTTTCTATCGAAGCTGCCGACGCCGTGGGCCTGCTCTACATGCTTGTCAAGGCGCTGAGCTGGAATAACATAAACATAGTAGAGGTTGTCTCGACCCTTACAGAAGAAATCTTTATCATAAAAGAGGATGACACGGCAGTTGCATTCAATGCGGTCAAAGGCCTTGTTAAAGAGAGCAGGTAACTACTCCATATCTTTTTCATTCCATGTCTTTGCGTTTCCCTTCCTTCTTTTTGGAATGTAAGTATATTCGTGACCCCAGGGGTCCTTTGTCTTGACCTTGGTCGGCCTTACCTTCGTATACTTGGATAGCGAGAATTCGTCCTTGGCCGGTTCTTCAGTTAGCATAGGTCCCTGCCGCGTAGCATACTTTGGTTCCTTGTCTGCTTTCTCTATTGTTATGCAAGATACGGGGCATTCCTCCTGGCAGATCATGCAGCCTATGCACTTTGCAACCTGGATTGGATACTCGGTCATCGAGAGTTGCAGGGGTTCCTCTGACTTATCATCTTCAGGATTGGCATGCCTTGGCCTTGTAAAGTCAAGCGTGTTGACAGGGCACACATCCCCGCATATTCCGCAGGATATGCAGATATTGTTCTTGAATGTAAATTGGAATGGAACAGACTCACCCAGGTTTCTGCTGGCCCTGCTGCGGTTGCTGCGGAGGCTGCACCTCCTTGACTACCGGCTGCGGCTTAGGCTCTATGAATCTGTTGAATATGCCTCCCTTGAAGGATGACAATATTGCAATCAGGCCCATCAGCATAAGCAATCCAAAGCATATGTAAAAACTGTATATTGATAGCGCTGGATTTGCCTGGGAATTAAATGTTGCATAGAAATATCCCCATATATTGCTTGTAGCGGTAGAGACTGTAGGCGGCAGCTTTGCTAGTTGTACTGCAGACTCGGTTACAAAGACAACTCCGACTATGTATAGCACTGACCCTATTACAACAGCTATGGTCACAATACTATTCCAGAATGCCTCCTCATCGGTGTCCTTAATCAGCATGATAAGCAGTGCTAATGCAAAGAAGTCTATTGCAAGAGGTGCAAAGGGCACTGCTATTGGGAAATCCTGGTAGATGCCCGGCCAGAATAGCATAACGCCAAGGAATACAACAAGGAAGATGCTTGCATCGCGCAGGATTATGAAGATAAGCCACCACACATCGGCAGCGACTCTAAGCGTGAACTTCTTGAGTATCCTCAGGAAATAGGTCCTTGCGATCTGAATGGAGATGGCCAAGACAGTGAGCATCGTCAGCAATACTTCAATTGTATTCTCGGTATACGTGGCTGCTGTTGTAACTGCCTGGCTTGAGTTCAGTGCTTGGACAGTGACAACGGACTGCTGTAAAATTACGCTATCTGCCCCAAATAACATTCCTATACCCGAATATGTAAACAGCATAAAGGTTATTAAGTTATCACGGCAGGTGGCTTGATTCAGTTAAATATATCCTTTAGACCTTAACAACTCCGCATTGAGCAAGGCTGCCCCAGCAGCTCCCCTGACAAGGTTATGCCCGAGCACCGTGAACTTGTAATCAAGGACATTGCACTTCCTTAGCCTTCCAACAC
>JAJZJB010000007.1 GCA_021810375.1 Microcaldota archaeon
CGTAAGATATGGAATTGCAGGTTTTGAGAGCGTGCAGGGTTATGGCACTGCTGCACTTAGAAAGCAATATGGGTTGGTGGTATAATGCTGGTTCACTTCCCCGGCCGGAAGCCGGTGCATTTCGATGATCTAGTAAGGCTTGATGATTTGCGCAGGGTATCCGACATACCATATACAGTTGGGCCTACGGGCAAGGAGATTGGTAAATATGCTGACACAGATATGCGCAAGGAGCTACGCAAACAGGGAAGCCATGAGGAGAATGCAGAAGCTGATGCCGCGTGCCTAGCCCTTCTGGTACGAGTAGCCAAAATACTTCCTTAGCCGTGCGATTTCAGCGCTTACGTGTTCAGGCCCGAGATCTTCAAGACTTTCTGATATGTCCACCTTGAGGCCCCCTCCCCGCTTCTGGTATTTGTCATCAGGCTTTCTAGGTATAATGTGGATATGGAGGTGGTCTATGGTCCTTCCGGAATATGGCCCAGACTGCACCGCGAGGTTATATGAATTGTCCTCTGATCCGTAGAATCTTATTAGTACAGGTATGACCTCCTTCATGACCCTATTAAGGTCCTTTGCCTCCTTGTCGGTTAGTTCGGTAATCCTCTCTACATGCCTTACAGGCACGAACAGACTGTGACCCGCAGCTATGGGTCTTATATTATACAGCACCATGAAATGGCTGGTGCCATAGAATTGGGTCTTGCCTGTATCAACTGCGCTGCAGAATGGGTCAATCATTTTGCATGCCTTCTTGAACGGTTCTGCTGCTGCCTGGGCAGATGGGACCCTTGTGGCCTGAGGAGTGAGGCGACCAGCAGCAGGAGCACTACGAAGAGTATGACCATGATTGCCAGCAGGACTGTGTACAGACTCTGTAGCTGCTGCTGAAGCCCCGATATTTGGTTCGAGAGCGCTGTTATCTCAGATGATGAGATGCCGGGCGGGGCTGGGGCAGTGACATTGTACTCAAACGTGCTATTGAGCTGCTGGTCGTATGAGCTGAGCATGCGTGCAAGGTCGGCAACATAGTAAGCTGATATGTTGTCGCTCTGGTTCCCTGTGAGTCTCGCCTCGGTTGTGTAGAACTGGGCCTGAAGTGCGAACTGAGTTGGCCAGACCCCGTAATTGTACCTGGACAGGTTTGACATTGTACTGGCCATGGCGTTGCTGCTTGCAGAAGCACCACCGTAGAATGCCATTGCATATGCAGATGCATATAGCGATGCGCCGTAGTTGCCTGCCTTGTAGTTGTCAAGCGCGGATTGGTAGTATAGGGTTGATGTCCCATAGTTGCTTATTGCGTTGAGGGCCTTGGTTGCATTGGCCTTTACAGTAGGTGAGAGCGCCACGTAGCTGCCCCCGGAAGATGATGCTATGCTGTACATCTCCTGTGCGGCTCTGCACCATGCACTGGACTTTCCAATGTCGTCTATGGCAAGCACCAGGCCGTCGGAAGTCTGCGATGCGTTGAGCTGCTGCCTGGCCAGGCTTGCATATACTGTACCCCACGACTGGCGCAGCTCTCCACCTATCACATACTCATAGTTCAGATTGGTGAGAGGCGGCGGTGTGAGGGATGTACAGTATGAGCTAACGTTGCTAACAGTAAGATTTGCTGAGACTGGCGTAACGTTCCCAGAGTTCAGGAATGTGTATGCATTTGTATATAACAGGAATGAAAGGTCTGCTCCGGAATATAGATAGCCTTTCTGCGCTATGGTCTCATACTGATTATTCTGGGATAGCATCTGCGACTTCAGCGCGGAGAATTCTGGGCCCATAGCGTTTATGGCGCTATTGGTGTAGTTGAACGTGAAGTTGGTCAGCTGTACGAACAGGCTCACATTGCACGCTGTGCACGTTATGTTTGCTTGCGGCAGGGTGCTGGCATAGTAGTTTGCGCTTACATTGTAACTGACAGGGCTTATCTGGACAGTTCCATATACATATCCGAGTGCTTGCGAGACATTAGAAACCTCTATTAGAGGTATGTTGAATTGCTGCTGCACAAGATAGTAGAGTTGTTGTTCAAATGATCCCTCAGGAACCTCTGGCACTATGATATAGTGCATGCCGTCCTTTGAGGCTGCCTGCGCTTTGTCATATATGCCGCCTATCTCCCCGGCTTCGCCTGCAGAGTTTATGGTGCCGGTAATAGTAAAGTTGCTGGGGAGCTGCCTGTGCTGTAGCGCAGTTACAGCAAGGAGCGTCATTGCCATGCCGCCACTAGGACCGCTTACGTTAGATGCATTGTATATGGTATATATGAAGTTATACCTTGTTTCGTTAACGCCAACAAAAGTCGATGCATATCTCGCAGCTGTTATCGCAGACTGGAGCGTGGATTCATTGACTACTTGCGGGCCTTTTATTGCGACATCTCCATTACCTGGAGTGACGTTCACTGTTATGGTGGTGACAACGCCTGCATCCTGATTGAAGAGTACTGCTGGGGCCTTTATCTGGGTAGCGTACGCGCCAACTGAGACGGCCATCAGGGTAAAGAAGAGCAGTGTTCCTACTATTCCAGCATGCAACTTCATGATAAAACATTATACACCAGATTTTAAAAGTCTTTTGACACGCTCCGCTTTTAGAATTCGCTTATCTGCTTCTGCTTGCCGTGCTTCTTCTCTTCCTGCATCTGGTTGAGTATGTCTATTACACCGAATATGCCATCGTATCCAGGTATTATCCTGACGCGCTCTGCGCGCACATTCTCTATGGCCTTGGCGAGTTCCGCATCTATCTTGGAAATGCTAGTTATATCACTGTTAAGGAGAACCTCGAATTCATTGCCAAATGCTTCAATTAACCTCTGGTATGATGCGTTTACATATGCAGTGCCAACGCCTTTTTTCGTGACATATGCTATTACCTCTTGAAGCGGTATCGCGTGTACGAATGGTATGGCGTTGTCAGGCTTGTATCCTGCAGGCCTGTCTGCAAGTTCCTCTGCCCTGTGAAGCACGCCTATGGTAAGCGGTCTCCTGCACCGGGGGCATATGTTCCCGTACTTCTTCGCCTCTTCAGGGCTCATAGATATACTGCAATTCCTGTGGCCATCGAAATGGTACTTACCTTCTTCGGGGTAGAACTCTATGTTCATCTTGAATTTTTTCCCTTTTATCTGACTGACCAGTTCATTGTAAGTTGGATCCTTCTCAAAGCTGAACACAGTTGCCTCGCGGCCCAGTTTCGCCAGGGAGTGCGCATCGCCCCCGGATATGGGCACATATCTATCAAGAGATGAGACCCTCCAGAACATTGGCGGATCTGCTGATAGGCCGGTCTCCATCGCGTATATGCGCTTTGACTGATCGCCATATGCCTCTTCGATAGAATTGAAGCCCATTGTTCCAAGCACGCCAAACCATGGGGTCCAGCTGTGCGCCGGAGTCACGATTATCCTGTTGTCTATGCTGTATAAGGTTTCCACAAGCTCTTCATTGCTCATGGACAGCATTGGCCTTCCGTCAGAAGCAAGATTCCCTTTTCCAGAGAGCGCCTCGTTGACCTGTAGGGCTACTTCTATGCTTGGCGCGAAGATAAGATTATGCACCTTCTTGACCCGTTCAGATGGGTTTCTGCCGAAGATCACGCAAACCTCGCTTGTAAGCATGAATGCAGTGCCTGCCGGATTTTCCTTCATGCGATAAAGCCCCGAGTCCCCTACCTCGGAGAGCTTTGCCTTTATCTCCTTTAACCAGAGGGGGTGAGTGAAGTCTCCGGTGCCCATGATCCGTATCCCCTTCGTCCTTCCCGCCTTGTCGAGGTTCTCCAGGACAAGCTGCTCGCTGCACGCGCCTGCATATTTCGAGTGTATGTGCAGATCTGCTATATAGTCCATGAAATCTAGAGGCTCTTTGTAACATTATTCTTAGGGCAGAGGGCCTTGATTAGGCACTTGCTGCAGAGCGGAACCTGCGAATGGCATATCTTCTTCCCGTGCGCTTTCATTACGTATGCCAGATTGTGCCAATGCTTCTTGTCCGTTATTCTCATGAGGTCCTGCTCTATATCATCCGGCTTCTTTCCCATTGAGAGGCCTATCCTTCCGGAGAGCTTTATCACCCAGGTGTCTACAGGTATGCCCTCAACCTTGTTGTACGCATTTATCAGTATTGTGTTGGCTGTCTTCCTGCCTATTCCTGGAAGATCAAGAAGTTCGTCCATCCTGTCGGGAACCATTCCGTTGTATTTTTCTGCTATTATCTTGCATGCCGAAATTACGTTCCTGGCCTTGTTGCCGGCAAAGCTTACGCCGCGTATCAGGTTTTCCAGCTCTTGCGGCTTGGCATTCGCGTAATCCATAGCAGTCTTATACTTCCTGAAGAGATCCGGGGTGATGGCATTGACGACCTCGTCCCTTGTCTGCGCAGAGAGTATTGCCGCAACGACAAGATCTATCGGGGTTGCGAATTTCAAGTAGTATGCCGCGTTTGGATATGCCTTCTCAAGCTTCTCTATAGCTTCTTTTGCTTTCTTCTCCTCTAGAAGGACAAGTGCCAGGCAATCATCTCTTGTAGCCAAGCTCGCGCAACAGTGCAAGCCTCTTTTTGATGTCTTCGTCGGATTCAACGCCCTTGGGCTTGTATCCATCGACAACACCGAGTATGCTGTTGCCCTGCTCGGTCTTTGCGACTATTACCTGCACGGGATTGGCAGTTGCACAGTATATGTGCACGACCTCCTGCACGTTCTTGAGCTCGTTGACCAGGTTTATAGGAAATGCATTCTTGAATAGGATTATGAAGCTATGCCCTGCGCCTATCCTCATCATATTGCGCTCTGCCTCCAGCTTCAGTGTCTCATCGTTTCCCTCCATGCGCACAAGGCATGCGCCGCTTGCTTCTGCAAATGCCAAACCGAATTTTATGTCAGGCACCGAACCGACCATTGCCTCGTATAGGTCTAGAACGGTCTTGATGAACCCCGCATGGCCCAGAATTACCTGCACGTCGTTGCCTTTCTTTACGTCTATAATGCTGATTTCTTTTATTTCTCCACCGATATTAGTCATGCAATCACATAATCATGGAATCAGGCGCTCCCTATCCCTTGGGAAGAGTGCGCACTCGCGTATATTGCTCATGCCGGTAACCTTCATGGTGAGGCGTTCCAGGCCTATGCTCCAGCCTGCATGCGGTGGAGCACCCCTTCGGAACGCGTCGATGTAGAAAACAAAGTTTTTAGGGTCGAGACCGCGACTCTCGATCGCACTCAGCAGCATTTCGGGGTTGTGTATACGCTGTGCACCGCTGGATATCTCAAGGCCTTTATATATAAGATCATAGCTGTTAGAGACTTCGGGGTTCTTTTGGTTGGGCATGCTGTAGAATGCGCGCAGAGCAGTGGGATACTCCTTGACAATAACGGCATCGCTGACAGTCTTGCAGAGCACTTCTTCTGCCTCCCTGGTCAGGTCATGGCCGAATTCCAGGTGCATGCCGTTTGCGGAGAGCTTCTTCAGGGCCTGCACATATGTTATTTCTTTTACTGAAGTCTTTCCAAGGCTTACGCCAAGCTCCTCCATGTCTCCGGCATTGTTCTTCTCAGCGGACTTCAGCATGGAAAGAAAGAAAGCCTTGAGGGCCCTTATAGCGTCGTTGTGGTCTGCAAAACCCATCTCTATATCCATCTGCGTGCTCTCGTTGAGGTGGTAAACGGTATTGTGCTTTTCTGCCCTGAATACAGGCACCACCATGAAGACACGGTCCATGCCCCCTATCACCGAGAGCTGCTTGTAGAGCTGTGGCGACTGGGCCAGGTATGCCTTCCTCTCAAAATAATCTATCTGGAAGAGGTCTGCACCGCCTTCTGTGGCAGCTTCAACTATGCTCGGCGGCCTTATTTCCATGAACCCGTTTTTCTGCGCTGCGTCGCGGAAGCCCTTTAGTATCGAGGACTGTATCTTGAATATTGAGCTTGTCTCAAGCCTGCGAAAGTCTATGTAACGGTAGTTCAGCCTCACGTCAAGGTCTGCAGGCACTTTCCCAGTAGTCTCAAAGGGTATGCTTGCCGAGAGGGGATTGAGGTTCTCTATCCCATTAGGCACTATCTCAAAACCTTTCCTTGACTGCTGATTCTTCTTTACTGTGCCGCTTATGCTTATGACACTCTCCTTCGGAAGGTTCATTGCGCTGATAACGTGCTCTGGCACAACGCCTTCTTTGGCAGTTACCTGGACTATTCCCGTGCGATCCCTTATGAGCAGGAAGATTATCTTGCCCATATTCCTTACCTCATGCACCCAGCCGGCAAGCCGGACCTGCTGGCTTTCCATATCAGGAGAGAGCTCGTTTATGTAATGGGTGCGGTATTGGTTCTGCAAGCAAACACCATAAGCAGCGATTCAATTATTACATTATGCAAACTTTATAATACATGGATGTTGACATTGGATATGATAGCCATGAAACTGGTGTCTGCTATAATGCACAAGCACGTGGTGGGGGTGGACAGGTCTGCAAAGGTTTCGACTGCGCTGATTGTTATGGCGCATTCTAGGGTATCTGTGGCTCCTGTACTCCAGGAAGGCAGGTTAGTCGGTCTACTTACAAGGGAGATAGCAATAGAGAAGGGCAACAGGAACAAGGAGGCATGGCAGGTAATGCTTCGCCCTCAGCTCGTTGAGAAATCGATGGCAATAGACAAGGCAGCGCAGCTTCTCGTGAGGAGCAAGCTCTCCAGGCTTCCGGTAATAGACAGCATGAAGAACATGAATGTAGTGGGTACGGTAACTGCAGCTTCGATAGTCAGAGAGCTAAGGCACCCAACCCGCCAAGAAACTTAATGATAAGCGCGATGCATCGGGAATAACGCCCAGAGCGTTAGCATGCACGTTAATACTAGGCCATTTACCTTCCAAGGGTGATCTCTATCGAGCTTACCTTTGACCTTGTGCCGTCCTCATTCGAGAGCTCCTCTGACGCTATAGCTATGTGGTTCACCCTTACGTCTGTAACGAACCTGTTGCGCGAGATCTCAGCCACGTCCACGGCTCTCGATATGGCATTGCCTCTTGCACGTATCTTGACGCTCTTTGCCCCATTGTTGAACTGGGTGACCACGGCAAGCACGTAGTTCATTGGAGGCTTCTTTCCTATAAGCACTATATTCTCAGAGGAAGGCGCTCCCCGTACCTGTTTCTCATCTAGTTCGCTCATTTGATCACCTGATTGATTCAGCAGGCCTGAGCCTTGCAGTATGCCTGGTGAATTTTTGCCTCGGTCTGATATTTGCTGGCAGAGTATTTAAAGCTTCGCACAATTTTTGGAAAGGATTTTATCTGACCAGCCTTCTTCCGCGCTTCGCATCTGTTATGACATCATGCATCGAATATTTCAGTATTACCATGGCCTTAAGCTTATCTCGATCACCAAAGTTGTTGCGCCTCGCGAGGCGCTCTGCCTGGTCAAGCTTGTTCCTGTAGGCATTGTATGCAAACCGCGCAGCTGCAAGGGCATCGCGCTCGTGTATGCTTTCCACGGATTCCCCAGACCTTATCTCGTTCTTCTTCCTCACGCTGATATCTGAACTGGGAGTGAAGAGCACTGAATCAAAGATCGTCGCAAGCTTGGAGATTGTTGTATCGGCATGTGTCTTGTCTGTTGCTATTATCACAGGTATCCCAATGGAGCTTAGCTTGCTCGTGAACCATTCGAGGCCGACAAAACGCTCAGCTGCGGAATATACCAGGTGCCCATTCAGATCAAGACATGCTATTGCAGCGGTCTTGCCCGTGTCTATGCCTGCTATCAGGTACCTTTTTCCTTCAGCAGAACGATCCGTTGGCATAGCAAAGTGCCTTGTTAACAGTCTGCGGTATCGCAAGTGTGTCACAATTGACAACTATTGATGGGCTTGCAGTTATGTTATAGCGACCTGCAAGAAGCGACTGCCTGCTGAATGCATTGAGATAGTTCCCAAGGCAGCTGTTGAACTGGGTCTGATTCATGCCAGACGTGCTTGCTATGCCTTGCAGTTCATTGGATGAGATGTAGCTGTTAGAGTAAACATTGTTTAGCAGGGATACGTATTGCGCGAAGCGGGGCTGCTGCTGTGAGGCACAGAAGAGGTATTGCCCGAGTGCCTGCGCATCTGGCACGCTGGTCTGGCTCGCTATGTTCTGCGATGCGCTGCCGAAGAGCATCTCTAGCGAGATGTTTACGCTGCTGCCATATTTCTGCTCCAGTGCAGTGACATTCCTGAGACTCTGCACCGCTCCGGCAGAGTAGGGGTCCATGAACCAGTATATCTGCGTGGAATTACTTACAATGCATGCAGGCTGGCCGGAAATCCTGATTACACCATCACTTGCAACGTAGTTTGAGAGTATCCTCTGCGGTTTTGGTATCTGCAGGAACGGTATCAGCACGCTTCCGTTTGTATCGCTTATGAGCGCAGACATGTAGACAACTGTTGAGCTGCCTGGCTCTGTTGCAGGAACCTGGACATACCATGCCTTCAGTGCGGGTACGTACGATTCAGACATTCCTGAAACATTGCTGTAGAACGGGAGCACTGAGAGAGAGCTGTTCGTAGGCACGTAGCTCGCGAGCATCTGCTCGGCTATATGCTTTATTGTGCTCGCATTACGCACAGTTTGGAGTGATATATTAGACGCTATGGTAGTAGTAAGCGCACTTGATGTAGAGTTGTTAGGCATAGCTACAGGCTTATAGTATGAGACAAGCAGCAGCAGAGCTATGAGTATGGCGACTAAAGCAAGCAGAGCCACATGTATGTTGTCGAGACCTCCAAGCCTGGTTATCGGCCTTATCAGTATGCTAGGCTCTGCTATCTTTGAATTGCTCTTTGCCTTTGCGCCTTTTTCAACCATCGAAACACCACGGGTCCGGCGGGATTTTCATGCCATGCTCTACTTGGCAATTTGAACCCGCGACCGTCACCTTAGGACGGTGCTGCTCTATCCAAGCTGAGCTACGGACCCCTGTTAACCTTGTTGTAGTGCATATAAATATAATAATGCACTTTCCCCGTTCCTGTCACGCAAACGAATTGGCATTCCTTGCAGTCTCCACGATCAGCGTCTTAAGCGCCTCGAGTTCCTGAAATGTTATGGTTTCGCTTAGCGAATGAGGCATGCTGCCCCCTCTTGACATACCAAGGATTGCGAAGCCCTTGTGCTTGAGTATATTTGATTCAGTAGTTGCCCTTACCGTAGACATGGAAAACTTCAGTCCTGAGGAAGTTGCAGCTGCCTTGGCCAATGCGGCTATCTGCGTGTCTCTTCCAGTAGAGAACGGAGGCGCACCTTCCTTTACCTTCTTGGTAAATTTGTATGTGCACTTAGTCTTCTTGCAGACAGACTTCACTACGCCCTCCACTTCGGCAAGCCGCTTATCCATCTTGCTTTTTGTAAATGCCCTTACTTCACCGCTTATTGTTGTCTTGCCCGGCACCACATTCACAACAGTACCGCCCCTGATCCTGCCGATATTAAGCGTTGAACCATCCCTGGCCTTGCCCATGGCAAGCCTTGAGATTATCAGGCTTGCGGTCATTATGGCATTTATGCCTTTTTGCGGGGCGTATCCGGCATGTACTTCCTTGCCGTATATCTCTATATTGAAAGGTATCTGGCCAAGAGCCTGGTTGATAAATGTGCCGGCCTTGTCAGACCCGTCGAGCACGAAGATAAATTTTGTACTGTGATCCGGGGTTATGTAATTAGCCCCCATCCTGCCGTTCTCTTCTCTTGTAGAGAAGACCATCGTGACCGTAGGCCTGTTCTTCATCTGCTTTATTTCCTTCGCCGCAGCAATCAGACATGCAACAGCACCTTTGTTGTCTACTCCAAGGATAGTTGTGCCATCGCTTGTTATGCTGCCATGCCTTACTACCGGCTTTATCCGCTCTTTTCCTGTTTCCACGGTATCGATGTGGGCTATGAACATTATGTGCGTCTTTCCTCCAGGTATTGTGGCTATGAGGTTGCCGCAGTTGCTGTTGTTCTTCCTTCCGGAATCATCAAATCTGGAGGTTACTCCTGTCTTGTCAAGCCTGCCTTTTATGTATCTTGCCACCTCAAGCTCGAACCCGCTCGGAGAGGGTATCTCTACCAGGCTGACGAATAGATCAGCAATGCTGTTGCTCAATCGTGACACCTACTCACTTTCTCACTGAAGGTTTAAGATTTATCGCATATACCTTGTACTCCGTTGTAGGGTCAAGTTCCATTACTGCAGGAGGGAGTTTGCCAACCTCTTCCTTTGTCAACTCCCTGAGCCCCAGGCCGAGAAGGATCGATGTCCCGTTGCTGTTAGCGTTCTTTACAGCTATGAAAGTAAGAGCCTCGCCATCCCAATGGTCCGTGTTTGATGTCAACTCTTCGAATAGCGCACCTTTCAGGTAATATCCGAGGTTGTTTTTCCGATGCTCAGGGGTAACGTAGTGCGATCTTCCCTCAATCAGGCCTGGCTGCCATACCGAAGCACCCTGATACCCTATTATCTGACCCTCGAACTCTGCGATGAATGAATGGCCATTAGCGGTCCACTGTGCTAGCGTTTCTTTGCTCACAGGCAGTACCGCACCGTTCTTCTCCTGCCGGAGCAACGCTGCAATGGCTGGTATGTCGTCATTTGTAGCCTTTCTTATAACATAGCCTTTTAACATCATTGGATTCACTTTTCGCAGCCGTAGCCGATATACGGATCGATAAGGGTTCCGTCCCTTGCGGCCTTGAGCAGGTCTTTTATCTCTTCATGCCCTTGAGCTACAACTTCGTGGCTTGGGCTACTGTAGCCCACCACTTCCCCGTTCTTTACCGCAAGTAGCCGTGGACCGGGGCGGGAGAAATCTGCTTTTGCAGCGCAAGGATCTATGCGCAACAGTGATGCTATCTGATCAAGATCCCTGATGCTTGCCGTGTTTATCGAAACGTCTCGTGGTAGAAATTTCATATACTTACCTTCACATCTATTTTGAGAAAAGTTGTTTATTAATTTTATGTCGTATTTGTTATAAATTAGGCCTATACTGTTCCATATGAGACAGTTGAATCCAGTCGACTGGATTTGGCCATTGCATATCAAGTAACATATATCTCTCTTGTCATATATAAAACGAGGCTGGATTTGCCACAATTTACACTGTTGTTTGTAGATTTGTAGCCTGCCGTCCTTAAGTTATTTAGCGATATCTTAATAGGCATCCCTGGGATTCATCCCTTGAGTTGCCAATGTGTGGATGCAGTCCGTGGCGTATGGATCACTTGTAATTGCAGCGCTGCACCTTTTACCCCTGCCTATGTGCAGCTGCAAGCACGTATCCGGCATCCTTGGCTTCCCCATATGCGCCTTTCGTCAGAACATAGGCGTATCTTCCGGAGGGACTCTCCAGCTCAAGGCCCATCCCAAGGACCTCGTCGAGCGGAACCCAGGCAAACCCCTTTTTGGGAAGCAACCTATATCCTTGGCTCCTCTTATTCTTTATCATTACAACTGTTGCAGAGGGATCTTTCTCGAATATCGCCCTTATTATGCTATCGGACATGTTGCCGTAGACACCCAGGCCCCTGTAGCGAGACTGCACCACAATCGACCTTATTTCAAAGCAATGGCTGGACCACCTGATCACTGCTGTGTGTGCGGCTGCCTTATCGCCTTCGCTGTGGTCTCTTGCAATAAAGGAATCTGCACTGCCCGAACGGATCCAACCGGCTACATGCTCGTACGTAACGGCATTGACCGCACCGGATGCTTCATGTTCTTCGTTTACCATCCTGACTATTGCCTTTACGTCGCTAGCACGATGTGCCACTTCTAGCCCGATGTCATAGCATGCTCCGCGCATGCGCGGAAACTTTGGCTCTATCAGTGCGATCCTGCCTGTCATAGCCATCTTATCTTATGTAAGAAGGAATCTCGGATGGATCGTATGCCTTGCCTGTGTCCGGTGCATTGTTGGCAGCATCGGGCTTGGCAAAGCGTATTACCATCGTATTCCTCTTGTTCTTAGGAAACTGGAATGTCAGCACCGGATTGTGCTCCTCTATGAACTTGCTGAGTTCCTCCGCCGTTTCCGGGTCGTCGAAGTCTACAGGGAGTTCTATCTTTCCATCCTCCTCCAGGCTTAGACTCTCCTTTGCGTTTTTCTTCGCAGGCATATTTTCACCTTATTGTCCCTTAGATAGATTATGCCAGATGTCATATATTAAGAATGCGGCAAGAATGATACAATATGAGCTCTCTATGTTTCATATGATACATTTATATATTTTGCATAAGTGTGATTATCATGAGCATCTCAGATACGGTTAGGGTATACCTGAAAAACAAGCCATATACGCAGGAGGCCCTGGAATATGGAATTGTGAACTTCAGCGCCCTCGCAAGGCTGATACAAAAGGAGTTGGGAATAAAGAACTACCAGGCGATCAAGGCAGCGATAAGGAGATACGCGGAGCACATGGAATCGGTCAAGGGCAGCATCGAGAACCGGGCGCTACGTGTGCTGAAGGAGAACAGGATCGCACTGCTCGACGGCGTACATGTAATTGTGTCAAGCGAGGAATTGGGCATTAATAACGACGCAAAGGTAAAGATAGACGAGTATTACGTATACCTCACGAGGAAGGACGTGCTAAAAGGGCTTGGCAAGAAAGCAAGGTCCAGCATAGTAAAGGTCAATGACAATTGCTCCACTTTAGTGATATATTCTGGCGAGAACCTTGAGAGCGGGTCTGGAGTAGTAGCTTTCCTCACCTCCCTGCTCGCCGAGCAGAACATAAACGTGGTGGAACTGATATCATGTTACACTGAAACGATAATAGTAGTAAACAAGGAAGACGCCTTGAGAAGCTACGAACTACTCTCAGGGATAGTAAGATAATCAATGAAATGCTGCAACATCTTTATGTGCAGTTGCAAAGGTTTTGCTTACATCGAGTCTACAGTGCCTATTCCCAGGAGCAGGAGCATGTTCTTTGTAACCTGCATTGTTGCAGCCACAAGCGAGAGCCGCAAGTTCTTCGCGCTGCCTCCTTTTATTACAGGCATTTTTTCGTAAAACCTGCTGAATAGCGTCGCAAGATCCAGCAGATAGTCTGTAATCACGTTAGGGCGGTATTCGCTCCCCGCCTTCTCGACTATATCTTGGGCTTCACCCAGAAGCTTTGCAAGGTCGAAGTCAGCTTCTCTTTGCATCTGCTTGTAGTCCGAGTCCTTTAGTTCCGTAGGGATGTAGGCCGCACGTTCCAGTATCCTTTTTGACCTTGCATAAGTGTACATGCAGTATGGCGCGCTGTTACTCTCGAAGCTGAGCGCCCTTTCCCACGAGAAAGTGACCTGTTTCTCTGGCGCTATTCTCAGGAATTCGAACTTTATTGCCCCCAATGCTACTGCATTGGCTATTTCGCTGGACTTCCGCTTGTCCTCAATCTTCTCGCTCTTCTCTACTATCTCAAGGGCTTTTTTCCTTACCTCGGTGAGCAGCGAGTCTGCGGTATAGCTCCTCCCTTCACCTCCGATCCATCCGCCTTTTCTCCCGCTAAGCGAGCCGCCTTCTATGCCGACTTCACCATAGGCAAGGTGCACGATGTTATTCGCAATATCTCCGTATCCTGCCATACTGAAAGCGGCCTTGAGTATAAGTTGTGCATAACTCTGCTTCGTCCCTATTATGTTGACTATCATGTCGGCCTTGCCGAACAGCGCTGCTACGCCGCTGGCAGATGTAGTGTATAGTGCCTTTCCGTTGGGCTGCTTCTCTATGAACGGTTCGTATGCAAACGGATCAGCTATCAACCCAAACTTCCACATGTGGAACGCTATGTCCTTTGCCACGTATGTTGCTGTGCCGTTGCTCCTCACAAGCACCTTCGTCTCCTCTGCGGGGTTCTCGAACTCCTTGGCAAATCTCTTTGCTTTCTCTAGAGGCAGTGTTATGCAGTTAGCATACTTGCCTTCTACGGGCTTTTCCAGCATTCCCTTGGAATCCATTATACTTAGTGCCTTCTCAAGCAGCTTTCCCGACACAATATCGCTTTCCCATACCAGCAGGTCATGCGAGATTCCGTAGCTGGCATTGGTCTCGTATTGCGCTCGCACGCATTTACCCGCCAGATTCCTGGCCTCTGCTGATTCGGGGCTCGACGGGCTCTCCATCTTCTCGTTTAGCAGTTTAATCTCGTTGGCAATGCTCTTGTCATCTTCCATCTTCTTGTTGACTAGAACATATTGCTCTCCGAGCCATTGGTCAAATTTGCCCTCAGGTGCATTGCCCAGATGTTTCACGCCCCATAGTGACTCGGCAACCTGCAGGCCAAGATCATCAATGTAGTCTATTCTTTCCACGTTGCATGCATTTGCCGCAAGTATGTTAGATATAGCATCGCCAAGCAATGCATTCCTGAGATGGCCTATGTGCCAGGGCTTGTTTGGATTGACGCTGGGCCCTTCAACTATTACCTTCTTGCCTTGCCCTGCCTGGGTGAGGCCGTAGAATTCCTTGCGCTCATTTATGGCAGAAATTACGAGCCTTGCGTATTCCAATTCATTTAGCTTTGCGTTTACATAGCCAGCAGTCTCGCCGATATGGGATATTAGGCCTGAGGGTACAGCCATAGATGCTATGGCCTTAGATATTTCCAGCGGTGACTTCTTCAAGCGCTTTGCGAGGCTGAACGAGATTGCAGAGCTGAGGTCCCCGAACCCGGGCTTGGCCTTCGATATGGAAAGTGCAAGCTGATCATCAGTAACAACATCCTGCGGATACGCAGCTTTGACAGCAGAGGCTAGTGCCTTGATGAATTCGTCCTTTGCTTGCTTGTTTGGGCTTATCGACATGCATTCATCCTTTTTTAAGATAGGAACCAAGAGCCTTGGCGAGCTTTCTGCCCGATCCTGGAATTGCGTATATCCTTGCGTCGTGGAGGGTCTTGCTGCCTATCATGTTCAGGACAAGCCCGCTACTCTCTGTTATTGGCTTGAGCTTGCCCTTGTTCCTTATATACACATTTGTCTGTTCGTCTATCAGGCTTAACGGACGCAGCGACACCACGAATATGTCCTCGGGTTTCATTCCTGCCATATCTGCTAGCCGGGACCTTTCCGATTCACTAGTTTCAAGGCGCTTTATTTTCTCCGCTCCCTCAGGCACAATGCCCTTCTGGGCAGGCTGCGGGTTTATATATACGCATTCCAGAGGCTCCCTTGCAAGGAAGAGTTTTATCAGGCTCTTCGTGAACCTGCCGGTTCCGGATTCAAGGTACTTGTGCATCGAAGCAAAAAGCATATCGTCAGTATAATTTGTTATTGAATATTCGTCCTCCTCATTGGCAAGATCCTTAGGGCTGGTCATGTACCCTTCCATAACCATGTTCTCATAGATACGCTCAACCATCAGGTTGAATGAGGTCACGGTCTTGTGATGGTACACTGCCCGGTACATGTGATACCTTCCTATGAGGAAATCCTCGGCAGAGATCTCGTCCTTCTCGAAGACTATGCCGCTCTTTACATATGACATTGTACGGACTAATCGCTGTATGCTTACACGTCCGTACGGCACCCCGCAATGATAGGAATCCCGTATTAGATAATCGGACTTGTCTGCGTCAAGTGCAGAAGATATGAGAGGGCTTGCATATCCCTTGCCACCGGAAAAGAGATCCGATATTTCATCTGCCCTGTACGTATCCAGCTTGTCAGACAGGAATTTTTTAAGCAGGTACCTGCCGAATTCCTCGTGTGACATGCCTCCGAGCCTTTTAACCGCCTTTTCCAGGGTATGCGAGTATGGATAATGGCCTATATCGTGCAATAGCGCTGCTATGCGCAGTTTCTCCATGTCTGTTTCCCTCTCGTGCTTCTCCCTAGACCTTTTCAACGCGTGTAGAAACTGGCTCATCATGTGCATTGTGCCTATGCAATGAGCAAACCTTGTATGGGTCGCGCCTGGATAGACAAGGTTTGCCGCTCCAAGCTGCCGTATCTGGTGGAGTCGCTGGAAAGTGGGAGTATCTATAAGTCGAAGCTCTTGCTCCGAAACATTGACATTGCCATATATGCTGTCGTTTATCCTTTTTGCCGCATCGTGGGCCATGAATATTACCTTGCCGTTACATCAAATCGCTTAAGCGCTGATGGTATGCTTTCTACTACATCAGTCGAGATTATATGGTTTCCCATCTTCCTGGCAAGGAAGTCACCGATGGCCGAATGGAGATGCGCCCCTGCTACTGCTGCTTCGAACGTGTCTGCGCCGGTGGCGGCATATCCGCCGATTATCCCGGAGAGCACGTCACCCGTACCCATCGTTGCCAGAGCAGGTGTCTTTGCACGGTTCACCTTTATGCGCTTTCCGTCGGTTATCACGGTCTCGTGCCCCTTGAGCAATACTACTGCACCAAGGGATCTTGAGAGCCGTACGGCGGCAGAGATCCGCCCGTCAATCGTTCTGCCGGACACATCCGTACCGTAAAGGAGCTTGAATTCGCTGTCCTGAGGAGTGATTACAGCGTTAAGGTTCATCCTTTCCTTAACATACGGCACGGATCGCACTGCTCCGGCATCTATCACAATCTTCTTGCTGTGCAATGAACAGAAATCGATGATGCGTGCGGTTTCCCGCCTCGTCCTCTGGTCAGTGCCTATCCCCATGCCAATCGCTATGGCATCTGATTTATCGATCGCACGCCGTATATTTTCATTGAATACTATGTTCTCTTTGCCAAGTGCATTTACCACAATGGCTGGAGACTGCATGCGCACTATCGGAGCTACAGTACTAGGTATGTACGCGATGACGTATCCCGCACCCACACGCAAGGCAGCAATAACATTCTGCGCCGCATTTGCGGCGAGGGCCGGAGCTCCGTGGTAATACTTGCTGCCTGCTATAACTACAAGCACGCCCTTATCTATCTTGTTCGTGCCGGAACCCTTGGCCTGGGTTGCCCGCCTTATGTCATCGGATCCGGCAAGCATTTCCTTGACGTCATAGTGCATATGCATCTAGCTCTCTGCAAACCCTTTTATTAGTTTACATAGTATAATATCGTACTATCTTCTGCAAACTTAAAAATCAACCGGTAGTCATATGGTGAAGGTTTACAAGTACAACAACAAATTGGCCATTTATCTGCCTTTTGACGTGATAAAGGATTTAGGGCTTTCGGAAAATGACGAGATAGACTTTTTCAGGTTCAGGGGCAGTGCATATCTCTTTGCCAAGAAGGCCGACATAGCAGACCTGCTTGCCGGAAGCAGCAATGCGGCGGAGAACCTGCAGAATCGCAATGAAAGACAACAGTCGCAGCAGCCGAAAGCTGACCTTTCTCAAGATGAGATATCGGTGCTCAAGAAGCTTGATACACTGAGATACAACCAGAGGACTCAGCAGAATGTCGATAGGCTGCTCAGCCCGCAGGAGCGCGAGATACTTAGGCAATTGCTCAAGAAGAAGGCTGTTTCGCTTTTCAGGAGCGGAAAGGACGATGCAACAGTATATAGCATTGGCAAGAGCGTTTATGACAGGTTCCTTATGAGGAAAAAGCCGCAGGCGGCGGAGAGTACCGTACCGCAGGACATAGATGAGCACCACACAAACCTGCTCAGAGTCCGGGGCAACGTGGATGACGAGAATATAAAGAAGCTGGAGAAGGAGGGTTACATAGTATTGCAGACTGAGAGCGAGGCCGCTGCAGTGTCAGCTGCTCTTGAAGAGAGCATAAGGCATGGCCAGGTCTTTGGTACGCGCGCCTTCAACAAGAAGTTTTACATAATGCTCCGGTCCTTCTTGGAGAGATATTCATCGCAGATAATCAAGGAGCTACGGTCGGGGGATAAGAAGGTCCCAGAGATAGCTGAGAGGGTGCGGATGGATGAGAATGGGGTAAGGGCGGTGCTTTATTATATGGCTGAGATAGGCGATGTTAGCGAGAAGAGACGCGACCTTTTCACGCTTACATGATCAGACGAAGTGATCTAGTATTATTATAACTATTGAGAATGCTGCTACTGCAATGAGCACTAACTTTGCGCTCAGCTTAGGACCGCGCTCTGGCGCATCGTAAAAGCTTAATATTCCTGCCTGCTGTTGGGGCGTGTTTAATGTTGCCATACGATCACTGACGTAATTCATAGTTATTTACAGAAAACCTATTTAAAGTGTGCCTTAGACTGTTTGTTTGGGGAGAAAATGCAAAGGACGGGAACGGACATGCGGCATGCATTAGACAGGTCTATCAAGCAATCCTTTCGTACGCAGGAGGTAGCGCCACAGCAAGGCAACATCTTAAGGCTTGCGGCAACACTCGGACCTGCCAGCGGAATAGCGATGGTAATGACCGCAGCAAAACTCAAGCGCGGATTTTCATGGAAGAGAGATACGCTAAGCTCCCTGATGAATGCAGATAGGAAGGAATTGGGTTACATGTTTCAGGCAGGCACTGTTGAGTCGGGGCTTGCAACGCTCTTGCTCGCAAACGTACTCAGGAAAGACCATAAGGGATGCCTGGTGGCGATGGTTGGGGAAGTCGCACTGATTACAGCTGCCATAGGGCTTGTTGGGACCGGGATTACTAATGGTCCCAGAGAAAAACAGCATGGAAAGTTCGCAACTACATTCTTCGTAAGCGGCCCTCTTGCGCTGGTCATAGAAGGCATAGATATGATGATGCATGGGTCAAGGGCGTGGGGGGCTGCCACTGCAGGCGCAGGGCTTGCTGCAGGATCAGTTGCCATAGCGGGTCTTGATGGACACAGGCTCCCGGCGAGGGCCGAGGCGGTGCATGCAGCACTGGTAGGTGTAGGTGGAATCATGGCAGGGACTGCGCGGTTTATGCCTATTAGCAGATGCATGCGTTGATTACACAGCACCTTTCACGTCATTAGAGTTGTACAGCCTGTGCACATCGCGTGCCAGGCTGGTCAGCACAGACGGCTTGATGGAATGCCCCATGTGTGTTGCCCCGGTTTCGACTATCAGCATAGCATCAGGCCTTACTGCAGAGGACCTTGCAACTATGCCGCCTTTTCCCCTATATGCTATTATCGGAATCTTCGCAGGCTCGGAAAGCCTCCTCACAGCAATTAGCTCTTCGTGCATGCATGACAATATGCCGGAGCCAATGGCTTTTGATGCGTTAAGCAGGGTCAAGGGTTCGTGTACATGTGTATTCCCGGCCGCGGCCTTTTGCGCCTTGTGCACGCCCAAGGCTATCCCGTTAGCCAGCCGTATCGGGATGCCTATCATAGCCACCTCCTCAGCAAACGTAAATTCAGGATTTATTGGGGAATCTAGGGTTATCAGGCCTTTGAACCATTTGGGATTGCTTTGAGAGAGCAAGAAAAGCTGCGTGCCACCTAGGCTGCGTCCTATCGCCACCACTGGGCCTTCGTTTGCATTGACTATGCCGCTCATGTCCCTGTTTACTTGATTGAGCGTGTGCACAATCGAGTAGCCATTCCATTTCGGACCTACAAAGTCCGGGGACCAGCCCATGCGCACAAGCCATTCTCCCAGGGCTTCCATTTGCGGCATGTTTCGCGTTTCGCAGAATCCCTGAAGAAGCGCTACCTTCCTGCCGTCGCCATGGGGCAGACCCTTGCCTTTCCTCCATGTCTCTGTCTTCTTGAACTCGTTGAATTCCTTCATCTCGAGGCACATTGCCAGCTCCTTGTATACTATGGGTTTTTCCTCGAACATAAATGACTCGGCGAGTCGAATTGCAGTAGTTATATCATCGATAACGGGATTACGTGCTGCCACTGCAAGCTTTTTTGCCAATAAGGACAGTGCATCGCCGCTGCGGTTTCCGATGTGCATCATCTGGTCACCTTCACCACATACGGAAAAGCGCTGGGCAAGGTATTTAAGGTTTCTCTGGAAAGAGCTACCTTAGGCATGGCAACATATCCTTTGGCCTAGTGGTAAGATGCGTAATCCCGAATTTTCTAGAATGAGGCTGCCAGAGGAAGTATCCGCTTCAATAATTAAGGTAGATAGGAGGATAGCGGGACTGGGCCTTCCGGTTTTCAGGAGCAAGGAGTTGTTTGCTCCGGCAGTGCATCTTCTGCGCAACAGAGGCAAGCTCATGCGGCCTTCGCTCGTCCTGCTAGGCGCGCATGTCACCGGGCAGGATACGCAAATGTTCGTGGACCTTGCAGTCTCAGCTGAATTGCTGCACATATCTTCGTTGATACATGATGACATAATAGATAGGGACACCGTGCGCAGGGGCGTCAAGGCAGTACACATAAGATACGGCAATGAAGCGGCCATACTTGCAGGTGACGCGCTGATATCAAAATCAATAAGCAACTCGGCAAAGTACGGCAAGGAGGTTATTGAGAGCATATCTGAAGCTGCAATGGACATGTGCGCGGGCGAGGCACTGGATTATTCGTTCCAGAAGGGAAAGAAGGTGCCTAAGCAGTCAGAATATCAGCGCATTGCAGAACTTAAGAGCGCATCGCTCATAGCAACATGCTGCAACATCGCAGCCGTATACAAGAAGGACAAACTCGCAGGAAGGCTACATGCGTTCGGGAGGAACGTGGGGATAGCTTTCCAGATGCGGGATGACATACTTGACAGCATAGAAGGCACGGAGAAGAAGTCGGGTTTCCGGCCAAACATAATAACAACACTAATGGAGCACTTGTCGCTCTCTGGCAAGGAAGCAGTAGATCAGGCCATTGAACTTCACAACAGGCATATAGATACGGCCATAAAGGAACTTGGAAGCTCGGAGTCCACGGACCTTCTTGCAGTATATGCCGACACGATCAGGGTAAAATGACTCATTTTGTTCCTGTTATCAGGAAACCGACGCCCATGGCAAGCTCTCTTGTCTTGACGCTCCTGAAGCCTTCTTCTTTCAGCATGCGCACCGCACTCTTCTTGTCGAAGTGGGTTATGCTGTGGAGCAGCCATTTGTACGCGTCTATGCCTATAATGTATCCTAGGGGCCGCATCAGCACGCCGAAATAGAACTGGAATACTGCCCTGCGCACAGGATCGTCAGGGTTACCCATTTCCAATATAACGAACTTGCCATTCTTCTTTAGCACACGATGCAGTTCCTTGAAAAAACTCCTTAGGTCGTCAAAGTTTCTTAGTGCGAATGCGCAGGTGGCCAGATCATAGGATGAATCTGTAAAATCCATTGAAAGGGCATCGCCTTTGAGCAACGAGATGTTTCCAAGGTTTTTCCTTGCTACTTTCTCTCTGCCGGTTTTCAACATTTCGTTGTTGAAGTCCATGCCTGTGATCTCAACCCTCTTCCCATGCCGCATCGCTTCTTCTGCAAGCATTATTGCAACGTCTGCGGTGCCCGTAGCCACATCGAGTATGTTGAATGACCTCTTGTCAAGCATCGCTTCCTTCACAGCTTCTTTTCTCCAACTTATGTCTATTCCAAGGCTGTATATATGGTTCGCGCCGTCGTACTTGCCATGGTATTCAGAGAAGAGTTTTCGGATACGTTCGCTCATTGTCTAACCTATAATTTGGTAGCCATATAGATTTAAAAGCACATATATGCATTTGTTTAACCGAAAAGGTCTTAGAATGATAATAGTAGACGATATAAAGAAAGGGGTAAATGCAATATTACATCCGGACAAGAATACAGGAACTACAATGAGCCTTGGAGCAGCTGCAGTAATGTATTACAAGTTTGCTTTCCTGCCATTCCTTGTGCTCTCGATAGTTGTGGATTTGGTGCTAGGCGGCTTCCTTGGCGCAATATCTGCAGGAGGCACTTTGGTTCAGTATATACTTTATCCGATAGGACTTCTCATAGGCGCCGGAATATTCTTCTTCATAGGCAAGTATCTCTTTCGCTGGTTCAGGGGCACATTCAGCGGAGCCTTCACGGCAACAGTATATGGGGCATTTCCTAGCCTACTGCTCGCCTGGGTTGTCTCAGCCATAGTGTATGCAAGTGCACCAGTAGGCGCGGTTATAGGCTTAATAGTAGACCTATGGGCGCTTTACGTTATGGTAGTGGCGTTTTCACAGCAGCAGAAGTGCACAAAGCTCCAGTCCTTGATAGTTGTCCTAGTGCCAGTAATAATAGTCGCTATAATAGCTTTCTTGGTTCTGGGATCGGTTGCACTGTCTGCCACGGGCCTCTAAGAGCCATGGTAAGGTTATGATATCAGTAGATGAAGCCAAGTGGACCTGGGGAATGATGTTCAGTCCAGGCAGGTTCACTAAGAAACGAATGAGCATCGGCGATGCGCTTGGCTTCTATTACAGGCTGGTCATAATACCGCTTATAATATCATTGATACTTGGAGTGCTGGTTGGGGTCGCTGCTTCTGCTGTGCTCTCCCACTTTGTAGGCATCTTGGGTTTCTTCGGCGGTTTGGGTACCGCAGCCGTAGCCATAGGGGTGGTAGCCATGCTGCTTCTTGTGTTTATACCAATAGGCATGTTCATTTCAGCAGCGTTGCTTCACTTCTTTGGCAAGTATGTATTCCGTCAATTCAGATCAGATTACCAAGCGACATTCGCAGCAGTAGTGTATGGCGAGGCACCCGTGATACTCTTCTTCTGGATTGCAATCATACCTGTCATAGGCCTTCTGTACATACTCATCGATATATGGGGCTTTATTGTTGAGATCTTCGCACTCTCGAACCTGCAGAAGACAAGCAAGCTCTCGGTAGTCGGGGTCATGATAGGCACGGTTGTTGTAATATTAGTAATCGCAATAATCCTTGGGATCGTTGGAGTACTAGCATGATGAACTCGCTTGCTTCAGAGCTTATATACGCTCTCGCCTTCGCCAACCCTGTATTTCAGCTTTATCCCAACTGAATCGCCTTCGCTTGCCTCTTCCACATCCTCGCGGTTTATCTGCATGCTCAGGACACGTTGCCTGACAGCCTCTTCTTCTGTGCCTATTTCTATCACATCACCTACCTTGAGAGTGCCGGATAACCTTATTGCTACAACGCCGATCTTATCGAAGAAGCCCTCTACGGTGCCTACAAGCACTCTTGCCTGTTGCTGCCTGGATGTACTTCTTGCCGCTTCCCTGGCTTCCATAGTTTCCAGGGAGTCCATAGTGCTATCGAGATCCACGTCTTTCATTATCTCACCTACTTCTCCTTAGTTGTGCTGGTTAAAAAGCCTTTTGCGCAGGGGTAAGCCCGAAAGGCTCGCAGCGTTGCAGAGGGACAATGGCGCATGTGTGCACTGTAGATATGCTTTATCTGCTTTTCACAGTAGTTATAGCGTGATTAGGAAAGAATTAGGTGAGAGTATTGATGCCTAAGATAACGCTTAAAAGTCTCAAAGAAGAAAGAGGCAGGAATCGAAAGAGCAACCAGGAGTTCATAGACTTTTATGTCGAGTATATGAAAACGCATGGAAATAGGGTATGGAGCCGTGCGCAAAGGAAACTTATTGATGCAGTCTATACCAAGGCTCCACGTAAAGTTGCAAAAACTTAATTTTAAGAGCCTCCGGCGGTCTGCGGCCAGTCAGGAGTGGTTTCTTACCGTTGCAGAGGATAGACCTTATGATAGGGCGACTCTTTCTATGCTCTTTATCTTATCGTATGCATGGTCACTACTTAGGATCTTGCTATCCCTGCTTATGGCCGTTGCGGCATGATAGGCATCGAATGGGCTAAGTTGGTATTCTTCAATTAGTGCCGCGGCATTTAGGCATATTTCCTGACTTAGGTCTATCCATTCCAGATTCTTAATATTGAGAAGTGCATCCACCGTTGTCAGGATATCTGTAGCCCTCCCTTCACGCAATAACCAAAACACAATCTCCTGCACTACAGCTACAGATGCATATGCACCGCTGATCTTTCCTGCTTCTATGTTCTCAAGGATATTGGAAGCTGTGGACTTAAGCCTGTCCCTCTCTTTTATGACAGCTATGAACAAATCCGATTCTACTAGCACTCAGACACCGCTTTTAGTGGCCGTTCCCATAGCAGTATAATGTATATTTTGCTTTATTTTCTGTACCGAATCTCCGGTCTTTACCTTGAGTGAGAGGAGAGTTTTTATGGCATTCTTTGTTTTAGGCAGTATTGCTATATGGTCACCCAGATCAACATAGGTAACCATGTCACCTTCCTTTATCGAGTATCTCTTACGCATTGACTTTGGTAGGGTAATCTGTCCCTGCCGTGTAACTTTGCCCTCGTAGTCCATTATTATCAGTACTATTATTTGTGGCAATATATTAATAAAACTTTGTTTCTAGTATATCCATTTCATTAAATCATATTAGGAAAACGTGCAAAGAGTGAACGAGAGCCTCCGGCGAGGATTGAACTCGCGACCTCGTCCTTACCAAGGACGCGCTCTACCACTGAGCTACAGAGGCACGACATTAATTTGATTGGGAAGACTATTAAACTTATTTTATTCGCATGCGGGGATACGCCGCAGGAAAACTTTTTAAGAACCTCAAGCGAGTTATTATTTGAGTATTAATATGGCAATTAGGGACTCTCATGCCTGGAGTAAGAAACTGGCAGGGCTTAACGCACAAGCTTTAGAGGAGCTGAGCAGGGTGCATAGGCGGAACGGCTGCAAGAACATGGCTGACTTCTGGATATCCAAAGGCTGGTTTACTGTAGGAAAATCTGGAGAGATCATACTTAATAAGCGTCCAAGATGGCAGAGCGAGGCTGACGTGATAGACGGCATACGACTTCTCGCAAAGACTGAGGGGATAGATCCTGCAAGGATCAGCTATGGGTTTCTGGAAGAGAATGGTTTTGAATGGGCTATAATAAGGTTCTTTGATGGGAGCCATTATCGCGCGCTCAGGGCTGCATTTCCAGAGATCGGTATCCAGCCGTGGGAGCTCAGCGAAACACCGAAGGGATTCTTTGACGACCCAGAGGAGAGGAAGAGGGCGACAAGGTGGCTTGCAGAGACAAGACTGTCAAAGGATCCAAGAGAGCTTTCCAAGGCGGATTTCCATGACAACGGCCTTGCAGGACTGCTCCATCATCCAGAGATAAGAGGGAGCCCATGGCGCTTAATAAGCGAGGCTTACCCTGAGATAAAGCCATGGGAGCTTAAACGCATGCCAGCAGGCGTGGAGCTCTCAGGCAAAGAACTATGTGACATGGTAGTGACAAGGGCTGGTGAGCTGGGCATAGATCCGATGGACTTGCCGAGGGGGCGCGTGCCCGGAAGCGTACTCAAGGCAAATGGGAATAGCATACTCAACGTACTTATTGCAGCAGGCATAGCTACAGAAGAGGATAGGAAGTACGTAGAATGCAAGGGTGCCAGAAAGAGCGCCGAAAGGCGATCAATTAGGGCATTGCGTAGAAATGAAGACCAGGGCTGAATTAACATTGCTATGCATCAGCTGTTACGCTTTTGCAGTAGCTAGCCCAGGAACAGCATTAGGAAGAGCCTGGTGCTTCTTTCCTTTATTTCTCACAGGCAACACGCTTGCGAAGACCAGTGCTCCGGAGGCAAGGTAGAGGACCGGGAACCCTATCAATTGGGTTGCAGCAGCGGCAAGGGCGCCGAGGAAGCTGCCAATGCTGCCCGCGCCGTTGTAAATGCCAAGGGCATTTCCCCTTTTCTTGTCGCGCAGTGACTCAAAGAGCAAGGCGTAAGACGTGGTGTAGTAGATTGGGTAAGAGATGCCAACTATGATGGCATATAGAAGTATGTTTGCAGTGAGGAAGCTTATACCGCTGACCACAAAGCTAGCTGCCACTAGCACATATGAGAATGCCCGTATGTAATTCATATTGATAAATGTCCTGTAAAGCCCATTGGTGTCGTTGGACCTTGTGGCATAGTGGAATATTACGGTCTGGAGCACTGATGCCACCATTATCACTAGGAATACTTCTGACTCGGTGAGCCCGTGGATGTGTAGTGATGCCGAGTACTCGGTGTTGAACATGTTCACTCCAAGGCCAAAGATAAAGCATGAAATGCAGAGGAGCACAAAGGTGTCGTTAAGGTATTTGTGCCAGCCGGGTTTGCTTACGGCTTTTGAGATGTCGTCCATTCCAGGAACGGAGCTGAATCGGAACGGATATGAGAGCATTGAGATTATGAGTGATCCTGCGTGCTTTAGTATGGATTCCTCCCTTGTCATGTTTACCATTGGCTCAACTACAAGCAGGTATGCTGCAGCTGCGGAAGCAAACGAGGAGATGCCAAAGACCAGCACAAGAAGCCTGAGCGAGTACAGCCCCGCCACTACAGCCGCAGCTATGAGACCCAGGATCATGCCTACGTTAGATATCATCTGTAGGTCTGAGAAGTTCTTGGACCAGTGCTTTTCCTCGTCGGTCTCCATGATCAGCAAGTTGTACGCAGTGGGGTTGGCCTGCTGGAATAGAGCTATGCCTGCATATAGCAATATTATTGCTGCCGCGCTGGTGTAGAAGTACATTATTAGCAGCAGCAAGGTTATGCCTAAGTATGATAGCAATATGAACGGCTTCCGCTTTCCGGTGAGATCTGCGAGCTTGCCCCAGAAGAAGGCGCTTATCATGGCTACTGCGTTGAACAAGCTTACAGCTATGGCAACTGAGAGTATGCTGCCTCCGGTGGCAAGCAGATACAGGGGCACAAACGTAGAGAGCGGCGCATAGGCAAAGCTGGCAGGTATTGTTGCCAGCATCCAACGCGTATATCCCCCTGGCGCTAACAGTTTGGGATTTTTGTGCATATTATGGTCGCTTGATCGAATATTCAAACAAATGAATGATCGTCAGATAATTTGACAATGCGTCAAGAATATAAACATGGGCCCTGACCGCGCAATAGTGGCGGTAACGGGCCTTTGATGGCGCCACTATTTCTTGGCGAGCATTAATTGCATGCCACCCAAGCCAAAGAGTTGGTTTATTACGTCGACAAGCCAAGCGCGCCGGGGCATTTGAAAGGCGATTGGCTAGAGCAGGATTATGACGTGTGATTTTAGTGGAAGTATAGTTTAAGGCGTATTTGTGGTTCGCATAGGAATTGCATTATACTTTTGTCGCTTTGTATTGCGCGCAAAGATTGCAGAGATTGCAGGGGGTCGGATTTGAACCGACGAAGGCGCTAAGCCACAGGATCTTAAGTCCTGCGCATTTTCCGTGGCTCTGTGAACCATTCCAGGCTCTGCCACCCCTGCAAGTGCATAAGGATAGGATTAGCAGGCTTAAAAAGGCATTTATGGGGATGCCAGTTCAACAGCAAGGTTTGTTGCGTCAACTGTCCAGGCTTGCCCATTCTCGCCAATGTATCTTACATATGCATGGCCTGGCTCTACTACCCGTCTTACTTGGTTATTTGAGGTGTCGTATTCTGGACGCTTAAAGGCAACCCCAAACCTACCAGTTATATCACCGCTTTGCCTTAATGCCTGCATGAGCCCCAGGGTGAGATCAGCATGGTTCCTGCATACTCCGCCATTCTTTACAAAGTATTCTATAGGCATTAAGGATAATTTACCGTCTTTTGTGAGTATATCAGCAGCTTGTTCATCGTACCTTATTGCTGCAAATGCCGCGGCTGCAACAATTACAAGCTTGGCCTCCTCAGGTATGTCATTCTCTCGTATTATCCGTCTAAGCGCATCAGACAGCGACGTAATATAATTACCTTTTATGTCAACTGCTGACCCTACTCCAATGAACTTGCCTATGCCGGGCTTAAGCTCTTCTGATACATCATGCCCAAGGCAAAGTCGATGGAACCCTGAACGGATAAGTTCGCGTAGCTGTTGTACTGACTCAGCCTTATCTCTAGCTCCTTCCGCTTCGTGGGCGTCCATGATGCGCTGTAGCGACTCGCTTCTTCCCGCAAATGTTTGCTTGTAATCCTTGATCCATTTACCCATCCTCGTTGCTGCAAGACCCCAGTCCTCGTCTGCAAGCCTATCGAGTTCTCTTATTCCGTCATTGTAAGTGTTAATGGCGCTGCGATACTTCCCCTCGTCTGCAAGACTTTCGGCAGTCCTAGAGTAACCCCCAGTAACATCTTCCAAGTGCTTAAAAGCAGCATGCTCCCTCGGAGCGGCTATTATGGCCCTTAGCCTCATCATAACATATCAATTAGTTATGTGCATTTCCTGATTCTTAATGCTTATCTTTATGCACACATTAAGTGCCGTATGTGGTTATTTTGGCTCTGCAGGCCACGGCTCATGCGTACATGGACGGCCCCTGGTCAGGAGCATTGCCGCCGAGCGTCTCGTTGGTGTCGCGGACCTTCTTTGTAAGGCTCCTTATCTTGGCCTCGACAAGTTTTGCCTCCTTCTCCAGGTCATCCAGATCAATGTTCATGTTCATTATCTTGTTAAGCCCTGCTATCGCTAGCTCTGCGTACCTCGGATCCATTACTGTTGGATTGACCTCTACAAGCAGGTTCATCATTGGTATCTTGAATTGGTCTGCGTTGGTCATAAGTATGGCGCTTATTCCTGCTATCACGCCTTCTGCTATTGGCTTTATGCCTACGCTCCCGGCCTTTTTGATAGTCGCGGCGTCGGGAGAAGCTATGTAGACGTTGTTGGTGGGCTTCTGTGCAGGCATGCCGCTTATCGAGACAATCCTAGATATGCCGTATTTTCTTATGAAATTGAGCAGCTCCATGCTCAGCTGGTATATGGCATCCGGAGGGATAGTGAACTCAGATATTATCAATACCGTCTTTGTGTTGTCATCCTTGTAGAGCCTTGCGGGAAACATAGGCAAGCCGTTGTGTATTGTGGCTATAGGAGGAAACAGGTCGCTCTCTATGTGTCCTATGTAATCCATCTTCAGTTTCTCTATTATATAGCTACCAGACATTGAGCCGACAAGGCCTGCACCCGGAAAAGCTTCAATGAGTCCGTATCCCTTCAAGTTTACGTCTTTCGAGAGCTTTATGCTGATCATGCTATCAGATGATAGAGGGTAGCATAAGTATTTAAATGTCAAATTGCTGCGCTTGGCACTTTGAAGTCGTAACCGCCGACAGAGTAATGCCTTTAGATTTACAAAATAACTAAAAGGCCTTGATATTGTGTAAAAGTTTTGTGTGCTTTAAATATGAGAAAATTCACTTTCCTTGTGTCACACTGATGCTGGCGATACCAATGGCCACAACCCCAAATAAAGAGGCCCCACCGAAGGCCGCATTCAATAGGGAAGCGAAAGATAGGATAGGCACTGCAATATTGCGCGAATTGAGCATGGATGCAAGGCAGAGCCTTAGCGCAATGGCTGAGAAGACAGGCGCAAGCAAGACTGCAGTCTTCAACGAATTGAACAGTTTGATAGAGCAGAAGGACATAAAGTTTGTTCCAGAGATAAACCTGGAGGAATTGTGGAGGCACGAGCTGCTTTATACAACCAAATGGATGCAGAAGAGGGAATTCAGGCAGTTGGATATACACCAGATAGGCTTCACCGAATACGTTGGATTTGTCAAGTTCATTGGAAAGAAACCGAGCGATGAAGAGATAGCCAAGGCGGTCAGAGCCTCATATATACCGCAGAATGTATCTGCAGTATATGGCAGGTACGACCTCTTCATGTACCTTGTTGCAAGAGATCATGCAGACATAAATGTCTTTGTAAACGCCTTCAACAAGAGCCTTCCAGGCTACAAGATGATAGTCAGGATAAGGCCTGTCAGGAAGAGCTTTGGCTTCTTCCCGCTTAGGAACGAACTCATAGAGCAGTTCAAGCTGCCTGAGAAATACAAGAAGCTTCTGGTGTCACTGAACAATGGCTCTAGGGGCCAGCTCGGCCAGGGCCAGGAGCCGGACAAGAATGCCATTACATACATATACAAGACATTGATTGAGTACGGGATAGTAAGCCGGACGACTATGTATATGAGGAACCCTGACAACGGTTTTGCAGGAATAATATCCTACAGCATAGTAGACCACCAGCAGTTCCAGAAGAGCAAGTACAAGTGGTTCGAGCATCTCGTGAAGATGGACGGCAATAAGTTGGGAACTTATACGTTTATGGCTGATGTCCACGAACCCTATGGAGGGATAATAATAGCCAATGCCAAGAACGCGGCGTGCTTTGAGGGCATCAAGAAGTCTATAGAAAGCTTAAGGCTCGGAATAGAGGTCGAGAGCATGATATTCTCCAGGCAGATCATTGGCGAACTTGGGGTGCGGAACTTCGATCTCAGGTACTCAAACCAGTACGGCATGCTAGCCACAGAAGGCCTTGTGCCGAAAGTATGCACGGACAGGTATGCAAAGGAGCGTGCAAAGCAGGCATACATAGAGATATGAGTATCATGTTATCATTTCGCAGACTAGGAGCCCTGCCAGGCTCGATTAGGTGATAGGTATCCCAAAGGCTTTCTCAAGGATGAATAGCAGGACAAGCACTCTTGCCAGCGCCTCTGCAGACGCACTTGCAGAACTGAGGAGGGGGCTTCCCAATGGGGAGAAGATCAAGATAGATATGGCCTTGGCATGCCTTTACGATGCTATTCGCGAAGCCTTCCCTGCAGAAATACCGCAGGGCAGGGATCTGTCTTATAGGAACTCAATGGTTGGCATTCATGTCGATTCTGCAGTAGACTGGGTGGTGATGGCCTCTGGCAGTAGTGCTGCGCGTATGCCTGAAGAATTCGTCAAGACAGCACAACTGCTTATCTATGTCAAGAGATCCGTGTCTGAACAGTTGAGCCAGGAGATCTAGGCTTCATAGCAAGTTCCTCTCTCATATGTATTACCTCCATCAGCTCGTTTGCGCTGAGGAGAGGCTTCCTTGTCCTGTCTATATCATCAATGGATAGCCTAGGGCATGCAGTATTGACAAAGGCATCGAACTCCAGCATGTTGTTTAACGACTCGAAGTCGAAAGTATTAGCGACAAGAATGCCCGCGCTCATGCCGGACTTCTCTATTTTTGCCTTGAGCACCTTTGCAAGCGCCATGTTGTGCTGGCCGTTCTTCGTAGTGAGCATTATGCCTATGCGCTTTGCTTCAAGCGACCTTAGTATCTTTGCCTTCCTTTTCTTTGCATACAGTTCCCTATAGCCGTCGAACCTCTCTATAGTACCCTGGAATGGTTCTATCACGAAGAAAGGCTTCTTCGTTGCAAGCACGGCCCCCAACGGATGAAAGATGCCGCCGCCGAAGTATACCAGCGCGTCGACCTTTGAGTCTATGTTTGCTGCACTCCCTATATCACATCCGAGAATCTGGCCCGGCTTCTTTGCAAAGCCGTATGGCTTGCCTATCAGGACTTCGTGCCCTTTTGACTCGTAGAATTGCTTCACTGTCCCAAGCTGGTGCATGTGCTGTATTGTTGTAACAAGACCTAGCTTTGTATAGTCTTTCAACGCCTCTAGGGATTGAGGCAATAGGTCCATCGGTGCGTCAATCTCATAGCTGACATATTCAACATTAAAATCGACATGCTGGAATTCGGCATGGCCATAGTGTATGAGCTTGTCTACATTGAGGCTCTTTGCCTCGTCGAGTGCAAGATCGCATGCGCCGAATGTAGGCGACGCTGAGATGAGGACCTCATGGCCCTCTTTTTCAAGCTTCTTCGCATGCTCAAGCGCCTTCTGCTTCAGGCCTTCCGGAAACTGCAGTAATATTCTCATGGCATTCAACAAAATTAGCAGGATTATATCGCAAAACAGATATATAAAGTTTTATCCCAATGTCTTTATGGGGTTAGATGGAGGACTTGGTTGTACTTGTAGACATGCATGACAATGAAATGGGAACGATGGAAAAGCTTGCAGCACACAGCAATGGCGGAAGACTCCATAGAGCCATATCTATTTTCATATTCAACAGCAAGGACCAATTGATGCTCCAGCAGCGCGCCGATTCAAAGTACCATAGCGGCGGATTATGGACCAATACGGTTTGCAGCCATCCGCTTCCCAGAGAAACGCCAATTGAGGCAGCACATAGAAAGCTCGTGCAAGAGATGGGTTTTGACTGTGATATGCACGAGGCGTTCTCATTCACTTATGAGGCATATGTTGGCAACGGGCTTACCGAGAAGGAATTCGATCACGTTATCTTTGGCAATTATGACAATGAGCCCAGGCCCAATCCCGAAGAGGCGAAAGGATGGAGGTGGATAGGGCTCCGTGATCTGAGAGATGAAATAAGGAGGAATCCTGAGTCTTACACGAAATGGCTCAACATAGTAATAGATAATGCCATAGA
>JAJZJB010000026.1:0-1544 GCA_021810375.1 Microcaldota archaeon
GGTCGGATCCCAAGACAGTCCTCTCATCCTGCGGATTTATTGGCATGTAAAAAGACTTGAGCTCCTTGGGCCAACTGTGTATGAATACCGGCTTTTCCTCATCCTGGGTAAGCAGCTTTTCTTCCCCAACGCCGAAGTCGTCGCCCCACTTTAACTTTGCACCCCTGTCATTGAGTATTGTCAATGCCTCCTCATAAGTTATCCTCTTGAACGGCGGCCTTATCTTAAGCAGATCCTCCTTGTTCACATTGAGCGATGTAAGTATCTCCTCCTGCTCCTTTGCGAGCCTCTTAGCCACGCTTGATATCAGCTCTTCCTGCAGATCCATATTCTCATAGAAGGTATAGTGCGCCATTTCGGCCTCAAGATGCCAATACTCTGCCAGGTGTTTGACGGTCCTCGATTTCTCCGCCCTGAAAGAGGGCACGAACGAATAGACCTTCTCAAGCGAGAAGATCATCGCTTCGGCATAGAGCTGCGATGATTCGGTTAGATATGCCTTCTGACCGAAGTAATCCAGCTCAAACATGTCTGCGCCGGTCTCCCCGGCAGCCTTGGTTATAAGCGGAGGCGTAACCTCATAAAACGAATCGCTGTCCAGAAAATCGCGTATGTACCTGAAGATATATGCCCTCGCGCGCATTATGTCAGTCATGCGCCTGCTCCTGAGCCAGAGGTGCCTTTTGTCAAGCAGCAGTTCGGTGCTCTGGTATTCCGTTATAGGGAACGGTTCGGAGATGTGCACTACTCTGAATGACTGAGACTCTATCTCATACCCAGTCACGGCACGGCTGTCCTCCTTTACAGTTCCGCTTATCTCTATGCTAGATTCTATGCTTGCTTCCTTGGCAGACTTCCATGATTCCTGGTCAACGCTGTCCTTCTTGACTGCGCATTGTATTATTCCAGTTGAATCGCGCAGTATCACGAAGATTAGGCTTCCGCTCTCCCTTTTCCGGTGTATCCATCCCCTGAGTGTTATACTTGAGCCTACCTTCTTTGGAGCATCATTCACATGGAAAGCCGGAGCCTTGGCCAATCTATCACTTGCGAGTCAAGTTCTATTGGAGGAACCATCTTTATATTTGTGTCCTTCTCACGCAGTGTCAAGGCATACTGTAATATCCCTTTCCATAGATATGGTAATAGGAGAGTGTGGGAAGCTGAATGGATGAGACTGAACTCCTAAAGAAGTACAACAGCCTGTACCTGGAAATAATAATGAAGTACAAAGACTATATAGAGGAGCAGGAGGGCCTCTATGTAGCAGAGCTTCCAAAGCTTGTAACTCCCTCAGATGAATCTGTGAAAGGACTTGCTGCGATCATCGCGTCTAAGTTTCAGGACTACAACTATGCGGACAATTTCTACGACGCCGCGCAGCTCTCATATGAATTCGTGAAAGACTCGATAACCAGCGTGACCTTGCCGATACAGTTCTGGCTCAGGCCAGGCCTTACCATAAATTACGCAGCCGGAGACGTGTTCGACAAAGCCGTGCTGCTCTGCAGCCTTCTGATAGCCCTTGGAAATCCCTCGACGAA
>JAJZJB010000026.1:1644-5874 GCA_021810375.1 Microcaldota archaeon
CTGTGAAGCTTCATCCTCTTTCTGGATTCCTTCCTCAGCTTTGCCTTTTTCGTTACCTTCCTATATCTCTTCCCTACAAATCTTTTCTTTTTCTTCACAGTTTTCTGCATCATATCACCTATTGCTTTTCTTGCCGTGCCTTGCCGGTTTCTTCACAACAGCGGACGGATTAGTATCAAAAGGATTCTCATCAACCTTTGCCTTGCCCAGGTTTCTGAATGCCATTACTAAAAGGGCGTCAACAACTATGAACGCTATCACTCCGATAGGGAAATACAGGAGCAGGAAGAGCGCACAGACTATGAGCCCGTATCCATAGTACGAAATGTTCTTGTATCCAGCCTCTTCAGAGAGTTTCTTGAAAACATAGGCATAGATTATCATCCCGACGAGTATTATCAGTGACGAGAAAGAGAACGAGAGCATGAGCGCAAATCCTACTGCAGATACTACTGTGCCGTATGCGCCCCAGCTCCTGATGGAATTGTTGCCATACTTCTTGCCGTACGATACGAGGGCAATGCCTGCTAGCACCAGGCCTATTACTATGACCGCAATGGCTATTATAGACGGTATTATCAGCTCGTTGGCAAGTCCGGCAGAAACATTCTGAGCAAGCTGTGTTACTCCTGTGCTGTTTAGTGCATTTGCAGTTATTGTGCCGTTTGCAGAGGTAAGGAGCGGGCTTACTGCTTCAAGCACCGCTATCGAGGCCCATATGCCTATAACTAATATGGCAAGGAATCCTACAAGCATGAGCGCAAAGCCTATCATTCCGATCTTGGAACCATCACTAAAGTCCATAATTTCACAATTACTAATTATAGAAGAAGCTTAAAAAATGTGCTTCTTACATCCAACTGTTAATTCCCTTCTGGCCTTTTGCCCTTCTTGCCTCAATGAGCATGTCTGCATACTTGCCGATGCGGTCCTCCGAGAACCCATGCTCGCTGCACATGAATTCCAGGAGCTTCTCCTTGTCTAGAGCGTTCTTGCCCATGAGCGCATGGAAATCCGATGCGCTCATGTCAACCACGTCCGGGTTTGTGAACACGTTCTCCACTGCATCCGGGTCAGCATCGAATTCCTGATTGTATTTCTTCTTTATGTATTCATTAACATCATTCAGGCTCTTTGCATCCTTTACTATCCTCAGTGCCGTCTTCGGGCCTACGTTGTCTATGCCCGAGTCAAAGTCCGTGCCCACAAGCATGCCCAGCCATATCAGCTGGTTTAGGTTTATGCCAAGGCTGGCCAGAAGGTCCTTAAGGAAGATCCTCTCAAGCCTGACGTCTATGGTCACATTCCTCTTCGGCAGCCTTCTCTTTCCAGTAAGCGTGAAATTCCTTATTACGACATCAGCGCCGAAAAGGAACGAGTCGTAGTCCTGGCTCGCGCTTGCATAGACCAAACCTTTCCTCACCATATGCGCAGCCTGAGCTTCGCCCTCGCTGGGTGCTTGTATGTAAGGTATGCCCATATATCCGAGAAGCTGCTTGGAGCTGTCCACTATCTCCTTGTTTATCTTTGTGCTGGCTACCGCATGTGCGCGCGCCTCGGCCATCATGCCTCCTGCCTTTGCATTCTCCCACTCTTTAGTGGCCTCGCGCCTCCTCGCCGCCCTTGCCTCCAGCGTCCTCCGCTTCAGTTCCGGCGGTATGCCGTCGAATATGAAGACCGGGTTTATTTTATACGATATAAGGTTTGTAGTCCTATACAGCAAACCGGAGAGGTGGCTGGTGACCCTGCCTTTCGAGTCCATCAGCGGAGATCCGTCAGGCTGCCTTATTATAGAAAGGAACTGGTAAATCGTATTGTAGGCATCTATAGCAACCGTCTTTCCTGCAAGGTCCTCAAACTCTATCGCTTTCTTAACCTCAGCTATGAATTTTCCCAGGTCAACTGCCATCTCGTTTCACTGCTTCTTTTTCTCCTTCCTGATTGCCGCATCCCAGAGTGTTGTAGGGGTGTTACTTCCTCCAGCCGCGCTGGTCCTGCCTCTTGGGACCTGCTCCATGAGCTTTATGCCAAGCTCCCTTTCCAGCTTCTTCCTTAGCGTCTCGTCAGGCAGCATGCGCTGGTTCTCAACCCGTATAAGCGTGCTCTCCTTCTCGTTTATCTTCTCCGCAAGCACTTTTGTCGACATGCCTATCGCATCCCTGGCGGATCTTATCCTATGGCCGTAATCAGATACCACTTCCGGTTCATCCCGGGCCGCAGGCTCCTTCCTTGCTGTGCTCTTCTGCATCCTCTCCTCCCCAAGCACCCGCACGGGTGTCTTGCCCTTTGCACACCTCTCGCAAAGAGTCATCATTGCGCCTTCTATCTCGACAACATATGCTATCTCTGCAGCCCTACCGCATATATCGCAATCGTACACGAAATCCCCTTATTTAATATTACTTAGCGTACAATAATAAAGTTTAGTGGTTTATGTGGCTAGTCCCACTGCGAAGAAGCAGCAAAAGCGGCATGAGTCTCCAGAACCCCGGATTCCAAGGGCGTATCGGGCACCCGCCTCAATACTTATCGCAGCATTATGCATAGCCATACTTGTTTACCTTACTGGTTATTCTCCGTACATAGGCGTTTACTTAAAAATCTTGTTGGTAATAGTAGTCCTGGCGCTTACCGGAGTATCCATAGCATATGTGCTTAAGGCTGCTGGGTTGTACGGGTTCTTCATATTGAAAACCGACAACGGCATAAATTATATCGACCATCTCTCAAGAAAGTATGAGAAGCCGTGGAAGGCAATAGTCGACTGGGGATTCGTGCTCAGTTTCGGTCTCCTGACCCCGTTCATTTTCAAGAACTACACCAGCAAGAAGATGTTTGCATTTGGCATAATCTCGATAATATTAATGCAGATTCTGGTGCTGCCATACCTTTCCGTGGCGTACGGCCTGATAAACATACCGCAGCTAAGCTCCGGCGCAAGCGCTTATGCCCCGCCGCCAACGAGCAGCGGCATAGACTGGCTCGGCGTGCTCTTCACTGCCTTGTCCGTAATCGGCGGATTCGCCCTATTCATCATATCCGAATTGGCATTCATAGCCGGAGTCATAATACACGGGATAGCGCTGTTCGCACTGGCCTCGGCGACTTCCCCAACCTCCGCTGCGGCTTCTGTCTCCGCCCTTCCCGGACCTGCAGGCGTTCCTGTAATAGCTGTCGCGTTCTTCAGGCCATCTATCATAATACCGTTGGTGCTTGCGCTCGCATTGCTTGTAACGCTGCACGAGTTCTCGCACGGAATAATAGCAAGGCAGAATAAAATAAAGATCAAGTCGATAGGTACATTCCTCTTCGGCATAATACCTCTTGGTGCATTCGTGGAGCCTGTCGAGAAGGACATCTCGAAGCTTCCCGTCAAGAGCCAGGACAAAATTTCGATCGCAGGCATATCGATGAATTTCTTCCTCACCATAGTCTTCTTCCTGCTCATGCTGCTGATGCTATACGTGGTCCTGCCGCCCCTCTTTACAAATGCGGTCTACATAGAAGGCATAGTCCCGGGGTCGCCATCACAGAATGTGCTTACTCCAGGAGCCATAGTCAATTCTTGGAACGGCCATGCGATAAAGAACATAACTGACTTGGAGTCGGCAGCGGCAAGCGATCTCCCGCACTCTATTGTTACAGTATCGACAAGCAACGGGACATATTCATTGACTGCCAACGCAACCGGCAAGATAGGAGTGTACCTTGGCGAGGAATCCGTGCCTGCCAGCAACAGCATAGTCTCTGCGCTAGCCAATTTCTTCTACGAGTTCTTCGGGCTTTCCTTCCTGCTAAATTTCTACGTTGCCATATTCAATGTCCTGCCGATACCGTTATTTGATGGCTGGAGGATATACAAGCTCAAGCTTGGCGCAAGGGGAATGAAGATAGTCACCATAGTCGCCCTTGCAATCTTGATACTGCTCTTTGTTCCCTGGATCTGGAGTGTCTAGCCCATCATGTTCTTCTTGCACCATGCAAGGAACTTCGCGAATGTCGGAGTGAACTTCTCGCCGCGCCTCATCTTCTCTTCTATTTCAGAGATCGTGTACAGCTCCTGAGAATAGGCATCCTCATGCAGTCTTGGCTTCTCATCTGACATGGCTACGAAGAAACGTTGGAATTCGTTCATTGTAATCTCGCTTGCTGGCAGGTCGAACGCGCGCACGAGTTTCAATCCCCTTATGCCCAGCTCCTCAGCAACTTCCCTCTCTGCCGCCTGTTCGT
>JAJZJB010000027.1 GCA_021810375.1 Microcaldota archaeon
ATCAGATCGCTGTGCCACTGAAACCTCGTGGCCATATTGCCATTGCTATTCATTCCCTGCTGCACGACAGCCCATTTTGCATCCCTTGTGAACACGAACGTATGATGGTATATGCCAATATCATCGTAGACCATGCTGCTGTCCACCTTCGCAGAGAGTCTGCTATATTCCACAAATGCCTTGTCCATGGATGGGATTGAGAGCATGTCCACGCCTTTTGTTATATCTTCTGGCGTCCTGAGTCCTGCTCTTCCCTTCCCACCCGCTATGTATATCTCTCCTGAGTCGTTCAGGGCCTCCTTTAGCGCACCCATAGTTACAGTAGTTGTGCCGCTGCTATGCCAGTCATAGCCTATGGCACAGGATAATGCCTGGAACCAGTTAGGGTCGCTTATCCTCGCAAGCAGTTCATTAGCCCCATACTCGTCAATTATTACAGTGCTTATGGCCTTGCTAAGTCTCACCATCCTGGAAAAGAGCCAGCGCGGGGCCTTTCCACTGTGCAGCGGAAGACGGGTGACAGATCGCATGCAGCCACAGTCACTTATATATGGCATCATCTTATTTAAGTAATTAAATAAGTTAGTTACACAAGGTAACGTGGTATTCTTGGAATTGTTGCTGGGCGTATTTTTCGGAGTCATATCGATGATGGGCTTCGGCGCGCAAGACTTCGTTATGGCTAGGGCTTCGAGAAGGATAGGGGCCTTCAAGACATCATTGTGGTTTATGGCGGTTGCGCTTGGCTTGATGGCGCTGCTTTCCATATTCCTTTTCACGAGCATTGCGCTCACTACGACAGTATTGCTGGTGCTTTTGCTTGCTTCGCTGTTATCGTTGGTTGGGTTGCTGTCCTTCAATAAGGGACTAAGAGTTGGGAATATCTCAGTGGTGGCTACCCTGGGGAATGTTTGGGGTGCGGTAACAGCAGTACTTGGAATAGTGTTGCTAGGGGAGAAGATTACGCTGCTCCAGGTATTTTCAATAACATTGATAATAATCGGGACTATAATGGTGTCCCTGAAACTGAGGGGGATGCTGAGGGGGTCAGGGCATATAGGCGAGGGCGTTGAATTTGCGGTTATAACGCTCTTCTCCTGGGGGATTTACTACTTCCTGCTTGGAGCCCTAGTTAAGGACATAGGCTGGTTTGATACGGCCTTCCTAACCACACTAATTACGGTTGCTCTTTTTATTGTCTATGGAATTGCTACGGGTTCTGAGATGGGTATAAAGAGGATAGACATGCCTATTCTATTCTTTATAGGGTTATTGAGCCTTTTCGGCTTTCTAGCCTATAATCTCGGCGTATCATATAATTATACTTCAATAGTTGCTCCGATAAGTTCTGCCTCTCCGATAATCACCATTCTGCTGGCCTTGCTGCTCCTTAAGGAAAGGCTAAGTACAAGCCAGCAGGCAGGCATAGTGCTGGTTTTAATAGGCTTGATTGCATTATCAATATAAGGCTAGGAGGATCATATGGCAAATCAGGGGGCAGGAGGAGGCTGCGAATGCGGGGGCAGATGCATTTGCGGCTGCACTAATGGATGCAGATGCAAAGAGAACTGCGACTGCGGGTGCACATGCGGGGAGCGTAGAAAGGAGAGGCATGGCGACCTTGCTTATTGATTTCTAGTGATGGCATGAAATCCGCGGCGTTTGTACTAAGCAATGGCATGCAAGCGTATGTGTATCCAAGACCCGGACTGGAGAGTGTCGGCATTGCGATAGGCGTGCGCTACGGCTCAATAGACGACAGGAAGGAAATAAACGGTGCTGCACATTATCTGGAGCATATGCTATTCAAGGGCACAGCTAGAAGGACTGCACAGGAGATAAAGCAGGAAATCCGCGACATAGGCGTAAATTGGAATGCCTTCACCACATTCGAGACCACGGTATATTACATGCAAGGCTATTCCGTATACTTTGAACGCATGGCCGATATACTATCGGATATGATAACCAATTCCACTCTGCCAGAAGAAGAATTTGAACTGGAGCGGGGGCCTGTGATAAACGAGAAGCTGATACATCAGGATAATCCGCGATTCTTCTTCTACGATACGTTCGGCAAAGTGCTTTACAAGAGGCATCCTGCAATGAGGCCTGTAGGCGGATCCAGGGAGAGTATAGAGCGCACTACTAGGAATGACCTTCTCAGCATATACAATTCATATTATACACCGAAAAACATGATTGCGGTAGTATACGGGAACGTAAGCGTAAACGAGGCAAAGGAGACCCTGGAAAGGCATATTGGTAGATTCAACAGAAAATACAACAAGCTGAGGCGCAAAGTAGCGAACGAGCCGCAGGTGGGAAGGGAGCTGACCATAAGGAAAGAGAACCTGAAGCAGGCAAGGATAGGCGTGGGATTCAAGACCCTCCCATGCAGAAAGGCCAGTATGAAGGAGATAGTTACGCTCATAGTAATAGGCAAGATCCTCTCATTCAGGTTATTCGATGAGGTACGCGACAGGAGCGGACTCTCTTATGATCCCTCAGCCAATTATTACCCGTTCAGCACATTCGGATTTATAGGAGCGCAGGCTGGTGCTGAGCCCCAGAAAATAGGTGCTGTACGCAAAATAATGTTAGATGAGATGGGCAAGCTTGGGCACGGAGATATAACTAAAGACGAAGTTGAGCGTGCAAAGCTTGGTCTGGGTATACAATACCGCATGCAAAGAGAGAGCACCCTTGATATGGTCAATTCTATAGCCTCGTATGCGCTTATCATGGGAAGCTACAAATTCGTTGAGGAGCTTCCTGACATGGTCGGGCGCGTCTCAGTGGGGGACGTAAAGACCTACTGCAGCAAGTACATAAGCGCTAAGAAGTGTGGCATTGTAGTGCTTAAGCCCTCCTAATCATGCTGCGTTCTTTACCGGGAATTGGGCTGTCTCGAATGCAGGTCCCGAAACAATTTCATGCGCTCTCCGATCTAGCACCACCATGGCCTCGTCGTAGAAGCCTACGTCAGTCCTTATTCTGCGCAGCTGCTTCTCAAAGAAGGGGTTCTTAGGGTCCTCGCTTAGCTTCTGCTCGTAGTATCGCACGTCATCAGTAGCTGAGGAGAATGCCTTCCACAGTTCTTCGCAGAACTTCTTGTTCCTCTTGATCGTATTTATGGTCTTGATTGACGTTGCAGGGTTTATCAGCAGTGCAACCCTCTGCTCGAACGTTCCCTTTTGCGACAGCAAGTACTGAGTTTCCCTAGGCACAGGTTCGCTCCTAAGGCGTTCGAGGTTATTCTGGTTCTGCCTTTCCTTGAGCTGCTGCTTCTTAGAGTACTTATATGCCATGGCTGACGATCCGAAGACTATCGGAGCCACGCTTATCAGCGTGCTGCCTGAGATCTTGCCGTTGTTGAATGTAGACAGGTCCAGAAGAGCTATGCTCCCGGCTATCCCGCATGCAATAGATATGGCAAATGGCTTTACCGCATTAACAAGTTTCATGAAGTCCTTTGCCCTGCCTTTAACAACAGGTGCTAGTCTCATTGCCCTGTCTCTCAGTAGGGGCACTATTTCCCTGGCCTTATCCCTGAGTGGGACAGGCCTTATCGCTTCCCTAGCTGCCAGTGCCAGGGGTACATCAGGCTGCTCCTTACGGCCCTCCCGTAACCTCACTATGCTTCCTTCCACCTATATCACCACCAGATATATGATCTAATCGCACTTTTATAAACCCTTTCTTCAAGATACCAAATATATGCAAATACTATGTCGTCGGTATCACCTCGATGGAAGAAAATAGACTAATGACGAAGTCAGGCGTCTTGTCATGGTACTGGCTTGCAGGCGTATTGTCTTGAAATAAGGTTCTCTCGGTAAACGATAAATTCGTCTACGACGAAGAGAACAGCATGAGATTGATCAAGGAGTCTGTGAGAGCGATGGCTGTACGTGGGTTACAAGCGAGCCTTTGATAGTCTGAGTGGTGCCACCGCTGCAGGTCTTTATGGTAGAACCAGTAACGCATGTTGTCTCCTTGAAGTATATGAGTGATGAAACCAATGTGCCTTGACCGTAGGCATTTGGAAGTATCGCATTGCACACTACAGCAGCGCTGGCGAGTGTATAGCCGGGGATGCATGCGCCTGTCACATTGCCAGTATTCTGCGTATTTATTAAAAACTCCGGATTAGCTATAGGATATTGTTGCTGATTTGATATTATTATAACTACTGTGGATCCAACACTGTTGCTCGAGAATATGGCGTCCCTGCAATATGCTACCCCAGTATTGAACAGGCATGTGTTGGGCGCAGATGCGGAAGGTGCGAGCACGTACGTATACAGCAATACAGAGGCAATGGCTATTATTAGCAGAGCCCATCCATAGGTGGCCAGGTACTCTATCGCTGCTTGTGTACGATAATCTGAGAGATGTATTGAAGTGCAGTTATTTGGCTTATTTTTGTACGCCATGCCATAATCACGCAAGCAGTAATAACAACAAATGGAAGGTATTTAAGTATGCGTGCTAAGGTCATGCAAGGCGAATCAGGATGTGCTGTTTGCGTGCAATCCTCCACCGAAGTATGGCCCAGTGCCTGAGAAAGTACAGTTATCATTAGAGCCTATGCAGCGTATGATCATAGTCTGATTGCCCACTCCAGGCAAAGTGGCGTTGTATATAGATATGAAGTTGCCAGTAGCGTTTTCCTGTTCTGGAATCCTAGTAACGGGGGTGCGAGCGCCCTTAATGCTCCTCCATGTACCTTCGGAATGCCACATACGGGCCCAGTAAAGGGCAGTAAATTACTGATACGTTACGAGGCGCCTGAAATTGGGGCAAGACGAATGGGGTGTATATAAACGAATAGGGAGAAATTCGTTTGTCACGAGAACCTTAATTCAGGATAATGCAGTGCAGGTTTGCCGGCATAAGCTTTTTATATATATCTTGAGAGTAGTTTATTACTTATTTTCCCGTCAACACTGCAGTATGCAGGAGGGAGATATTTATGGCACAGGATTACGAGGAATTTGCTAGGTTCATTGGCGAGAACAAAGGCCAGAGGAAATTCAAGCAGAGCGTAGAGCTTGCGATTAATTTTAAGGCACTTGACTTCAGCAGGCAGGACAACAGGCTAAACATCGAGGTGCTTCTGCCAAACGGGAAGGGCAAGGTCAGAAAGATAGGTATATTTGCTAGCGACAAGAGTCTTATTGCGGAAGCGGAGAAGAACGGCATAGAGGTAATACGCGATACGGAGATACCAAGCACTGCAAGCGATAGCGCGAAGATGTCGAACCTTCTCAACTATGAGCTAGTGGCTCAGCCCAATCTTATGCCAGTGATAGCAAAGAGCATGGGGCAGTTTCTGGGCCCCAGAAATAGGATGCCAAAACCGCTACTAGGCAACGTCAATATCTCAAACCTTGTCAATGAACTTAACAGAAGGATAGTACTCAGGAGCAAGGGCAAGTACCTTCCTACAATACACTGCGTAGTAGGCACAGAGGATATGGAGCCAGTCAAACTAGATGCAAACATAAAGGAAGTAATAGGCGCAATTACAAGAAAGGTTGGGCAGAACCACATAAAGTCAGTGTATGTCAAGTTGACAATGAGCAAGCCGCTGAGGCTGATGTGAGGTTATACTTATGCAGAATCAGAAGGAGAAGGTTGAATTTGTAAAGAAGCTCAGAAAGGAGCTTAAGGCTTACAAGACGTGCGCGGTTCTTGAGACAGGAAAGACTCCGGACAGGCTTGTCCAGAAGGTTAGGAACCAGCTCAAGCCAGAAGCGAAGTTCGTAGTCGCCAGAAAGACGCTGCTTGTCAGGGCCCTCTC
>JAJZJB010000028.1 GCA_021810375.1 Microcaldota archaeon
GGCGCAGGAACTGGTGCCGGACCGCCTGTGCCTGCATAGACAGCTGTTGCAGAAACCAGTAGCATAAATATTGCCGCAATTAAGATGTTTGTCTTCATTTCATTACCTCTTGTCTTTCCATTCTGCCATCGCGTATGTGTATTATCTTATCGCAATGCTTCGTAATATCAAGATTGTGGGTTACCATCACTATAGTGACATTCTTCTCCTTGCTTATCTGTTTGAGCAGCTTTATTACCTCATCGCCCGACTTTGTATCAAGATTTCCCGTGGGCTCGTCGGCAAGTATCAATGTAGGGTCATTGACAAGTGCACGCGCTATTGCCACCCTCTGTTGCTCTCCGCCGCTAAGCCGTGTGGGCTTCATCTTAAGCCGGGCTGCGAGTCCTAGGCTTGAGAGAAGCCTGTCGGCCTTCTCGGTCCTCTCCGATGGTGGCTGAGGCCCTATCATCAATGGCAGTTCCACGTTCTTCTCGGCACTCAACCCGACAATTAAGTTGTACGCCTGGAAAATGAAACCTAGTTTCTTGTTCCTGAAAGCAGCAAGCTGATCATTATTCATTTTTGATGTTGCCATGCCGTCTATGTAAACTTCGCCTGCGGTAGGCCTATCTATGGTGCCAAGTATATTCATCAGTGTTGACTTTCCGCTGCCTGAGGGCCCGACTATGGCTGCAAAATCTCCTTCCTTGAGGGTAAACGAGACGCCTTCAAGTGCCCTTACCGTCACTGCTCCGGAACGGTATATCTTTTCCAGGTTCTTAACCTGCACAGAATAATTAGACATGATAGTATTTGCCCACATAAGTTTTTAACATGCATACAGACGATTCGTATTCGTCTATATTAACAAAATACCGAATTGCCCCGTTACAGGGCTTTCCATGCAGGGTGAATTCCTGCCATAACCTATTATGCCAATAGTTACGGGATCTGCTATTACAAAGGAAGCAAAGACCAACCGGATCTCCAACAATCTTGCAGCAGCAGATGGCACAGTTGTATTTAATAGTATTCATGAGTGGCACATTGAAGAGGGAACGTAATGCGGTATATAGCTATGGTAGCCTAAAAACGAAATAAAAGCGAAACGTCGGAAACGTTTATTAAAATCTCTGCAGCAAATAATATCAGGCCTGGTAAGAGTTTTATGAGCAAGCATGGGAGTACTAAGGAGAAGATACTTAAGCTGATACCCGAGGGAAAGACTAACCTTAGTGGAATCAGCGAGGCGCTGGGCCTTGCGCCTTCCACAGTCAGCAAGCACCTGCATGACTTGGAGAATGCAGGTATCATAGAGGCACGGGACAGGACATTCGCGCCGAAATGGAAGCACTATCGCGTGGTTGCCGCCAAGGCCGAGGACAGGCAGGTGCATCCGCCCATTATGAGCAGGAGCACCGCTTGGAGATCCGGCATAATAATGGTTGCAGTACTCCTTACGGCAATGGGATACCTTTATCTTATCGGCAATTCGATATACGTGCCCATAAGCATAACGGACCCTCCACAGGTGCCGTACGGAACGCAGGCACTTTATATAAATTACACGTCCCTCAGCGTGCATGTAGTTGGCAAGGCAGGGTCTTATTGGATGCCTGTAAACGCGAACGGATCTCTTGATCTTATGGGATTGATCAATGAGAGCGAGGTTATTGGATCAGCAAGAATACCTTCGGGCTCTTCAATAAACACGATAAGGTTCAACATAAGCTCTGCGAGCATAGTGATAAACAACTCGACTCACCCTGTGAGCCTTGCAGAAGACAACATATATGCGATGGTACAGTCAAACCGGTCGTTCAATTCTACTACGGGGGTGCTGCTTGAGCTCTCCCCAGTAGTCATAGAACAGAACATGATGAATTCGACTTCGTTCCTGCTGCTGCCATCGGCCAGGGCTGCATTGATGCCCTCCCCGGCAGGATTGAGCGGATCTGGCATAAACAGCCTGGTGTACATGCACGCAAGGTACCCGCTTAGGAGCGGATACTCAGATGCATTCTTTGGGAGGGAGGCGAACATAACGGTAAAAAGTGCGAAACTCCAACAACATGGCAATTCGACAATGCTGGATGTTTCCTTATATAATGGCGGGCCTGGCAATGTAATTGTTTATGGTGTCGTGCTTGGGGAGAATGGAGACGTGTTTACGAACAGCATGTTGGGAAACAATGGTCTTCTGCGGGGATACTTTGTAGGGGCATCGGGCTATGGAGGTGGTGATTGGATGGTAAAGCAGGTTAATGGTAGCGTGGTCATAAACAGCACCAACTTGGAGAGGGATATGCCATACTTAAGGAATGGCAGCATGCTGGTGAGCCTTAAGACCCCGGTAAACAACATTATTATAATAAGGTCAGGTGGCAGCGTGCCTCTGCGTCAATGGGCCCTGGGCCCTGTTCAGGAGCTGAACCACACAATGTTTGTTGTATATGGCAATGGAACGATGATCCAGGTGAACAGGGATTACAACAGGCGCCTGTTATCTGCCCAAGCAGGCTACATGCTTTCCAGCATGGGCAGCATTACGCTCTCGTACAACGGCACGGCTTTGGTTGATGGCGAGGCGATTACTAACCAGAACCAGTATAGCATAGCCGTCATAACAGGCCAGGGACTTGTTGTGGCGAATGTGACCCAGGTCACTTAACCACGGAGTTTCCCGATTCAGCTTCCTTGAGCTCCCGGTATTTCTTTCCGTAAACCCTTTCATCCCTTCTCCTGAGCAGGAACTGAACCGTCAGGCTTATCACCAGGGTGAATACGATAAAGTAGATGCTGTCCTGGAATGTGCCGTATGTTATGGTAGTCACAAACAGGTTCAGGGTTCCGTGGCCTGCAGGGAAGATGGAAGGTAGGATGAAGAAATAGAATGCTACGGACACTACAAGGAGCACAGGCATGGACCTCATCTGATGCTTCGTATTTTCCATGGATACTTTCATCATCTCACTCTGCTTTGCGGCCAGCTCCTGCTGGCTCGCGTTTCTTTTCGACATCTCCTTAAGGTCGCTCATGTGCTCGTTCAGCTTCTTTTGCAAGTGGTATGTCTTCTCTGCGTTGGACACCGTGCGCTGTATTGATATTGAAATGGCAACGTCAAGCACAGCTATGCCAGCAAGTGAAAGTAGTATAAATGCCTGATCCATGTTAACCAGTGTGTTAAACGTTGAAGTGCTCCTTGACTATCTTGTCAAGCTCTGTCATAGCTTCGGACTGCTTGCCGTCCCTGTTGTATATTATGTAAATGGGTATGCTTAGGTATATTGCGCACGAGGATAATATGGCTAGGTTGATGTTCCTCTGCTCCTCTATCTCAGCTTCTGTATCGTCAATATTCCTTCTGTTGGCCTTTGAGGCATCATTATGCCTTCGTTTCCATATCTCCTTTGCAGTTGCATCGACATAGATTATGGCTTTTATGCGTATATTCGCAAGTTCCGCAATGGTCACTCCGGGTATATACCTTCTCCCGAACTTGATTGTGAGATGCGTGTCTATTATGGTGTCCTTTTTCCTATTTATAATGTTGGCAAATGCCTCCTCGCGGTCGCGTTTTATCTCTTCTTCGCTCCGCATGCCCAGCTTCTCCCTGTCATCCAGACCCGTGTTCCTTTTGGCTATTTGCAGCAATTCGTCGCCAAGGTTCACGACTTCCAGATTCTTCTTCTGTGCCTTGAGCCCTTCAAGGATGGTAGACTTGCCTGCACCAGGGGTGCCTACGAATAGTATAAGCTTTGTCATTCGAACACAGTCCTAATTTGCAGACTTGCCTTTAAAAAGGCTAGTCTTCCATGCCGCCACCTGGAGGCATGCCTCCTGGTGGACCGCCGGCTCCGCCCTTGCCCTTAGAGCTTATCATATCGTCTATTCTAAGGATTGATGCTGCGGCCTCTGTTGCGCTGGATATTGCCTGGGATTTGACCTTAAGCGGCTCTATTATGCCAAGCCTGTCCATATCTCCTATTACATTCTTGAAGACATCCACACCATAGGTCTTTCCGTCCCTGGTCTTGTGCTTGCTCCTAAGCTGCACAAGCGTGTCTATGGGATCCATGCCTGCGCTCTCTGCAAGAGTCTTTGGTATAACCTCAAGGGCATCTGCAAACGCGCTTATGGCAAGCTGTTCCCTGCCGCCAACGTCAGTCGCATAGTCCCTGAGCTTCATTGCCATCTCGACTTCTGTGCTTCCTCCTCCAGTAACGTACTTGCCGTCCTCAACTGTGCTTGAGAGCGAGCCTATAACATCGGTGAGGGCCCTTTCGACCTCGTCTGCGGCCTGCTTTGTACCGGCCCTGACGAATATCGTAACGCTCTTCGGATCCTTGCACTTCTCCACGAAGACCATCTGCTCTCCGCCCACCTTGCGCTCTTCGACCTGTCCTGCAAAGCCGAGGTCCTTCTGTGAGAGGTCATCCAGGCTGGTTACAAGCCTTGCAGATGTGGCCTTTGCAAGCTTCTCTATATCGCTCTTCTTGACCCTGCGCACGGCCATAATGCCTGCCTTGGCAAGGTAGTGCTGCGCTACGTCATCTATTCCTTTCTGTATGAATACAACATTTGCCTTGCTCGCAACTATCTTCTGCACCATGTCCTTGAGCATCTTCTCCTCCTGGTTGAGGAAGGCCTGCATCTGGTCCGGAGATGTTATCTCTATCTTTGCATCTACTTCGGTCTTCTCTATCTCAAGAGCCACGTCTAGAAGCGCTATCTGCGCGTTCTTGACCTGCTTTGGCATGCCAGGATGGGATATCTCCTTGTCTATGAGTACCCCATTTATGAATTCGGTGTTCTCGACAGCTCCACCCTCTTTCTTCTCAAGCTTTATGAAGTCCTTGTCTATCACGACCTTTCCGTTAACGTTCTCCGCAACCTGCTGTATTGCCTTTAGAGCCAGCGTGGTGAGGTACTTCTTGGTCTGGTCGCTTCCGACATTCTTGGATCCGATAGATACGGATGCTATCTCGAGCAGCTTCTTCTCGTCGTTGATGGAGATGCTGTTTGCAGCTTCCTTCAAGAATGACTTCGACCTCTCCTGCGCCATCTCATATCCCTTTATTATTGCTGCTGGAGGGACTCCCTGGTCAAGCAGCTGGCCTGCGTTCCTGAGGAGGTCTCCGGCCATTATGACTGCAGAGGTGGTTCCGTCTCCCACTTCCTTGTCCTGCGTTTTTGCTACGTCAACAAGTATTTTTGCGATTGGATGCTCTACGTTCATTTCCTCGAGGATCGTTGCTCCATCATTGGTTATAACGAGGTCTCCAAGCTCGCTGACAAGCATCTTGTCCATTCCTTTTGGACCGAGAGTTGTCCTTACAATGCTGGCTACGGCGTAGCCAACTGCAATGTTAGTTCTCTGTGCTTCCTTTCCTATAAGCCTTGATGCGCCTTCTGGCAGTATCATATACTGCTGTCCTAGTTGATTTTCAGCCATGTTTTCACCT
>JAJZJB010000029.1 GCA_021810375.1 Microcaldota archaeon
TGCTCCCATCGGGATTTGAACCCGAGTTGCGGGGTTGAAAGCCCCACGTCCTTGGCCGGACTAGACGATAGGAGCGTGTGTTATTATTTTACACCACCCATTAATAAACATCTATCACTAATCTACGTAACAAACTGTGGAGATGCTATGAAAGGGTTTCTGGTGTGCATTGAGGGCATAGATGGCGCCGGAAAGAAGACGCAATCACAGCTCCTTTATAACAAACTCAAGAATGCGGGCCGCAGGGCCTCAGTATACTCATATCCTGACTACAAATCCGTTTATGGAAAGATAATAAAGGACTATTTAGACAAGAACGTCAGCTTAAACACTATGGAATTCTGCCTGATAGTTGCGGCAAACATGGCGAAGGACGCCAAAGATGTATCGATAAAGATTGATAACGGCGAAGTTGTGGTGATGGACAGGTACTTCCTCTCCACGATTGCCTATCAGACTGCCGGTGGGCTTCCATACGAGAGCGTGAAGAAGCTAGAAGACGCTATAGCCCTGCCAAAACCATCCCTTATCGTGTATCTCGACCTGGATCCAGAGGAATCAATGGAGCGAAAGATGTCCCAGAAAGGATCGCTGGATAGGCATGAGGGAGACATGAAATATCTTAACGCAGTAAAGAAAGTTTATGAACAGATGTACGCGGAGAATTACACTGGCGCTAAATGGATAAAGATAAACGGGGCAATGGACAGGGAGGAGATAAGCAAGAGGATACTAGAAGCTGTAGATTTGCTGCATTAGCAATAAAAAGCCGTATTGACAAGCATATATGGAGGTTTCTATGATACTATCAGATAAAGATATTAAGAAATACATCAACGAAGGCAAGATCAAGATAACACCATATGACGAGAAAGAGCAGCTCAAGTCCATAGGGGTGGACCTCAAGCTAGGCAACACTTTCAAGATATTCAAGGTAACCCACAAGGCCTATGTGGATCTTTCTGACGAGCACTACGAGCCTGACACAGAAACAGTTGATATTCCTAGCGGAGGCACGTTCATACTTCATCCTGACGAATTTGTTCTGGGCATAACAGAGGAGAACATAGAGCTTCCGAATAACATCATGGCGCACATAGACGGCAGGTCAAGCCTGGGCAGATTGGGCATAGGCGTGCACTCAACGGCAGGTCATGTGGATCCGGGATGGAAGGGCAAACTTACACTGGAGATAAGCAACATAGGCAAACTGCCTATATCGATACTTCCGGGGATGCGGTTCTGCTGTCTCATATTCGAGACGCTTTCTAGTCCTGTCGAGAGGGAGTACCGAGGCAAATATTTCGGGCAGGAAGGCCCCGTTGAGTCAAGGATAAGCAGGGATTTCAAAGAGTAGTCATATCTGCTTTTCTTTCTTGCCAGCAGAGACCCTGCCACCCTGCCACTGGCCTTCATACGCGCGATGTATTTCTCCTACTACCTGTTCGAATACAATATTTACAAATCTTGCCCCAAGTTCCATCCTGAATGGCGATTTTCCAAGGTTCGCAAGCGCAAACGTGAGCTGGCCATGGTACCCGGGATCTGTCTTAGTACCCCTGAAATATATCCCAGACCTCTGGAGTGTACTTCTTGGGTGTACGTTTGCTATAATATGCGTAGGCTCCTTGCCTTCCTCTATGACTATCTTCTCAGCAGGCAGGTTTACCGACTCGATGGTTGTTGCAAGAACGAAGTCTCCAGGCTTTAGCACTATCTCCTTCTTGCCGTCTTTTATATCCGCAATCTTCTTAATATCAGGGGTTTTTCTTTCTGTTTCACCAAGGAATCCCTCTCCCTCAATCTCGAATATCGAGCCTACCCGCAGGTCAATTCCAACACCCTCCGGATTCTTCAACTCCCTTTCCGAAAGTCCCTCTATCAGCTTGTGCTCCTTGTTCAATTCCAATATCTTCTTTGCGGACAATATCATGCAATCGCCTTAAGCCTTACTTGCCAAGCGCATCTTTCTTATCCAGCTCTGCAAGCTTTCTGTCAATTTTCTTCTCGCTCTCTATCCTTGCCAAAGCATAATCGTTCATGTCTACCTGCATGTACTCTATCAACGAGGGATGCACAGCCTCGATCAGCAGCTTCATGTTCTGCGCGAGCTTCCTGTAGTCCGGGTGGCCCTGCTTCGTTGACCTTAGCTCCGTGAGATGGTATACCTCGCGCAGGTTGAGCTTCACATAGTACCTTATGAAGTAGCATCTGGGCACTATGTACTGCGCCTCAACAGGCATATGCTCCGCAATCTTTCGGTAGACCTCAGCACACTCTCCCATAAGCGATTGGTACTCCCCTTTCAAGTTAAGTGCATCAAGCTCTGCCGGGGTCTCGTATCCAAGGTCGGTGGTGAGCCTCTGCTTGTCAAGCGTGAGAACCCTATGCCTGTGTATGTCCCTGTATGCGCCATAGCTCGCGCATACCTCAAAGGTATAAAACGTGTTCTCCAGAGCACGTCCTGGCTTGTCCCTCCTATTCCTCCTCCTGGAAAGATATTCTTTTATCAGTTCCTTTCTCTGATCCGCATTCATCTTCCCGACCATCTGACGCAGCGCCTCAAGCGGCAGAGCAGAATAGGGATAGAGCATGCCTGCAAGAACCCTGGTCTCAGCATCCTTGTCATAATCGACCAGCCTGAGATATGACTTGCCCTCGGGGCTTGCCTTCTGCGTGTACTTATTCCTCCTTACATACTCATTCATGGCATCCCTTGTGCCTGTTATGTACTCAGACGACTGTGACCTCTTTACAAAGGAAGGTATCATCTTGGACATCTCTTCGTGTATCCCTTTCGCCAGCAATTGCCCTTCAGGCACATCGCTCGAATAAAGCTTGGTGATCAAGTACTCGAACGCCCTGCCGTTGCCCGAGAGTCCTATGTTTGTAAGCCTGCCGGCAGTGAGCATGTTCTTAAGTATGTCGCACGCCTTGGCCCGCACTGCGCTGTTGTATGCACGCTCCGTTGCATCAGGATCCCGCGGCGTAACTTCCTTTATATAGGAAATTGCAAGTGGAAGCCACTTCGAGTAAAGTTCGAATATCTTGTTCGAGAGCCTTTCGTATTCGTCTGCGAATCTTGATTCCATGAGGTTGGGTTCCCTGTACCAGAGCCATTTGCCATCAACCTGTTTGTCAAACGGTATGTACCTTGCGGATTTCTCAAGGAATGAGATCCCGATTCTCGAATCTGTGAGCAGATCTCCTCCCAGGCTGGATATGTTCTCGCATGCTATGTGCCCGTTTGCCAGCTCTGCTACCGAATCATCCCCATATCCCACTAATACGCGCTGGTAGAACTCTTCAGCCTTGTTCACCGCAAGAGCCGTTTCCAGACTCTTGTGCGGCGCACCCGCCTCTATTGCTTCCATCACATCCTTGTTTGGTATAAATTCGTCTAGGAGCAGGCGCCTTGCGCTCTTCTCTGACCTGCTGTATCTAGAGAACAACGTGCCCTTTACCACTTCGGGAAGGTTTACCAATCCGAATATATGCTTGTCCTGGTTAGTGAAGAAAGGTTTCACTACTTCCCGCTCTTTCTCATTAAGGTCTATAGGAAACGTACCGTCCACAATAAGCACAGTCTATAGGTTACACTGAAACGTATAAATGCCTTACCAAAGCTCCTAATCCGCGCTCTCCATACCTAGCGCATATCAGCGCGGCATTCTTAAGGCCTGGAGCAATGGCACTGCCATTGCTTATTCGATTCGCAGAAAAAGCTTATAGGCGCACCTTCAGAGTGCTATTTGAATAGCGATGCGTGTGGCTAGGGAAATAGCGCTGCGAGAAGCAAGGAAACTTAATGGGAACGAAGCTGCAATGCTGCGGTATATTGGCAGGTATGGGAATGTAAAATACGTGTACACCGATTACGAGCGCACGGTTTCCGACTACAACGATTCCGCGGCTGCGGAACTCTGCTCGTTTGGCTTTGTTCCGCTGACCAGCAGGTGGAACGCAATGGCGGGGGACAAAACCCTGATCGCAGCGCTTGAGGTCCTCGACAAACTTGAAAGCCTGGGTCTCGTGCAGACCGTAGTCGAAGAAGAGAAATATCCCGGCAGGACAGAGGGATGGAAAGTGCTATCAGACAGGGGCAAGGCCGTATACTCCGCATATCTCTCCATAGTAAAGGATGAAACAGGCATACTGGAAGAACTCGTACGTAATGATCCTGATTCGCAGTCGCTTAGGGATGCATTCCGGATCTTCCCCGCGGCATAAGTTTATGCCCGAAGGTCCTTTCAGGCAAAGCGGTGATGTACCTGACAATGGCCCAGAGCCTGGGCTAATACCAGACCAATAAGTGCAAACTTGTTGCACAAATTACCTTGAGAGATCGCTAGCTTCCTGGTTGCTTGCTTCCTGCGTAGCCGGCGAAGGAGCAGAAACGAGGACAACGTCACCGACGTTCTTCACGTTCTTGTAGAGTATGCTCTTCTGCTTCAATACTGACTTTGCGTCGCCCTTAGCGCTCTTCCAAGGAATCATGAGCAGCCTGCTTACCTCGCCCCTCTCAAGATCCACTATGACGTCCTGTACCTCTCCGAGGTACTGCCCGCCATCGCTGTATATATCCATGCGGTATATCTCCGAAATCTTCATAAGGTCACCTTGAATCATATCGGATATGGGTATTATAAAGCTTTACGCCAGCCCTCATAATACCGGAATCAAGGCTGCAGCCAGTCGATTTCGTAATATTCGTGTTTGCTGCCTGGCAACTTTATCTGCCTGACCTTGTAGTAAGTGACGGATGTCTCCCTGTCTACAATGCCCAATATCAGGTCGAGCTTCTTGGCCCTGGCACCCTTGAGTGCAGCGGCGAATTCCCTGCCCCCGATATATTCCTCCTCCCCAAGCGAGAGCATGGCGCTCCTCGGCGCATCAGTGGCCGGATCCTCAGCCTCGCCTCCCCTCCTGTGATAGAGTATGAAATCAAGCCCCACTTCTTTATTGTCCTGCTCTCCTGGCACTGCAAGTATGAAGGTCTTGCGCACTGAATGCGCTACCCTGATCGCCCTGGCCCACTCAGATATCAGCAGCGTGGAATCCTTTGGGAATACGTGTATAACGTGCTTTGAGTGCACCCATTCCTTGCTACCCTCCTTTATGGGTCGCGCACCCGGGAAATAAACCCGGAAATGGGTGCCGAACTTAAACCCCGTCTTGATCACATACCCCC
>JAJZJB010000030.1 GCA_021810375.1 Microcaldota archaeon
TTAAGATCGCCCATATGTATCAAACGAATGAGTTAGTGCAGCATAGAAAACCCCCTGCTCAATACTTGACAATTATGAAAGATCCTTGTCTTCAGATCCTGTGATCAGAAGAGTGTCCATGGCCTTGATAGCTACTTACCTGCAAGCCCAATGAATGCGTATTACAAGAGTAAAACCTTCAAAAAACCTATTCTTCTGGTAACCAATTTATACTTGCACAGATATGAATTATTGATTTAATGAGCAAAATGCTAGAAACCAAGAACAAGATTCTAGCCCTTCTAAAAAGACGGCAGATGACAATAAGCGAGCTGAGCAGGGAGCTTAAACTCTCCACTGCAACAGTAAGTCAGCACATGGACGAGCTGCAGCGGATGGGATCAATAGAGCGTGTGGACAACCAGCACTTCAAGAAATTGAAGTATTACCGCATAACCGAGCATACAAGCGAGGCAAGACAGCAGGTCGTTTCCATGTCAAGGTACCTTGCCGGTGTGGCTGTAGTTATCGTAGTCCTTGCATTCATGCTTGCCGTGTACACTCCCGGGCTGTCTAAGCGCAGTCAGAATTTACCTGAAACGACAATAGCTCCAAATTCCAGTGCTGTACCAGCAACAACAAGTGCCGCTTCAACACCTCCTCCTGTAGCGGTGCAGTCGCTAGCATGCCCTATGATTGCATATACGCTAAACGGGAGCATAACCGGGCACACAGGCGCCGATTTGTATAACGTCAGCTACAACAACGGTACAATAGCCGATTATGTGATCGGGGCTGGCTCTAATGCTACGCTGAATGTTACTGAGCTTGTTGCAAATGTGCTTAACCATAACTCAAGCATAAATTACAATAGGCAGCATTCAATGATACTATTCCGCCAAGGCCAAGGGTTCAATGAGTCGCATCCTGGCATCAGCATGAGCATAACCCCTGCCACGTACAATGCAGTTGATAACGAGACACTGCATGCCACGGCAATACTCTCTGCGAATGCCACTGCCAGTGGCACATATTGGCTGTACATTGATGGACCATGCGGAGGAGGGGTAAGGCCAGTGCTAATAACTATAGGGAGCAAGCCATACGACGGCACTGTTATCATGCCTTCAGGCACATTCATATGACCCGGCACGGTGTATCGTGCAAGGCGCATTTGCACGGTCAGAGGCTGTACTGCCTATGCTTTTCTAGAAAGGGCCTTTAGTAAGTCTTCCATTGATTTAATTGCTTCTTCCTGGAGGCTATCAAAAGATCTCATGTTACGTATGCCACTCTTCCCTGAATCGCTTAGCGCAAAAGCACGTATAATTCCGTTGTTATCGCACAATACGCCATTTCCTGTCTTGAATATGCCCCAGCACGCTTCAGCGAACGCAATATGATTTGCCTTGCCTGGAAAATTAAGGTCTTTTACTACAAGAAGGCTTACCATCAACTCCGCATAATAAGGCACATTCTCAAGAGCCGCCCAGCTTGCCAGAGTAGTTGAGTTCATTGGGTTAATGCCTGCCCACCTTCGATCCCCCATAATTGCCCCGGCAACGTAATCAAAAGACTTAGCGCTTGCGCTTTCCCTAAGTCGCTTGCCTACAGCCGATCTAGAAGCACCATACTCTGCTGTCTTTGCAGCATGCAGCGCAGCGTTTCCAGCAGCGTCTTCGCTTCTAGGATTAATGCCTGCCCTGATTTCTGCTTCCATGGCTGCATTTATAGCATCAGGCCAGGTAGCACCTACTGATATCTCAACGGCAATGCCCTTCGCCTTTAGGTCCTTTGCAAGTCCCCTAAGACTCTTCAAATCCGAATGCCAGAACCTCACGTTCTTAATGCCTGATACGAAATCGTTGGCCTCTTTGAGAAAATGTTCATGCATCTGCGCAGGCTTAATGCGTTCTATCCTACCACCGTATGCCATTACTTAATCTTTAGAGGGGCGTTGAAGGTTTATAATATAGTCACTTACAATAGAACGAAAGTTCCTCCTTATTTTCGGTTGTTATAGATTGTATCCACGACAGGCATTTGCGACCAGTTTTGAAGAATAGACTTCTCTAAATGCAGCAGTGGAGCCATACATTGCGCCTACAGCCCCGCCGAGTTACAACTGTGAAAATATTACAAATATGTATCGCGCACTTTCTGGTTCAATGGGCTCTTAGTCCGCCATCCCTCTGCATGACAAAACAGCGAAAATGGACTCCGCGGGATTTGAACCCGCAACCTCCTGCATGCCATGCAGGCGCGCTACCGTTGCGCTAGGAGCCCATAAAACAACGGTTAGAATTGGTTCCTTCAACATATAAAGTTTATGCACGCATCCTGGGCTGTCGCACACTAAGTGGTTATGCCTGTAAAACGAATCTATGCATATCTGCAACAGTTATCTTCGGTTCAGGCTCCTTATGATCCTCCACCTTCTTGCCAACACCTGTATGGCTATTCCTACAGCCAAGAAAACCACGCCCCACTCGAGGCTGAAAACTGCTGCCTGGTTGACGCAGCTGCATGTGCTTGGAGTTCCTGCAAGCTGCATCGGGCAGGAGCACGCAGCATCATTGTATTTTATGACTCCAAACACGAGGAAGATAAGTCCGGAGAAAATCCAGATCAGGCTCCAGTTAATTGCCTTTGAGTAGTTTTTCTTGTCGAGTCTCATCGCATCATGCCAAGACCACTGTGGCTCCTGCAGGGTTACGGAAGCCATTTCGGCTGTCAGGCCGGCGATATAAATAGTATATTTCCTCCCCTGAGGAGTATCGTGCCAAGCTTGGTCTTCAAGTTTCCGTCTTCAACTTCCTCTGCGCTGTCCAGTACAATATTCATGTGAGCATCGAACGAAGTGACCTTGCCTCTTATATCCGTTCCATTCTTCAGCCGTATCATTACTTGCTGCCCTATGGCCTTGTTCAACAAATCAAAAGGCCTTTCCTGTGTTGTTGTCATAGAATCCACCCAAATATAACTCAAATTTTATGAGTAGTGTATGTACCGGCGCATTTATTAGGCTTTAGGTTTTACCTTGGCCATGTCCTCCTTCCTTATAGCAAGCTTCACAGAACCAGTACCAACCGGGATCTGCTTTCCAACAAGTATGTTCTCGGTAACTCCGCGCATCGGGTCTATCTCCCCAAATGCAGCAGCATTTATGAGATGCTTTATGGTTTCTTCATATGCCGCCCTGGCGAATACCGAGTGCTTTTCGCCGCTCAGTCCGTGCCTTCCCACTCCCTTTATGCTGCCGCTTGCAGTCATCGCGTCGGCTATGAGGAGCAGGTGTCTTATATCTACAGAGATCTTCTGCTCATCAAGCGTGGCCTTCAGCTCCCTGGCCAGCGCGTTCCTTGCTGCCTCTATGCCGAACTGCCTGTACATTGCGAAAACATCGTTTGTATAAGTTCTTGATTTGTCAACTCCCTCAACGGTAATTATGCTTTCTATATTGCTTCCTGCAGATATCAGGTAAAGCTCCCCTGTCTTGTTGTCCTTCTGCACTACTGCCTTTCCCGCTCCGTCTATGCCGCTTATCACCGCGCGCATTATCTTGACCCGCACGGCCCTGATCTCGCGCAGGTTCTTCGTATGCATGCTTATGGTTATCGCAAAACCCTCAACAGAGCAATCGAGCTTCATCAGCTTGCCGAGCTTGTCCGCCACTTGCTTTGGAGTCAGCTCCTCCGATTCAAGCTCCTGCCCGCTTAGCAGAATCTTTATTGTGCCTTTGGAGAAATTCTCGACTATCCTTCTTACGAGGGTATTCATCTTGACCTCCGTTATCTTCCTGGACACCTTCTCTGCGGCTTCTATGTCCTTGGCCACGCTTCCGGTGAGGTATATGGTTGAGAGCGGCGTTGCTGGTTTCTTCTTTGCGTCTACAAGCTCAACTATCCTTGGCAGCCCAGAAGTAGCTATTGCCGATTCTATTCCTGCAAAGTGGAATGACCTGAGAATCATCTGCGTGCCTGGTTCTCCTACCGACTGTGCAGCCATCATGCCTACCGGCTCGCTGAACTTTACCTTGAATTCATCGTCTTTTTTCTCTTTTGCCATGATCGTCAACTCACTTGTTCTCCTTCTCCCTCATCTTCATGAACTGCACGCTTAGCGGTTCTATCGCGTCGCCTCCATATATTGTCTGAACGATGTTGTTGCTTGTGTCCCTGACGCTGAAATCTCTCTCGATATAGAGGTCCTGGAGGGCATTAGAGAGTCTTCTGTACAGATATCCGCTACGTGCCGTAAGCAGAGCTTTGTATACTTCGGAACCCCTAGATCCCACAGCGTGCATGAACAGGTCTATCGGAGACAATCCGGTATAATAGTTGGTCGAGACGAATCCACGAGCCCCCGGCCTTACATCTCCCGGTACTATGTGCGGGAGCACTCTCCTGGTGTAATAGCCTCTCTTGATTCTCCCTCCTGAAAGCGTTGCCTGCTGGCCGAGGAACATGCTCATTTGCTCATACTGGAAGATGCTTCCCCTGGATCCCGCCCGAGCCATCTGCATTGCGCTGTTAGCCGGGTCAACATTCTTTATCAGTACCTCTCCTGCCTTCTCTCTTGCCATGTTGAGGTCAACTATGATCATCCTTTCTAGGGATTCCCTTCTTGTGTAACCTATCAACGGTTCAAGCTTCCTAGCCTTGTACTGTTCTATCTTCTCGTCAATCAGCTTGAACGTGTTTTCGAGGAGTTCTGCTCTTCCCCTCTCGATCTGCTCAGTTGTGATGTATTCCTTGACCCCTATTGTTGCGCCTATGAACGTGACATAAGCGTCGGATAGCTTCGATGAGAGGAACAGAAATCTCTTAAGAACTTCGGTTCCGTAGTCCATGCCTAACTTTATCAAGAGCTTGTTATTGCCTCTCCCGTATGTTTCCTTGGTCAGCACTCCGTCAACCAGCTTTCCGTTGACTATCCTGAGCGTGCCACCGGATATCTTTGTCTCGAAGTTGAGATCCTTGGGGAGAAGCATAGAGAATACGTCCTTGCCCTTATACTGCCCGTTCTTCTCCGGTTTAGGCAACTCATATATGCCAGCTATTCCGAGTATATACGACGCCTCGTCCTTAGTGAGCCTGGTGTCCTCCTTTGTCAGGAAGTACATTCCTGTAATGCCGTCTTCGTT
>JAJZJB010000008.1 GCA_021810375.1 Microcaldota archaeon
CCCCATTCTCACTGGCTATCTCTTTCATGAACCTGTTGAATGTGGACTTTGTTATCTGCAGGTTCCTGCCCTTCAGGTACTCCTCCTTCGCCATCTCAAGGAGTTTGTTGTAGAGGAATCGCGCGAGCTCTATCTGTTCGTCTATCTCCCTCTGCCTCCTGGCGTCGGGGTAGATCCTGAACCTGTACGCCCGCACAGATTCCATGACATTTATTATGTTGTAAGTGTTTATACGCCTTCGCTTCATCCCACGATTGAAATCGTGGGTTTTCAGCTCAGATGAATCATTATAAACGTCTAGTTACAAAATGCATAGTAAAAAAAAGTCCCGAAGCCTGTTCAGACGGCAGCGGGACAGGAGAAGGCAGCCCTACTGCAACTCCAGCCTGATCCTGTTTGCATAATGGATAAGGAGTTTGCAGCTCCTCTCACCTGCTAGGCATTCTGTCGCGGCGTCCATATGCTTCTGCTGTAATTCAACTGCCATTCGTATTGCCCCATCGGTATCAAGCAGGCATGTCGACTTTAAGACCGCAATTATGTTCGGTCTGAATCCCTTCCTTTCCATACTGCCTCCCCTGCTCCCGGGAGCGCCGGCATACTCAAGGATATCGTCACGCATCTGGAAGGCGATGCCGATATGCCCTCCAAACTCCTCCAACTTCAGTGCCAGCCTGTGTTTCTTGTATACTGCGGCAATGCTGCAGCATGTGGCAATCAGCGAGGCGCTCTTCAGTCTGGCGATGGCTTCATACTCCTTCACGCCAGGCCTCCTCCTATCCTTCTGGAAGCCATAATCAAGCATCTCCCCTGCACACATCTCCATTGCCGATGCAGACATGCGGCCTATCACGCGCTCTCCGTACTTCGCTGAGGTTCCGATGGCCATGGAGATAAGGGCATCGCCAGCAAGTATTGCAGCCTCGCTTCCGTATTTAACATGGACGGCCTCGACACCCCTTCTCGATACGTCCTTGTCGATGATATCGTCATGTATGAGGGATGAGATGTGGAGAAGCTCTGCAGACATCGCCAGGTCCCTAAATCTTTCTGGGCGTTCCCCTATCAAATATGCACCGAGCAGTACGAGGGCTGGCCTTATCAGCTTTCCCTTGCGCTTCATGAGATGCATAGACGCCCTGTATAGGGAATCGCTGATAAATTGGTTCCTTCCAAGCCCCGATAGCTTCCTCCCTACGCTGCGGAGAGGCAGTTCTACCTCATGAGGAAGCTTTGTCTCTCTGAAGCTGTCAAGTGCCATTGTGATCAGGAAATATGTGGTGCAGCTAGCAACGCGGCTACAGGAGAATTATAAAAACTAGTATTTAAACCAGCCAGATACCATGCGCCCCTGAAGCCTGCCATTTTCAGGCCTTTCACGATGTTCGTTTTGGTTCCCAAAACTGAACTCGGATTTTGCAGTCAGCAAAATAGGTTTGGGGTTGCGGGGATTTGAACCCCGATATGCAGGTAACGCCTGATCACAAATCATTGCTCCAAATTCTAGTCATCGCATTTGCTCATGAATTCTATGTTGAACATCTGGAGCCTGCCGCGCTGCCAAGTTACACAACAACCCCGTTCAGCAGTGTATATGCAGTTTAGCCTATATAACTCTTGCTGTTTTCCGGCAGCTACTGCCTGCGCGCCATTGTGATCCACGGAGCGCGGGGATTAGGGTGCATGTCTATGCCTACATCCTGTTTGCATCAACGCTTATATTCATTCTCCGCTACGAATGCTTATGGCAGAAGCCATAAAGGCCGTGATATTCGACATAGGAGGAGTCGTTGCCGTATTTTCCAATAATGCCTATTATAAATATCTTGCAAAGGCAAGTGGACTCAGCGTTTCGCAGGTAAGAAAGGCGGTGCTGGGGCGTGTGCCCGCCTTTGAGACAGGAAAGCTCACGGTCAGACGTTTTGAAGCGGCCATTGCGGCGTCCCTGGGCATAAAGGCTGGCGATGTCATGTGGCTTCGCTTCTACAAAAAACACGTTACAGTAGACACAGACGTCGTAGATTTGATAAGGGAGCTCCACAATTCATATGTGACTGCATGCATAACAAACATAGACGCATCGAAATACGCATTTATGAACAGGCTCCTTGGCAGATACGTCTTTGACTATAGATTCGCCTCGTGCAACGTCCATATTAGGAAGCCTGATCGGAGGATATACAGATATGCGCTTGGAAAGCTCAAACTGATGCCAAAAGAGACGCTTTTTATAGATAACCAGATAGAGAATGTACGAGGGGCCAGGAGCATAGGCATGCATTCTGTGCTTTATAAGAACAGGAGGCAACTCGATATAAGTCTGGATAAGCTATTAGAATAAAAGGTGTTGTATTGGGCAAAGAAGACGGACGGGATCAGAAGGGCGTAACCGTAAAGAAATCGGAGAACTTCTCAGAGTGGTACATTCAGGCTCTTACAAAGTCGGAGTTCATAGACTATACCGATGTCTCAGGGTGCTTCGTCTTTATGCCTGCAGCATATGCGGCATGGCAGGCTGTCACAGAAGCAGTCGACAGCAGGTTCAAGGCTGATGGAATAGAAGATGTATACTTCCCGCTTCTGATACCTGAGAAGCTCCTGCTGAAAGAGAAAGAGCACTTTGAGGGTTTTGTGCCCGAGGTGGCGTGGGTAACGCAGAGCGGAAGCACAAAGCTGGAAGAGCGGCTTGCAATAAGGCCCACATCGGAGGTCCTAATGTACAAGAGCTATTCAAGGTGGATAAGGTCATGGAGGGATCTGCCCCTACGGTTCAACCAGTGGAACAACGTGGTCAGATGGGAGTTTAAACACCCCACTCCGTTCATAAGGACAAGGGAGTTTCTATGGAACGAGGGCCATAGCGTCTTTGCCACGGAGAAGGAGGCCGAGGCCGAGCGCGATGTGATACTTAAGATATATCAAGATGTGCTCAGGGATTATCTCGCCCTTCCTGGCATAGCCGGCACAAAGAGCAGGAAGGAGACCTTTCCAGGGGCGGTAAACAGCTACAGCATAGAGCACGTAATGCCAGATGGATGGGCGCTCCAGGGCCCTGATTTTCATTCTGACGGCCAGAACTTCGCAAAGGCCTTCGAAATAAAATTCCTGGATAAAGATGGCAACTCCCAGTATGCATTCCAGAATACATATGCAATAACCACAAGGGAGCTGGGTGTCATGGTGGCGGTCCATGGAGATGACAAAGGGCTCATACTTCCGCCGAAACTTGCATACATACAGGTAGTGATAGTTCCGATATACAGGAAAGAGGCTGTAGAAGCGGTCAGGAAAGCTGTAGAGGAGGCATATAGGCTGCTGAAGAGAAATTACAGGGTAAGGCTTGACGACAGGGAAGGCTACTCCCCTGGATTCAAGTTCAGCGAATGGGAGCTCAGGGGCGTCCCGATACGCATAGAAATAGGCCCAAGGGACGCCGGGAACGGGAAAGTGATCATTGTAAGGAGGGATACTGGAGAGAAGAGGGAGACCAACGCTGCAGATGCAGATAAGGCAGTGGCAGAGACACTGGAGCTTATACACAACGAGCTCTATAAGAGGGCGGAGACGATGCTCAAATCGTCTGTTCACGCCGCGGATGGCTATGATGCGTTTAAGAAGATCCTGTTCGAGAAGGGGGGGATAATCCACGCACCCTGGTGCGGAGACCAGGCATGCGAGGACAAGATCAAGGAGGAGACAGGAGCAAAGATAACAAATATTCCGTTTGAGCAGGAGAAAAACGCAGCAAAGTGCATCTACTGCGGAAAGGAGGCAAAGGAGGCAGCCAACTTTGCCAAGTCATACTGACACATGTGGAAAGGTTGCTGGCCTGCCAAGATCAGCAGCAGAAGAGCCTGTTCTAAGAGTGCTGATTAGCTCTTTTGCATCACTCTTGGCAACATCTGACACCTTCCCGCCTCTGAGTACCTTTTTTATAACATGGCTCTCCTTTCCATCAACGATCAATGGCACTATGCTCTTATCGCGTATCTCCTTTGCAGCCTCTGCCTTTGATTCTCCGCCCCCAGTTCCTGCCGCCTGTTCTGCGCCATTGCCATTTTTTATAGACATAAAGACTACGGCACCGACATTGACGCCTTTGTCACTCCCCCCGAGCCTCGTCGCTATTTCTGCAGTCAGCTTATCATTGTCTCCGAGCGTTGTTTCCTTAGATGCCAGTGGATCATTTTCATTTATTATGGGCAGCGTATCCTCCCTCAGCGCCCTCACTACTGCAGAGGTAATTCCAGTTTCAGGATCGTCGTGTAGATGAGAGGTCTCTACGAGGATTTGGCTTACATGCACCTGCGGCCGTCCAAGAAATCTATTCGATCTATTGTACCATCTAAAATGCTTATTATACGCAGCAATTAATTTAGGCTGTCCTCTGCTAGCTGCCGTTCTCGGGTCATCATCAGGTGTCAACCTGCCTAACTCCCTGGCACCTGAGGTCACAAGAACGAACTTGGTGTTCTCCCCAAAATCCGTCTTAGTGCCCCAAAGTCCGGTAATGTCCCTGGCAACGCCTTTTGCAACCCTCCTGTCTACCTTTCCGCCATTAAGTATGCTTGCCGTACCTATCTTTACAAATACCACAGTCGTTTGTGCATTCTTTCTAACTACATTGCTCATAATATCATCTATATTCCATATCCGCTATGTTAATTCCATGCGGCAAAGCCTCTTGGACATTCATAGCTGGATCTCAAGATAATCGATTCATGCATAATGACCACAAAAACAGCTTATAGCGCCATTATGCCTGGATTGGCACTGGTGGCACAGGCTTGCCGAAGCTGTGGCTATAGATAAGAGAAGAAGTCCTGATTATGCTTATCTGCCGCATACGCTTGCCTGAGTGCCTGCAAAGCAGGCAATATTCTTATTCCAGCTCCCTTAATATAACTATCGTCTCAAAACGTGACAGGCTCGCATGCTGGTTCGCTATACGCAGATGCCCTCAAGCCTGAATTTCTGGTACGCATTAGATTCGCCTTTCCATAGCTCTGAATCCAAACCCACTTTGACAAGCATACTAAAACTTCTAGAGAGGGCTTGCACTAACGCTACTTTTGGCATTGGATGACTACATCTTCTGAATTTTGTAGTCACCTCTTTTTCCTTAATTCTACCTTTAGTCTTTTGTATTCTTTCAACAATAATTCGAGAGTCGGACGTATTTCATAGCTTCTCAACTTCCTGAAGATCTCCAAAGTAACTGTCCTTTGTAAGTATCCTCAATCCATATGTCATCGCAGTCGCAAGTATAAATGAGTCAAGCATTCCCAATTTGCTATTTAACTTCTTTCTCTCAAAATTGAGTCTTCCTGCAAGAACGCTTATTGATTCGTTTAACCCTATTATAGTGCTAGCTTTACCAACATTATCAATTATATCTTCATGATTTCTTTTCTCCTTTTCTGCCCAGTTAACTATTTCAGCAATGGTCACAATGCTCGTATAGCAAGGCTCTTTCGTAAGTACTTCTTTTATGCGGCCAGTATTCTTGGTAGCTTTGAAGAGCTCGATCCACGCAGATGTATCAAGCAGCACGTTCACACCTTATCTGCATGTTCCCTAACAAACGGGCCAGCACTTTTTGCTATGCCTATAAGTCTCTCTATGGCTTCTACCTTCTGCTTTTTCAAGAGTGCAAACTCCACCTCTTCTCCCAGCTTTATCTTGTTTTCTTTTATTATATGCCTTGGTATAAGTATTCCAAAGGATGTTCCTATTTTCCTTATCTTTGTTTTAAATATTTCATCCATTTAATCGCATTATAATATATTATAATCGAATATAAAAAGCTTTCCTTTTAGCATTCTAGACATCAAGCAAGATGACGCCCTGGCCGGGATTCGGACCCGGGTCGCAAGCGTGACAGGCTCGCATCCTAACCACTAGACGACCAGAGCAGTAATCAAGTATTATCTCCTAAGCACTTAATAAGACTTACTTCTTGAGCAGTTCCGAGATCCTGACCAGGGGAACAAGCTCAATCCCGTTCTCCCTAAGCAGCGCAGTTCCGCCGTCCTCGCGGTCAACCACGCATATAACCTTCTTTACCACCGCGCCCCTGCTCCTGAGAAGGTTGACTGCCCTAAGAACCGAGCCGCCAGTAGTCACTACATCCTCTATTATCTCCACTTCCTCACCGCTTGCTATGGCCCCTATCACAGGGTCCTTAAGGCCATGCTCCCTCCCTTCCTTCCTTATGATTATGAAAGGCGTGCTGCGCGCAAACGCCGCAGCAACAACGAGAGGCACAGCGCCAAGCTCGACCCCGGCAACCTTTCCGGCAGTCAGCCTTCTTGATATCTCCTCTGTCAGCTCCTTCAGAAGCGCAGGCGATCCGGCAAAGGCACTCTTCATGTCTACGTAATACGTTGACTTTTTTCCCGAAGTGAGCGTGAAGTCGCCGAACTTTATCGCGCCTAGATCTACCAGCAAGTCTTTTATCATAAATCCACCATGAGCCAGCAATACTGAATGCGACACTACTTATTTATACCTGACCTACATATTGTCTCAGGTTCTAATATGCCAGACGATAAGAAAGTCATAGTGGCTCTCGACATGATGGATCCAGTGGTCGCGCGCGACATGGCCAAAAGGCTGTCAGGCGAAGTTTTCGCATTCAAGGTCGGATGGCCGCTCATATTGGGTTCAAACGCCGACATAGTGGTCGACCTGTCAAGATACTCAAAGGTGATATGTGACCTTAAGCTTGCGGATATACCTGACACAAACTCATGGGTAACACAGAAAATGAGGGAGAACGGCGCGTGGGGGATTATAGCACATGCATTTGTCGGTGGCGACTCGCTAGAGGCAGTTGTGAAAGCCGCAGGGAACGTAAAGACCATTGCCGTAGTCGCAATGTCGCATCCCGGCTCATCCCTTTTTATCAACAAGAAGGCAAAGGAACTTGTGAGGGTTGCGGCAGGAGCAGGAGCATATGGAATTATAGCTCCAGGAAATGACATCAAGATGCTTAAGAAGGTGAAGAAGATAGCCGTTGGCCTGAAGATATTATCTCCAGGAATAGGCACCCAGGGGGGCAGCGCATCCGATGCGATAGCAAGCGGCGCTGATTATGTAATAGTGGGCAGGTCGGTGTGCAACGCCGATGACCCAAAGAATGAGGTAAAGAGGATAAACGCAGCTATAAACACCGTTCTGGCCCAGCGAAACGGCCCAGCTACCTGATACCCATGGACGAAAAGGAATTTGACAGGCTTGCTATGCACTGCAGGATAAGGCTCAGCGAGGCGGAGAAGGCAGGCATAAGAAAGGAGATTGACGAGGTAATAAGGTATTTCGGCATTATCAGCGAGATAGAATGCGATTCGCTGCAGGAGGCCTACCACCCCATTGATATTGGTCAGCGGACGAGGCCTGACAGGACTGAAGAATACGACGATGCACAGGGCCTGCTCAGGAACACGAAGACTTATAGGTTCTACGTTGTGGGCCCGAGAGTATGAACAGCATAGAGGAGTTCAACTCGCTGGAGAAGAAGGAGAGCTATTACCCCAGGCTCGTGGAGGAGCTGAAGAGAGCTAACGGCGAATTTCATGCCTTCAATCTGATCAACGAAGGCATCAGAGCCGGCTTTCCATTCAGCGCCAAGGACAATATCTGCGTGAGGGGCTTTGAGGCAACATGCTCGTCAAAGATTCTCAAGGGCTATGTGCCGAACTTCAGTGCCACTGCCGTCAGCAGGCTAGGCAGCGCCTTCGGCTTCCTGGGTAAGACGAACATGGACGAATTCGGTTTTGGGACATTCGGAATAAATTCGGAAGAGCCAGCCAGGAATCCCTTCAACAGCGATTATGTTACAGGGGGGTCGAGCAGCGGCGCGGCCGCGGCCACCGCGTTGATGAAGTACCATGTCGCACTTGCCGTCTCCACTGGAGGCTCAATCTCTTCGCCTGCCTCGTTCTGCGGCGTTGTCGGCTATACGCCAACATACGGGCTTGTCTCCAGATACGGGCTCATAGACTATGGAAACTCGCTTGACAGGATAGGCATCATTGCAAGGTCTGCCGGGGATGTAAGGCATACGTGCGGCCTGCTCCGCGGAACAGACAGGTACGACTCCACATGCGTAGACCATAATGTGGCATCTGACGGGAAGAAGACGCTGTTTGTGATAAATCAGCTAAACGAGGTCCTTGACGAGAGGATAAGGGCGCCATTCGAGTCGCTTCTTGGAAAGCTGGAGAACCTTGGATATGTGGTGAAGCGGGTTGATCTTGACATAATAGGCAAGGCAGTCGGCATCTACTACATAATCTCTTCTGCCGAGGCATCCACAAACCTTGCAAGGTATACTGGATTCAAGTACGGATACCAGTACGGCAGGTTTACGGAATATTACAACGATTTCTTCAGCAACGCCAGGGCAGAGTTCGGGATCGAGGCCAAAAGGAGGATTATCCTCGGCACCTTCGTCAGGAGCGCAAGCGTGAGGGGCAAATACTATGATAAGGCGCTAAGGGCGAGAAGGCTGCTGATAGACCGGATGAAGGGCCTGCTGAAAGACGGGTACATAATAAGCCCCACCATGCCTATCAAGACGCCAAAGATAAGAGAGGTGCGCGAGCTCACGCCATTGCAGTCGTATGCGACTGACGCGCTGACCGTACCGCCGAACCTATGCGGCTTCCCGCATATCTCCTTCCCCTTTGACTACATAGATGGCATGCCTATTGGGGCGCAGATAATAACCGATCATTTCAATGACGATGCGATTATCGGGTTCGTGGAGGAGTGGGAAAGGCATTTCAAGTACAGATTCAAACACAATCTGGGAGCGTTATGAGAATAGGACTGGAGGTTCACGTGGCACTGCCATTGAAGAGCAAGCTCTTCTGCAGCTGCAGCTCGTCTGCTGAAGAACCGAACACGGCGATATGCCCGATATGCATGGGATTTCCAGGATCCAAGCCCATGCTTAATGAGCGCGCCCTTGGGATTGCCAAGTCGATAGCGGCTGCGCTGAACTGCAGGCTAAACGACTTTATATCGTTTGTAAGGAAGGTCTACTTCTATCCTGATCTCCCGAAATCCTACCAGATAACCCAGATAGGAGGAGCTGTAGGAACCGGAGGATACGTGCAGACAGCTTCTGGCCGTGTCGGGATAGTCAGGGTGCAGATAGAGGAGGATCCTGCAAGGATAATCCGCGGGGACGATTATACGCTGCTCGACTTCAACAGGTCAGGCATCGGGCTTGTGGAAATAGTGACGGAGCCGGACATGACCGATGAGGGCGGAATGAAGGAGTTCATAATAGAGCTTAAGAGCATACTCTATTACCTAGGCGTCGACATAGACCAGGAGTTCAAGGTCGACCTAAATGTATCCACTTCCGGGGACCGGGTAGAGACTAAGAACGTCACAGGCATGGCTAACATAGTAAACGCGCTGAGATATGAGATTAAAAGGCAGGGCGTTATGGCCTCAAAGGGCCAGAGGATCGGAATGGAAACGCGCTCTTACGACGAAGCCGGAATGAAGACGGTGCAGTCAAGGGAGAAGGAGACTGAAGAGGAGTACGGCTTCATCTATGAGCCCGACCTTGGCGAGTATGATATGCGAAAGGTCGAGACCGAAACTGCTGTCTACGCGAGCAGGATCGCGCACGAGTACGCAAAGAGGTACGACTACAGTGAATCTACGCTCAGGGAACTCATAATGTTTAACAGGGAGGCACTTGCACTGATAGACGGCGCAAAGGGAGGCCACAGGATGCAGAACATTGTCAACGCAGTGGAGCTTCTAATCAAATACAGGAAGACCGGGATAAATGGAAGGGACTTCGAATCGATGCTTGGGCTTGTGGAGAATGGAGCCGCGGTAAGGAAGGAAACCATAGAAAAGATAGAGAGAGGGGAGGGGATTTCTGGCTACTCTGCTGTCAGCGAGGATGAGGTTAATAAAGAGATTGCTGATATTATAAGGTCTAATGCAAGGCTGCTGGAAGATTACAAGAGAGACAGGAAGGTGCTAAACTTTGTGATAGGCAGGGTTGCGAAGAAGCACAATGCTGACCCGAGATACGTATCGGAACAGCTCCGGAAGGTGCTCAGGGACGTTTTCAAGGTTGAGTAGGGCATATGGCCATGGAGATAAACTGCGGACAGGCTGACGAGAGTTACATAGGCAAGCCGGTGGAGCTTAAGGGCTGGTGCAGATACCTGAGGGATCACGGGGGCAAGCTCTTTATAGACCTCGCGGACAGGTACGGACTGACGCAGCTGGTCTTTGATGGCGATGCGCTTGCTGATGCCAAGCAGATAGGCAAGGAGTACGCCATCTGCGTTTCTGGAAGGGTAAGGAGGAGGGACGATGAGACGATTGACAGGGGCAATCCCACGGGCATGGTGGAGATATATGCAACAAAGGTCGCTGTCATAAACAAGTCAGAGCTCCCGCCATTTGAGGTCATAGATGAAAAGAGGAAATTCCTTGCCAATGAGGAGCTGAGGTTGAGATACAGATACCTTGATCTGAGAAGGAGGGAGATGATTGGAAACATTGAGTTTAGAGACAGGGTTACAAAGGAAACAAGAAGGTTCTTTTGGGACAATGATTTCCTAGAGCTTGAGACGCCAATGCTTGTAAAGGATACATATGAGACAGGGTCAAGAACCTTCCTTGTACCGTCGAGGGTGAACCATGGCAGGTTTTATTCCCTGCCGCAGTCGCCGCAGGTATACAAGCAGATGGCGATGATCTCCGGCCTAGACAGGTATTTCCAGATGGCAAGGTGCTTCAGGGACGAGGATCCTAGGGAGGACAGGCAGCCGGAATTTATGCAGATAGACTTTGAGGCCTGCTTCCGTGACGAAAAATGGGCGCAGGAGCTCATAGAGAGGCTCATGAAGAGGCTGTTCCGCGAGGCGATGAAGAAGGAACTGAAGACGCCTTTCAAGCGGATGGATTACAGATATGCCATGGAGAACTACGGCTCAGACAAGCCGGACCTCAGGTTTGGCAGCAGGATATTCGACGTAACTGGCGAGGCAGGAAAGAGCAGCTACAACATCCTCAAGCGGGTCGTTGAGAGCGGAGGCAAGGCGAAGGCAATGGCGTTCCCTGCTGGCTTCGGCTCCGCGGATCAGAAGCTCGACAGGAATTATATGCTCAAGGCCATAGAAACTGCAAAATCTCTTGGCCTCAAGGGTCTGACATGGCTCTTCGTGAGGGACGGCAGGATCAACTCCGATCCAGGAAGCATAGCGTCATCGCTCGGAGGCGCAGCGGAAGGGATCATGGAGAAGCTGAATCCAGGAGACGGAGATATAATAATACTCTGCTCTGACCCATCGGAGAGGCTGCTTCTCGATGCAATGGGCAAGCTGAGGAAGATGATAGGGGACAGGATAGGCCTTTACACTGCCGAGTTTGAATTCCTCTGGGTCGACGGCTTCCCGCTCTTCGAGACCGATGAGGTTACCGGAAAGCTTAAGCCTGCCCATAACCCGTTCAGCTCACCGACTGAGCCGACGCTGGAGCTCCTTGACACGGCACCTGAAAAGGTATCCTCAAGGCAATTCGACCTTGTGCTCAACGGCGTCGAGCTCGGCTCCGGATCGGTGCGCATACGCGATGCTGCCCTGCAGAGGAAGATACTGAATATGATCGGGATGACAGACGAGGCGGTGGATAAGACCTTCGGTTTCCTTCTTGAGGCGCTTAAATACGGCGCCCCTGACTCAGTTGGCATGGGACTGGGCTTCGATAGGATTGTCGCGATGATGCGCAACACCAAGGACATACGCGAGTTTATACTCTTCCCAAAGAACAAGAAGCAAGAGCTTCCGATCGACGGTTCGCCTACACAGATAAGCGGACAGAGGCTTGACGAGGATTACGGGATAAAGACAGGGTAGGCGGCATGCCCGAGCCTTTGTGGTACAGGCCCGTTATGGCGCGTTTCTCTGGCGCAGAGGCAGCATTCGTGTGCATTGTGCCGTTTTCTGCGAAAACTATTTATATCTAAAGCGAGACACAGATATGCTGATTTCATGAGTAATGATGAGGGTTTAGCTGCGCTGGGCCATGACAGCGGCATAGTAGTGATAGTGGCGTGCATGGACCGCCGGCTTGTGGAGATACTGAAGCTCTTCAGAGACAGGGAAACACCGCTGAAAGTCAGGCAGGAAAGGCTCAGGAGCTTATTTAACAGGGAGACCGAGGATTATAAGGCGCTGAGTGGCCTGCTTGCAGAAACGACTCCGGAACGGACATTAGTCCTTACAAATGCTGGGGCAAACGTAAAAGGACTTAGTAAGACGCTAGGGGAAATCAGGGGCATATCACGGCTCGTGGTAATGACCCATAACGACTGCGGGGGGATGAAGGTTGTCGCAAATGGATTGTCTAGCGGGGCAACTGAGGAAAGCGACGAGCTCTTCCGGCACCTGGGTGGTTCGAGGTATAAAAGCGCGGCAGGGAATAGTCGCGATATAGAAGAAATAAAGGAAAGGGTCGAAATGCTGAATCCCGGGGTACAGAGAGAGGCAGCAAGGAGTTTCTGCACAAAGGTTGCGATAGTGCAGGTGGATGTGCGCGGTCTCAGGCAGGAGCCTGAAGGCAATGAACACTGGCTCTTAGTAGCGCCTGTGGGGCAGTACCCGCACGCCTTTGACGGGACTCCAAGATGGCAGACTTATGGAATAGTCGGAAATAAAGAAGATGAAGTGGTGGACAGGAAGATAGCCGCCACGCTTGGCATAAGCCGTATTGTTGACAGAGGGCCTAGAAAAATAAGTAGATAATTGCCAATGCACTTCAACGATGAGTGCAAGCCATGCAAGTGATATCCTCCCCGGGCTAAAGCCACATATGCATTTCAAGCAATGCAGATAGATTTAACAACGTTAGCGTTGCATAGGTAATCAGGGATACTATGAGAGGTAAGATAAACAAGCCTGGACGCTCGAAGTCAGATTTTACATCGGAGAATCCGGGGCGCGATGCGCAGAAGGTCGGCATAGCACTCTTTCTCAACCAGGATCCGTACAAGATCCACGAACCCGTGTGGGGGGTGACAGGAAACCTTGGTGACAGCCAGTGCTACATAGGCGTGACACAGAAGGTGCAGGCGATACATGAGGCGCTCGCCGCACGCATTGTAAAGGACAATCTGCCAATCAGGCTGATACCTCCGGCCTACAGCATTGGAATATCAGACGGCCAGCTGAATGGCACTCCACGGATGCGGTATTCGCTTATAGGGCGCGAGGTGTCTAACGATAGCATAGACCTGCACCTGAACGGCAGCGAGATGAAAGGCTGCATATCAGTGGTCGCCTGCGACAAGCCGCCTGTTGGAACACTGGCTGCGATACTAGAGCACAACGAGCCTGCAATCATAATGTCCGACGGATCTATAAGGCCGGGAACCGACCCCGAAACAGGGGAGCGGATAGACATCGTAAGCGCATTCCAGATTGCCGGAGAGGCGGACAGGAGCAAGAACAACAGGTTTGCACTCAATGCATGCTGCGGGCTCGGCAGCTGCGGGGGCATGTTCACATACAATACAATGCAGTCGTTTATCGCGGTTGCGGGGATGGAGCCGCTCCATATGGTGGCTCCGGCATCTGATGACGCGAGGCGCCTGAAGCAGTTTCCCGGAGAGCTGATAGATTACCTTCTCACAGTTACAAAGAAGGGAATCAGGCCGCGCGACATAGTCACGCCGAAATCGCTGAAAAACGCGCTTACAGTCGCCGTTGCCATGGGCGGCTCCACAAACGTGATGCTCCACAGCGTAGAGATTGCCAGAGCTGCAGGCATAGACCTCTGGAAGGAGGTCATCAGCCAGAAGGAGTTCAACGAGCTCTCGCGCAGGGTGCCGGTACTGGTAAACGCAAGGCCTTTCGGCAGCTATTCCATGGTCGACATCGATGCAAAAGGCGGGCTTCAGGTCATAGTCAAGGAGCTGCTTGACGCAGGCCTGCTCGACGGAAGCTGCATCACATGCACAGGAGAAAGCCTGGCGGAGCAGGTCAGGAGGCTCAATCCACCGAAACCTGACCAGACAGTCATATACTCTATCGCAAAGCCTTTCAAGAAGACAGGGGGATTAAGGCTGCTGAAGGGCAACCTGGCTCCTGAAGGCGGAGCGGTAATCAAGATAGCAGGGGTAGAAGGCGGGCTTGAAGACGGCGTGTTCAGAGGCCATGCCCGCGTCTTCAACAGCGAGCAAGAGCTGATTGCTGCACTTGAAAAAACCCCGGACGCCTTTATGGACAGGGATATGGTGGTAATCCGTTACGAGGGGCCACGCGGAGCTCCCGGAATGCCTGAACTTCTCGATCCGACCTCGCGGATTACGCTCATCTGCAGGGAGAAGAAGATCACAATAGCGTTGATGACTGATGCGCGGTTCTCCGGAGGCTCAGTCGGGCTTGTCATCGGCCATGTAGGGCCCGAGGCGTACTTGGGAGGGCCTATAGCACTTATCGAAAACGGCGACACGATAGTGGTGGACGTGAACAAGGACAGCCTGGACTGCATTGAACTCTCAGATCCTAAAGTCTATGCAAAGCGCAGCGAAGCATGGAAGAATGCGGCTAGCAAGAACAAAGGAGTGCACCCTGATGTGAAGCCGGTGACAAACAGGCTCATGAAGCGCATGAGGGCCACGGCACGGACCGCCCTCGGAGGCGCAGGCATGGCCAATGAGAGGCAGTAATTCCGTACAGCTCAGCCCGTAGCGTGCCTTGCCTTCAGGTACTTCGACGCTATCCTGTCGATCATCTCCCTTGACCTTCCCATGTATGTCCTTGGATCGCTTAGTTCGGTTATCTCCTTCCTTGACAGAAACCCGAGCACCCTCTGGTCCGAGAGAAGGGCCTCGCGATACTGAATGTTGCTGGCGTACGCTTTTGCCGCAGCTTCCCTTACGATAGCCCTTGCCCGCTCCCTGCTGGCGCCCCTGGCTATAAGCCTGCTCATCAGCCTCTGTGAGGTAACAGCGCCCTTTGTTGCTTCCAGATTCCTCTCTATGTTCTCCAGCACCGGATCTATCCTGTTTACCACATTTTCCATCAGCCTGCATGAATAGTCAGTAAGCACAAATGCTTCGGGGACCGCCACGCGGTCTGACAGCGATGCTGTAAGGTCCCTGAAATCCTCGCTTGCCACCGACTCAAGTTCCGTCAAGGCGAATCCGCGAACCGTTCTGGCTATGGAGATGCATCTCTCCTCTATGTACGGATTTCCATGTATGTTCTTATGCGGCATTGCGGAACTGCTTACCGTCCCGGATTCCTGGGGCTCTTCTATCTCGAGAATCTCGGTCCTCTTGAGCGTCTTTATGTAATGGGCCATGCTCTCTATCCTCCCGCAAAGAACCGCAAGATCGGATATGATGCATGCGATGCCCTCCCTTGGCGGCGTCTGCATCGAGATCCCGGCAGGTCTGATGCCGAGAGAGCCTAGCGCCTTCTTCTCTATAAGGAAGCCATCCATGCCCTCGTCTGCCGAAACGTCATACGTGCCTATCGCGCCGGAGAGCTTGCCCTCGACCATGTTCTTCAGGTCATAGCCCAGCCTCGCCGCGCTCTTGTCAAGGCAATAGCCGAAGAACGCGAATGGGAGCCCGAACGAGCCGGGCATTGCATGCTGCCCGTGCGTCCTTAGTATGCATGGTATATCCCTCCACTCCTTTGCAGCGGTTATGCTCGCGTCACGCACAGCTTTCACTGTCTCTATGAGCGCTTTCAGCCCATCCCTGAGCTGCAGCGCCTTTCCCGTCTCCACTGCATCTGCCGACGTCATGGCGTAGTGAACGTACCTGCCGCTCTTTCCGGCCTTCGCCGCCAGCTCCTTTATTACAGCCCCCATCTCATGGTGGGTCTCCATTGCCTCGGTCTTCCTTACATCAGAAGGCAGGACATGCAGCGTGTCGGCAACAGATTTTATCTTCCGCGAGTCCCTTTCCGGGATCTTCTCCGGGTATATGCTCGACAGCGCGCTTGAGCTTGCCGCTTCAGCCTTGAGGAGCGCATCGAGGTATCCGGAATCACCGAATATGCCTGCAATCCCTGTAGAGTACCTTAATCCTACCGGCGAGATAGTGGCGCCCTTCACGGAACCGTACGAAACATCAAGTTTTGCCGGCCTCTTCCTCAAGCGCTTATACCCAGCCTTTCTCACGGCCATTTGATTACCCGCTTGCCTTGTCCCTCAGATCTATAATGTCCATAGCCTCCTCACCTGTGCCTATCAGCGTTATCGGCACTCCGATCTCAGCTTCTATCTGCTCTATCCAACGCTTTGCATCGACAGGAAGCTTGCTATATTCCCTTACCTTCCTCGCTTCCGGAAACTTCACATCAAGCTTTGTTATAGCAACCTGATTTGCCGAATTTATCCTCACAACACTCCTTGCGACTTTTGAGTCGAATGGAGCAGCCCGCCTTTGCCTCCCTGTTACGGTCCCATACTCCACAATTCCGCACCTCTTCGCTTCCTCTGCGGGCAGCTCGCCCCCCAGCGGACCGGCTCCGACCCTTGTTATGAAAGACTTGAATATCACTATTACATTGTCCACGTATCCGGGCCCTATGCCTGCCTCGCTGAGCGCTCCAGAGGAAGTCGTATTCCTGCTGGTCACATACGGATACGAACCGTGGAACAGGCTGAGAAAGTGGCCCTGTGTGGCTTCTACATGCACGGTGCTCCCCTCTTCGAGGGCACCGATGATCTTGTCTGGCACGTCTGCCATGAACTCCGAGAGCTCCGGATAGCCTTGCGCAAGCTTCGAAGTCCGAAGGATCCGCTTTGACTCTGCGCTGCCCACGCCTTGGAGCGTGCTTCCCACCGTGCCTCTGAGATGCGCACTGTTCGTCTCTTCGCCCACATCCTCATCGGTTATGACCCCTGCATGTGGGTCTATTACCAGCCTCGCCCTTGCTCCTGTCTCTTCAAGCTCTCTGAAGAGCACATCCCTCCTTATCAGCGCCCCGGGGGCTATTGCAAGCGCTGTTTTTTCATTGATGAAAGCCGATGGGAGAATCCTGAGCCCGTACTTCTTCCCATTAAATACGATTGTATGGCCCGCATTTATGCTTCCCGTCCTCACGGAAAGAGAAGGGTTGTCCCTGAGCGCCATGTACGAAGCGATCTTCCCCTTGCCCTCATCGCCATAAAAGCCCCCTACAAGTATGTCAAGCATAAACCCTACCCATCACGCTGATAATCTGAATCCTCCAACGCCGTTATATAAGGAGAATTGTTGGATTACTTTCTTACTTGGGATGGAAGGTATAAAAACGTGCGCCTGCTCCCGTTGTCTGCTTTGGCCATTGCTTGGCGGACAATGACAGACAGTGCTGCCAGTCTTTCAGAAGTCGCCCCCGCCGGGATTTGAACCCGGGCCACAGGCTCCGGAAGCCCGTGTTCTATCCAAGCTATACTACGGGGGCAACATTTGGCTACACATTCAAGTGCCTCAGATCGTAAGTCTTGGGCTCTTGGACCGTACACCCACACACATGATTTTTAGATCCGTAACTATATAAGCAGCTAGTATTCGGATTAGCTAGTGTTCTGATTGCAGAGAATCAGGTGTCTTGATTTCTTGCTACGCAAACGCAAGCGTTGACCCCAGTATTAGGAAAATGACTATGTGACCATATAAGCCGAACCTGAGCGTGTCAATGGCCCTTTTATCAAGCTCTCCGTTTCTGTAGCTTGACAGCGCACCGCGATAGATGAATAGGTATACGCCCATGAAAAGTGCTGCAAATGCGATGAGCGAGTACATGATTGCAGGAAGGTTGAATTGGGCCGTGGAGTTGGGTAGATTTGATATATTCACCATTATGAAGATTATCAGGATTTGGAACGCGCCCTGAACCCCGGCAAGTCTTATGTTTATGCCATTCAGCTTCGCTATCTTCTCCCTTTCTGGCTTGGGCTTTGCAAGCTCAATGAATATCTTCATGCTGTTTGGCATGAGGATTACGAACCCCTGCACTGCCAATATCGCCACTATCACCAATGCGGCCACTATCCAATAATAAGCAAAGTTGAAGATTCCGAGGGACATCGCCAGATATATGCCTGCAGTTATGGTCGTCGCGGCCAAAGAAGGCAGTATGAAAAAAGTGGATGGCGTAAGCCTTTTTGCGATCTCCACCCTACCGGCTGTGTCCAATGACCTGAGCACCCTTCCGAGTATCAAGGCCATGAACAGGTCGAAGCCCGTCCACATAACCGCTGACATTACATGCGTGTAGGTCAGCAGCACGAGGTTTTTCAGTATAATGGCTGCTAGCAACGCAATCGGAGGGATAAGGCCAAGCAAAAAACTTTGGAGCAGAAGGCGGTGTGCATACGGAGGGAACCCGCCTGCCACTCCATTTGCCTTTGTAGAAGCAGCACCGCCAGTCACGTTCGTTGCAGCGCTGGCAGGCATGGACTGCTTTTCTCTTTTAGCCATTTCAGCCATTGAATAAACCGTTATTTAGGTTGACTCACTTCAGATTCTCCCCGAAGAACTTCAGCAGCATATCCCATGCTTCTTCTGCAGCATGTTTGTTATAGGTCTGAGGCCTTGTATCGTTGAAGAATGCATGATACACCCCTGGAAATACTTTTATTGTGAATGGTTTATTGTACTCGACCATCGCCTTTACGAGTTCCCACAATCTCGAGTTTATTCTATGGTCTTCGCCGCCGTATAAACCCATGATATGGCCATTGACGCCCTTTATTTTTTCTATAGGATCTGGATTCTCCCCATAGAAGATGACAGATGCGGATATCTTGCCTGTGCACCCTAGATTTATCGACATGCCTCCACCGAAGCAAAAGCCGACGCTGCCTATTTTGTTGCTGACTCTTTCCAGAGATCTTAAGTAGTCAACCCCGTATGAGAGGTATTCGGTCAGCAGATCCACAGGCTTGTTTACGAAAAGCAGCTGATACACATTCGATACTACATTTCTCTCTTCTTCGCTTAATCTTGCAAGCGACTCGGTCCTATACTTCTCGTCCCTCTGCTTCCCCACAGGTATCGACATCATGAACTTCATAGCAGCGGAGATATTCTGCTGTGAAAGCACACCGGACAGCTTATTGCTGGAAAAAAGGTGAGGGGCAAGGACTATATATCCTTCTGCTGCCAACCTGTCGGCGACCTTCCTAATATGATCGTCAAGTCCGAATATCTCGTGGATCAGCATTACCCCAGGGTGCTTTTCTGCATCACCAGGGTATGCAAGATATGCCTCGATTGAGTCGTTGCCTGCCGCATAACTTATGCTCTTGGATTTTGCCACTTTCATCATCGAGACATTTTTATTCGGGAGGCAAGGCTCAGTTGGTGTAGTTGGCTACTGTTACATTCGCAAATGTGTTGTTCAATAGAATTGCATATTGGGCATTTCTCAGCCATATTCCATAATACTCATTGCTTACGTTGTTGTTCTTTATCGTGATATTTGATACAGGCATGGCATCTCCGGAGACCAGAATGCCGGTCTTGTTCAGCGCACCTACCTCTATAAAGTTGCCATTTTCGCCAACTTTATTAGACAGCACGATAGTATTTGATATTACGGCTCCTGGAGCAGCGCTATGCACAATGATGCCGGGTAAGAAGTTATTAAACGCAGTATTGTTCTCGACTATGGTATTGAGTGTGGCAGAGTCTGGTGTGCCAGCACCCACTATTATACCTGCGGGATTAAATTCCACTGTATTATCTATGACTTTGTTGCCAATAGTCCCTGTATTCTTAGAGGATATAATAATGCCGCATCCCCCTTTATTATATAAGACTTTATTGCCGATTATCTTGTTATCTATGGCATTTGCAATAATGTGTGTTGATACCAAGCTGCCTGGATTTAAAACGCCCAGGTCTACAACAGCTATGCCGCCATCTGCTAGATTGTGTATTACTGTGTTGTTTTCGACTGTGGCATTATCCGTCCCAACTAGTTCTAACGCCTTATCGTCGATTATGCATGGGCCCGTAGGCTTTGTAGGGGGCTGAGGACACACTGTGGCACTGACGCCGTTGTGCTCCACTATATTATGCAGTATACGCACGTTGCCTACATCCTGTGCATATATGCCGTGGTTATCTGCGTTTTCCACAGTGAGGTTACTTACCACTGTGCCGTTTGCACCGTGTCCTATTATGTTTATGCCGTTCATATACCCTGACGCATTTATTATTGTAGTGTTAGCATTCTCGCCCTCTAGAGTTACAGGTGACGTTATGTTTATCTGCTCGTTGTATGTCCCAGGATCTACTATTATTGTCTGTCCGGGCTTAGCCAGCGCTATTGCCCGGCTTATTGTCCTCAGAGGTGCGGAGCTGGAACCGGAGTTTGCATCAGAGCCTGCTATGCTAACGTACAATTGCGGAGAAGCTTGCGGAGCCGCAGTAGTGCTGCTGGCCGATCTGTTTGTGCTTTGATTCGCTGTACCTCCGGGTTTGGCTACATAGCCGACCGCAACAGCGATTATAAGCACTACTATTATGATGCCTACTATCAAGCCTTTAGAAGCTATCGTGAAACCACGCAGTAGGTAAATTATCCATCCAAATATTTATATACGTTCTTACGCTCGCTGTTAACCAGAGATAAGCGCTGGAAGCTACCCGCATGCGCCACGATGGAGATATCCCCTTTCCAGTCCTAAGGCCCGAGGAGAATCGGACTCCGGTCTTCAGCGTGTCAAATGGCGGGCCTGGTGGGATTTGAACCCGCGACTTGCTGGTTAAAATTGACGGGCATGACGGGATTTGAACCCGCAACCTTAGACGGAAGAACTGACAAAGTTCGACGTGTATCCTTTCTAGCCATAGCAACCCCGATTAAGCACATTTGCTTGCAAATGAACCCCGATAATTCATAGTTATTCTACGCCCAAAATTTATATAGACGCCGGGTGCGGTTTTGTGATAAAATCGAACCCCACCCAGATTGAGCCATAAGCTTGGTCGCAAGACCAAGAACGGTTTAATCTTGGGTTTTGGTGGCTGAATATCATTATTTTGGCAATTTCTCTACATGACTTAGGTTTCTCTACATGCCTAAGCAAATCCATGTAGAGAAAATCTCCCTCGTAAGCCCTCAAAACAGGGCTTTTTCACGAGGAACTACTGCACATCAATATTATGGCCGTCCATGTAGAGTTTCATGTAGAGAAACTCACGCCTTGCAGCCTCCGCCCGCCTTTAAGACATCTTTGGTGTCGCACGGCGGGCTACGGCTGCTGCGGCAACTTTGTAGGACATGGCGGCGTTAGAAACTACGTCTTTTGTCTACAAAAGGCGGCCGATTTTGCCCCCTCCAAAATCGGCTCTAGTTTCGGTTCTGGTGGCAGATTACAGTGCGTTGGCACGCTAGCCCACGTGAAGGACGAAGTTCTGAACGTGATGGCGTGGTTTAAGGATTATAGGTTCCTTCCAGAAAGGTTTATATATCTGCATGATATATAGTATATCAAGGTATTATTATGGTTAAGATTCAGATAGACTTATCTCCAGAAGAAGACAGGATAGTAGAAATATACAAGCTATCTAACAAGCTTAAGACCAAACAGGAAGCTATAAAGAATATGTTAAAATACTTCCAAGTAGAGATTAAACCGAAGAATGTACAGAATAAAGAGTATTTCAAGTGATTTAAATGGAAGTTAAAGAAATAATGACACCGAATCCAATAACCGTTACTAGCGATACTACTGTTGGAAAGATACGAGAAATTTTCTCTAGAATGAGAATCTGGAGTATTTATGTAACAAATAATGGGAAACTTGAAGGCATATTCACCAAAAGTGATCTTAGGAATAGAATGTATGGAAAGTCCCTAAACACGCCTGTTTCTGCAGTAATGTCTAGAGATGTGAAGTGGGTCAAATCAGATACTGATGTTGAAGCGGCAGCGGAATACTTAAGTAGGTTTCACATAAATGGACTTGCAATAGTAAAGGACGGTACTCTGTGCGGAATACTTACTAGGTATGATATAAAAACAAGATATTATAGGCAAAGCCACTCCCAAGCCATCGAGGGAGAAGGAATAAAAATAGGTGTTCCAATAGATAATGGTATGGCTGATGGCAAAAAAGGCGAAGAACTACCAGAAAGCCCTGGAATAGATATCACTGGAAAGAAGGAAATGATCCAGATAAGAAACATATATCAAAAGAAACTAGATTCTGATTATTCCGAAATAGTTAGAGTCATTAACTCCTTAAATCATGAATTTGATATTGCTGTGAATAAAAAGAATGATGCCCAAGAACTAAAAGAAAATATTCAAAAACACATGGAAGAGCGGGATAGGGCGTTCACCAACCTACAAAACCTGTTGAATAAGGAAGAAAAGTATGAGACTGGAATGCTTGATAAAACGCTAAGAGGTATGAAAGCTAAGGGGCGGGCCATAATAAAACAAAAACTCAAAGACGTAGATATAGATACACTCCAGTACGGAAGCGTTGAACAGTATAAACGACTTTATCCTCATTACGGAGCGGAAATATTCAAAAATATAACGGAAGTAAACGTCAAAGAACAAGAAATACGGAAAGCCCAAGAAGTCTACAATCATGCAGTATCAAGCTATAATTCTCAAACAGAAATAACGGAGAAGAACATGGGATATGCAGATGGGGCTTTTGCAAAATATGAAAAGGACTATAAAAATGGTGACGATGAAATCAAAGACTGCCGGTACTATGGTAGTACGCTCTATAAATTGGAGCGAAAAAAGACGAAGTTACTGCTGAATTTAAACACGCTGAATCATGATATCTCTGGACTTAAAAATACCATGGTTGTTATAAAAAGGAAATTCTCTGCAATTGCGAATGCGCCGTTGGAGGAGATGAAATATTAGTTAGAAGTCGTGTATTGATATGAATAAAGGAGACAAGAGCCTATTGATTATATTACTTATAATAGCGATAGTAATTATAATAGCAATAGTGCTTATTTGGAACGTTTTTAACTACGCTACGCGCGTTTTTAGTAGTACAACCAGTGTTGCTCCAACTACCACTATACAGGTATCTACTGCTTATTTAACACAGAGCCAATTGTCTAGCATCTACGGTATCGGTTCATATGGTGTCTTAAATACCGGTTCAACTAAGGTAGCACTCAATGGCAGCAGCCTCAACTCCTTTATCGCGCTAGGCACAAATCTAACAGCTAACTTTTCTACACCAACCATCCAATTTGAAATTAATACGACTGTTAATAGCATAACAGTTGACAATTCTTATACTATAAAATATGTAATCAATAAAAATGGTCAGAATAAGCTCGTGTTTGTAGAAAAGGTTCTTTCGAGTACACAGGCAAGTTATCTTTTTGTTTCTCAAGCACAACTTGCAACTAATGAGGGTTTTGTTAATGGAATGCAGTATTTCACAATAAATAACAACGAGATTATAGCCAATAAAAACAATTATGTGCTTATTTTAAAATGCGAAGGCACTTTATGTACGAACCAAACAATAAATGAAACGGCTAGTGCTATTTCAAATGACTCAATATAGGATTAGCTGATAATTATGAATTTTGGGCGAAACATGCGTAAAGGCAGTCTATGGGAGGGATAAGGCATTTTCTTCATTTCTAGGATAAGATTAAATAGATTATCGCTAAAAAATTAATGATAACATGAGCATTCTCCGCACTGCTTTTTGGATGCTAGTAGATTTGGCTCTCATTCCAGTCGGAATGGTAATATTCTTTTCAGGCGGAATACTTGAACAGTATCTCGGAGGTATGAATACTTGAACAGTATCTCGGAGGTATTGGTGCTATTATATGGCTAATACTTCTCGTGCTCGATTTCATATTTTTCTTCGCTATCGCTCTCCAACTACAGCACGGTAGATTATGAAAATTCCTTTGACGAGAGGATGCGCTATAAAATAGTATGTTAATGAAAATCTACTTTTGATGTATTGATTTTGAAAGGGCCTTTAACGGTGTTATTTTATCGCTGAAAGCGAAGTCTATATTCTTGTAAAGCTCGTCCTTGTCTTTTGCTATGTAGCGCATAGTTGTTGATGGACTCGAGTGTCTAGCAAACCTTGAAGCTAGGACTATATTACCATTAGTTGATTTGGCAAAACGCGTTATGGCGTAGTGCCGCAGGCTATGAGTAGTCAGCCTATGTAATGGTCTTGGTCTGTGCGTTGAATACGCCTCTTCCGAAGTCGCGTAAGTCTGGTTTAAGCCAGCCTGCTGGACGACTTCTCGGAAGACGTTTCTTACATAATTCAGATTTATGTAAGGCAGTCCGGTATGGCCGTTGTCGTTTTCCTTATAGAAAATGTAGCCTTCCGCTGCTTTAATCTCTGTCTGGTGTTTATTCATAAACTCTACTGTTTCTTTGAACAAGTCTAAAGGGATTATTAGCGAATCCATGTGTCCCGACTTCTCACTATTAATCGTGAGTTCTCGCTTGTCAAAGTCAATGTTGCTTATATGCAACTGGCAGACTTCGCCGACTCGAAGACCCATGTGAGCCTGATACTTGAACAGGAGCGAGAATTTCTCGCTAGCAATCGTTCTAAAGAAGCGTTGCAGTTCTGGCTCTGTAAAACCCTTGTTTATCGAGCCGTATCTAGGCTCTTTGCGCCTTCTGAAACGTCGCTCGTGAGCCTTCGATACTATCGTTCTAAGTTGCTCTAATTTGTTCTTCGATATAGTGTTGCTTAGATAATCAGCATGTTGCAGAAAGTCCTGAAAAGCCAACCCCGAACCCTGTTTTTCCTGACTTTCTAATGTTCCGAAGCGCGTCGAAAATGAACCCCGAACCCGCATTTTCTTGGCTTCTGCCTTTGTTTCAGGTTTCGGAAACGAACCCGAAACTCTAGACGCTGGGATTTGATGGGCCTGGAGAGATTTGAACTCTCGACCTCCCGAAAGAAATTCGG
>JAJZJB010000031.1 GCA_021810375.1 Microcaldota archaeon
GAATTTGTAGGCTATTGTCACTTCCATTACATTCCCTTTTGTTCCGCCAACATTATATTTCTTATGGTAGCGGTTCGCTCTCATCCCACCGCTAAAGCATGTGGGATTTCCCGCTCACTTTGTTAAAGATATAAAGTAAGCGCAGTGTTCGTTGATAGGGCATCCCTTGCATACTGGTTTGAGTCGGCAATGCCTCTTCCCAAGCTCTACTAATTGGGCATGGAAATCTTTGTAAAGCCCAAGGTCACGTTTTATGGCTCCTTCGATCATGACACATAGCTTGTCATACTCTATGTCGGTATCAATACCATAAACCCTGTTCAGTATCCTCCTCGCATACGCATCTACCACAAAGGCCGGCTTCTCAGCTGCGTAGAGTATTATTGAGTCGGCAGTTTCCTTCCCCACGCCATCAAGAGACAGCAGCTCCTTCCTTAATGATACCCTATCCTTGGAGAGCAATTCATCAAGGCTTATGTAATTGTTGTATATATACTTCGAAATGGCCTTGAGCCTGCGTGCCTTCTGGTGGTAAAAGCCGCTCGGCTTTAATAGGTTTTCCAGTTTCTTCAGGTTCATTCTGCCTATCTTCTTAAGGTTTACTGCATGGCTTTCCTTCAGGTTCGCCAGGGCGCGCTCAACATTCTTCCATGAGGTCTGCTGCGTAAGTATGGCTCCTATTATTATCTCGTCATTGGTCTCTCCGGGCCACCAGTCAAGATAGCCGAACCTATTCCTAAGCATTTTGTACATCATATAATAAGTAAGGCTATCCTTCACGCAACCACATGCGCGAGCTGCCATTATACCTTCAGTTCACCGCGCTTGATCTTTGCTATGGCTTCCCTAGCCGGCATGCCCTCGCACGTTATGTTCATGCTCTTGCAAGTGCCAAGGACCTGACTGACCCTGGATTGCAGGGTGTTCCCATACAAGGACACCTCCTTGGCCTTGGCTATTTTCTTTACTTGCTCAAGTGTAATGTTCCCTGCAACTTCCTCCTTAGCCTTTGATCCTTTCTGGAGCCCGAGCTCCTTGAGTATCAGCGCGCTCGTTGGCGGTGCGCCTACCTCTATCCTGAATTTCTTGGTTGCCGTGTCCACTATAACCTTTACAGGAACCTTTATCCCCTCATATGCTGCAGTCTTTGCATTTATGTCGCTTATTATGTTATTGACATTTACGCCAAGTGGCCCCAGTGCAGGCCCGAACGGCGCCCCTCCCGTCGCCTTTCCTCCCTCAATCAACCCGTTTATGATTACTTCTGCCATATCAAACAGCCTCTGCCTTCTCTATTACCCTTGCCATATTCGATTTAGTAGTTACCGGTATCGGCACAGCGACATCCATAAGCTCTACAGTGATATCTTCCTTTGCAGAGTCTACCTTTATGACCTTGGCCTTGTAGCCTTTGAAAGGACCTGCAAGAAACTCTACTACGTCGTTGACGCCTATCTCCTGCGTATGCTTCTTAGTTACAAGCATCTTGTCAAGCTCCTCATCGCTGAGCGGAGTGGGTAATACTCCCTTCACATGCGGCTCGTTCATGACGAGTTCCCTGCACGAAAGCTCGTTCTCCGCTTCCACTATAAGGTAGCCGCGCATGCCTTCTAGAAGCACCATGGCATATACGCCACTTGTGCCTTTCTGTACCTTGTTCTCAAGTATATCTGCTGTTATCTTCTCCTGGCTTGAAGTTACCCTTACTACGAAGTACAATCGATCACGCTATTCCTTTTTAGCCTTTGAGCATCCATCTCTTTCCATGATCTGCATCAGGGCGAACAAGAAAAACGCCGAGGCGACCCGGGCTTATCTAAACGTGCATAAGCTAATGGATAAACAACACAAAGTAGTTAGAAGAAACTCTTTTATATACTTTCCTATCTCCCGCATTGACGACAAGGCAATGCAGGAACTTGCCGTGCTTGGTGCCAAGAGGTCAAAGATGCGGTTCAGAAGGTCTTCTGCGAGGAAGGAATACCGGCAGACCCTGCTACGCAAGATCGGTTACCCTGAATACAACAAGATAACGAAGAGCTACGACCTAATAGGAGACACGGCAATCATAGATGAGAGGGGGGAGAATGCAAAGAAGCTTGCCCAGGTCATAATGTCAGTGAACAGGAATGTGAAGCGCGTGATAAGGAAGAACGGTGCGGTCTCTGGGATATACCGCACTAGGAAATTCAGCCATGTGGCCGGAGAGCGCGGATATAATGTCAGATACAGGGAGAACGGGATAATCCTGCAGCTCGATATACGCAAATCCTTCTTCTCGCCAAGGCTCTCATACGAAAGAAAGAGGATCTCGGGACTTGCAAAGGATTTCGAAAATGTAGTGGTGCTGTTTGCAGGCGTAGGGCCCTTTGCGCTCCTCATAGCCAAGGAGCATAAAAACTCCAACGTGGTTGCCATAGAACTTAACAGAAGCGCATATGGCTCCCTGCTGGATAACATAAGCATAAACGGCCTTTCGAATGTGGTCCCTGTGCTGGGCGACGCGAAGAAAAAGGCAAGGAACTACAGAAAGTTTGCGGACCGCATAGTCATGCCACTGCCCAAGGACGCATACAATTTCCTCGGATCTGCTAACGAGATGGCCAGAAACGGGTGCGTGGTGCACTACTACGCATTCAGCAAGTCCAAAGATCCGTATTCTTCGCATATGAAACGCATACGTAGCTTCTTTTCGAGGCACGGTAAAGTGGTCAGGTTCAATTCCAAGCGAATAGTACGCACATACTCTGCATCGGAAGTAGAGATAGTGCTCGATTTTCGTGTTTTCCGCCAGCAAATGGTAAAGTAATATATACTTATCAGTCAAGTTAAGTGGTAATCGAGGCATCGGGATCTTGCGCGTACAATCTGCAATAGAATTCATAAGCACATATGCATGGTCTCTCATAATAATCACAATCTTCCTTGTAATCATAGCCGTGTTTGTATTCTCAAAGGGCACAGCCACAGAGACCCCCTCATCATGCTACATAACTCCTTCAATGCCCTGTTCTTCACTCCTATTCACTTCAAACAGCTCTGGCTCAGTAATGACACTCTCTTTCGTTAACAACCTCGGATCTAAGATCTATTTCCCGGCAAACTCCATACTCGTGCTCTCACCGTCTTTTACGCAGACTAAATACTATGGCACATGCTATCCATCAAACGCGCCACAGGGAGCGCAAATAGTATGCAATGCATCTCTTCTTGGATATCATGTTGCTGACGGAGCACAGCTTAACTTCCCGTTCACGCTCACCTACGGTATCTGTACGCCTTCCTGTTCAAATACTCTCTACAACACGTCTGGTACAGCAACTTCGTTTGCTACACCTGTCAGGTCTCTTACCGTTCCGGTCAATCTTATTACATCAACCGGAACCGGGAGCATTGCAGTGCAAGGCGTAGAGTATCCAAACGGAACAGTACTAAAGCTAATCTCCGGTGCGAAATACACGCTTGGGGCTGGCCCTGCCACATCACTAGTATTCAATTCATGGTCTGCTACAAATAATGTTCTCATCGGGAACAACGCGCTCGCATCTACCACCTTTTCTGCAAATGGCATAAGCACAATAACATTGGTTTACAGGAGTGCATTGGCACTGCTGATACCTCCGCCAACCCCGACATACAATTCCATTTACAGAAGCGCTATTGCATACATATCTGATAAGGGCGCATCCGGAGGCACAAAACCCTATTCATACCAGTGGCTTGCTACTACTGCCGGCGGAAGCACCTATTCCGCATCCGAGGCAAACACTCTATGCGGATCTTCCGCGCAAGCGCTAGCATGCCAGTTCCAGACCAACTCCGGAACAGTTACCGGCAACTACCTGTTCGAACTATCAGTCACGGATTCTGAGGTCCCATCAAACACACAGATATCATCTCCTGCAACAGTAGCTGTCACATACTCGACTCTTGCAGTATATATGCCTTCACCGCCAACGAGCTACGTTACCCCTGATGGCACCGTAGACATATCAGACCAAGGTGCATATGGCGGGACTGCACCCTACTCGTATCAATGGCTTGCAACTGCCGTTAATGGCATCTCGTTCTCCTCGGCGCAAGCCAATACCCTGTGTGGTTCCTATGCTCAGACGACAACCTGTGTATTTGCTACAAACTCGCTTACGCCTACAGGCAATTATATGCTGGAATTGCAGGCTACCGACTCGGAAAGCCCGTCTGTATCTGCGATCAGCAGCACCGTGAACGTAGTCGTTAGCAATGCACTTGCAGTATACTCGGCTCTGCCTGCAACAAACACTGTAGTGAAGACAAATACTGCATACATTACCTCCAACGGCGCATATGGCGGAGTGCAGCCGTATGCCTACCAGTGGCTTGCCACTACTGCCGGCGGAAGCGCCTA
>JAJZJB010000009.1 GCA_021810375.1 Microcaldota archaeon
GTTGTTCGTGCCTGTGAACTCTATATCCAGCACAACATCTCCGGAAACGGGGTTGCCTATTTTCAGGGCGACCTGCTTTTTCCTCTTGTTATACGCTACCTTCGCCTTCTGTACGCCTTCTCCGGACTTGACACTTGCGTGCAGTATCTGAAGCTCAAACGCATTGAGCAGTATCTTCCGAGTGGATGCCTTTATACTAACCTTGACTTTCTCGCTTCCGCCGAACCTGAATGTCTTTAGATTTGTATCAAATCGTATATTGTAATTTACAGGCAGTACATTGGTCCCGAGGGTCTCGTATTTTTCTTCTTTCATGCGCACATCTCTGAATAATATTTACTTCATGCAAAGTATATATTTGCGGTAGGTCAATTTAGCCAGGCCATGCCATATATCTCAATGTTTTGCTTCTACTAAATGCAATAGAAGTTTCCTTGCAGCGGCACTCTGGCAATGGAGAATGTGGAGCCAATGCCAGACAAATGACAAGACTATAATTATGTGCACTTAGGATAATGATGCTGCCGTTTGTTAGACAGTGTTTTGCCTTGAGCGATTGCCTTGATAACTGCATCTTTTCAGCAATGCAATGTTTTTTATTGCTGAGAGATGAAGTATTCTGGAAGCTATGCCGCATAAAATCAGGAGATTTGGGGAAACGGGGAAGCGTGCCCTAGAAACAAAGAGGGTGAAAAGGAGAGCAGGGGGAAAGACCCACAGGATAAAGAAAATGGCAATGAGAGGCAGCAGGCGGGGGGGGCTTAAGACCTGGAATTCTGGAGGGAAGAGAGGGCCCGTACAGAACCTGGAAGAGCTTGTTGTGATGGATCTTGTTGAGGAAAGCATGGGCCACAGGGAAAACAGCATGACCGTTCAAGACCTTGTACTAAGCCTTACCGAGTCTACAAGGAGACTGGGATACGGCTTTGGGTTTTCCATGGGCAACCAGATGAACAGCTATGGCAAAGCTCACATAGGCGCGCTCTTTGGGGCGCTGGACAGGCTGGGGCTTGGCAAGGTGCTTTATTATCCTTCTCTCGAACATGCGACAATAACCTCTATGAAGACAAAGGCGAATGCGACTTCGCTGGGCATTCCCGTGCATATAATCGAGGCAGGCATCATAGCGGGGTACCTTTCGGGATACCTTGGTACCGGCATAAAGGTACATGAGACCCTATGTACGTATCTGAATTCCGATGTTTGCCAATTTGTTGCCGAGCCGGTGGAGGCCCAAGAGCACCCATCAGATGCTGTGAACCCGAAGCCGAAGGATGTCATAAAGGCGATAGCGGAGAGGATAGAGGCAGTGGAACCGGACAAGGCAGAGAAGGGAGAGAATAGGTATTACCTCATACTGCCCAATATGCCTCTGATGAAGAAACAGCTGCTTGAGGAATCATCAAACATACTTTACCTTGCGGGAATCGAGCTTGCCAAGGTGCACAGCAGGACTAGCTATGAAGATGCGTTAAGGAAGATCGCGTGCTACTTTGATATGAATAGTATAGAGGTACGTAAGTTGAAAGGCAAAAGGGTTATAAGGATTAATTACAAGCAATATAACTCTATAGAAGGTCTTGTGGAGCTCTCGGTCTCGATGGCGGATGGATTCCTGGAAGCCGTCTTCGGAAGAGAGCCCAAGAAGAGGTCAGGGATCAGAAGCAATAAGGCTTATTTCGTGGAACTGACAGTATAGAATGGTGAACGTTCATGGCATTGGAATTTCTCAATCCGATTTTAAAGTTCATACCTAGCATAAAGAAGCCAAAATCACCACTCACGTTCAAAGAGAAGATGACCTGGACGGCCTTGATCATGGTTATCTACTTTGCAATGTTCAGCATACCTGCACTGGGAGTGAGCCAGGTACAGGTGCAGCAGATCTTCCAGCTTGCAAACGTAATATTTGCAGCCCATATAGGCTCTTTGATCACTGTAGGAATATCGCCTATAGTGCTCTCTAGCATAGTGTTGCAGCTGCTGCAGGGTTCCGGGGCACTGAACATAGACCTGAATGACATGGAACAGCGTGGCAGATTCCAGAGCATACAGAAATTTATAGCAATAGTTGTTGCCCTGATCGAGGCTACTTTCTATACGTATACTTTTGCAAATTCAGGGCTCATTACCCCGGGCTTTACCGGATTCGTAATCTTTGAGCTTGCGATAAGCGCCATAATTGTCATTTACCTAGACGAGATGATGAACAAGTATGGAATAAGCTCTGGGATAAACCTGTTCATAGCGGGAGGAGTAGCGTATGCGATAATAGCAGGGACTGCTACTGTGCTGCTTCCTGCCGCGGCTTACCAGCTCGCGACGGCAGGCGCAACGGCAATACCCCAGGCGCTGTTGGCATTCGGGCCCCTCTTTGTGGCAATACTCGTAATGTTGGTCAGCATATATGCTTACGACATGAAAGTTGAACTGCCCATGGTATTCAGCCAGTTCAGGGGCATTGGGGGAAGGTTGCCCATATCGCTGCTGTATGCGAGCGTTATGCCGGTAATCTTCGCAACATCACTGCTTATAGCTATGACATCGCTCTTTGGAGGCATAATAGCCCCGTATTCTGCAACATCAAGCACTGCAGCATTCTTTGGATATTACGTGCCCCAATTCTCTACAACCGGGGCACTGACGAACACGCTTGATGGAGGGCTGATCTACCTGCTTTCAATAAATACATTTACCGAGAGCCCATTCCCGGCAGGCTATGGCGGCGTAGGCTATAGCGCATATTTCTCATACCTTGCTACAGGCACCACTCCGTTGATAATGCCTTGGTCAAGCTTTAAGCCCGGTACGAACCTTGCGGCAAGCTGTACGCTCTCAAACGGATGCGTACTGGTGCCGGAATGGGTCCATGTCATAATTTCCACTTTGTTGCTTGTCATACTCTGTGTAATTTTCGGAAAGTTCTATGTGGAGATGACAGGGCAGAATCCAAAGAACGTCGCAGAGCAGCTCCAGAGCGTGGGATGGCAGATACCTGGATTCAGGAGGGATCCAAGGATAACGGAGAGCATACTCAACAAGTATATACCAACAATAACGGTCCTGGGAAGCATATTTGTGGGGCTTCTTGCAGCGTTTGCGAACCTTACTGGTGCGGTGGGGAGCGGCATGGGAGTACTGCTTACTGTAGGAATAATGTACTCGCTCTACCAGCAGCTTGATCAGCAGCATCAGCTTGAGGGGTATCCAATCCTCGAGAAGTTCCTTTCGTGAGGCATATACAAGCAATACAGAGATGTACCATTCCCTTTAGTTGCAGATCCCTATAGGGAGGGCATTGTAGGAAAGTATTGGAAGCATGGTTTTCTATGGATGTAGAACTTCTTTATGAGCGTGTGGGCATCACTTCCCACTCACTGCTTTCTTGACCAGCGCTGTAATCCTCTTCTCTTCGGCAGGGGTCAGCTCGGTAAGCGCAAACCCGGTTGGCCACATCTTTCCTTCGTCGAGGTTTGCCTTGTCGCTGAAGCCAAGCGTCGAATATCTTGCCTTGAACTTGCCTGCATTCTGGAAAAAGCAGATAATCTTGTCATCTTTTGAATATGCAGGCATGCCGTACCACGTCCTTGGGGAGAGCTCAGGAGCGCTGGCTTTTACAATCGCATGTATCCGCCTTGCCATTGAGCGGTCCGGTTCCTTCATCTTGGCAATGGCGGCAAGTACATCTTCTTCGCCATTGGCCCTTGAATTCTTTTCCTTGAGATACTCCTTCATTGCAGCTATTTCCTCTTTGCTCAATCCTTTCTTGTTTTCCACACGTATACACCTTCTCACGCACATAACCCACCATTGAGATGAGGGGTTTGCAGGGCGGATTATTATATCATTTTATCAATCTGACATAAATATCTTCAGCGCGGCCACTTTTATGAAGTCGTTTACCAGCATGAAAGCTGCCCCGAGGGCGAAGATGAGTAGTATAGGTATTATGCCTATTCTTGCTACGAAGATACCGAAATAGGAAAGTGTCACGCCTATTGCGATACCGAACGCAGATGACAGTATCAGCTTTGTGCTGGGCCTGGATTCCCAGAAGTGTTTCTTTTCTCTAAGACTGAAGACTGCAAGCTGGTCGGTCACGTTAAATATAAGGAAGGCGAATGTCTGGAATTGCAAGATGCTGAGCCCGAGTGCATAGAGACCCAAAGGCACGAATGCGAGCGCCTCAACCATAAGGAGAATTCCCATAACACTGGAAATTTTCATTATAGACTTTATATTCCATGAATCTGGCTTTCCAGAGTAGTCGGCATTGTCGGTGGATATTGCTATGTTAACTATGTCGTTTGTGAATATCAGTAGGATGAGTAGGAAAGGTGTGATGGGTATGAATTTTAATGCGATGAAGGTGATGGCTACAAAACCCACGATCTGGAAGACCTTTGCCACCTTGACAAGGGTATAGGTTATCATCCTCGCAAAGATCCTCCTGCTCTCCTTGACTGCGTCTACTATAACTTCAAGTCCATTCTTGGTAAGGACAAGGGCGGCGGAGCTCTTCGCTACATCTGTTGCGTTGGCCACCGCTATCCCTACCTCTGCTTCCTTCAACGCAGGAGCATCGTTTACCCCGTCTCCGGTCATGCCCACGACATAGCCAGCAGACTGCAGCGCCTTTACTATTGTGTATTTGTCCTCCGGGTAGACACCGGCAAACCCGTCGGCGTTTATTATTTGTTTATCGGATCCTTTGCCCTTGCCTTCAAGTATCAGTATATTCTTGCCAAGCCCGACCTCGGCTGCAATCTCCCTTGCCACAGGCAGGCTGTCTCCTGTTATCATCTTAACAGAGATGCCGAGTTCGTTAAGCTCTTCCATAAGGTGCTTGGCCTCAGGCCAGGGTGGGTCATAAAGCGCGAGAAGTCCCATCAATTTCCATGCGCCTGAGCCGTTCCGCATAGCCACTGCAAGAGACCGCATGCCATGTTCAGCAAGGCTGTTGACAGTAGCGTTAATCCTTTTCTCCTGTGCAGGTCTTAGTCTTACAAGCCTCATCACAGCCCATGCGGCGCCTTTAGTAACTTCGTATTTCCTGCCGTCATATATGACAGCCTGCGTCCTCTTGGTAGAGGGATTGAACGGGCTGAAAGAGAGTTGCCTGCCTGGTTTGATATGCAACGCCGCAGCATATGACAGCACAGCAGTATCTATCGGATCGTTGTCTTCCTGCCTTGAAGCTTCTGTAGCGTATTTCAATACTGTCTTCTCATCACACCCGTAAGGTATGATCTCCTTCAGGGTTATTGAATTCTGGGTGAGCGTGCCCGTCTTGTCCGTACACAATATCTCCATAGTAGACGTATCTTCTATCGCTTCCAGTCTTGTAACAAGAACGGATTCCTTGGCCATCTTCTCCGTTCCTAATGCCATAGATACAGTAAATGCAGCAGAGAGGGCCACAGGGACAGACGCCACAAGGATAACCAGCAGGAACGGAAGCAGTATGCTTATGCTCAGCCCTACCACAAGCGTTCCGTATAATAGCATTATTAGAACTATTACGGAGTCTGCGGCTACGAGGTACTTGACAATTCCAAGTATTGCGCCCTCAAGGTGCGATCTTGGCTTGGCCACCTGGACAAGCTTCTCTGTCATTCCGTATTTTGTATCATATCCGGTTCCCGTTACGATGCATGTTGCCTCTCCTCGCTTCGCCACTGAACCCTGGTATACAACATCCCCGTTCTTCTTTTCGGCAAGAAAAGACTCACCGCTTATAACAGACTCGTCTATCTCGAGAAGCTCGCATTCGAGCACTTTTGCATCTGCAGGTATTATGTCGCCAAGGCGTATCCTGATTACATCGCCAGGTACAAGCATCCTGGCTGGCATCGCTTTCCACTCCCCGTCACGCAGCACCCTTGCTGTTGAGGCAAGCATGCTGCTAAGCATTTCTACCGACTTGTCGGCCCTGTATTCCTCAAGAAAGCCGACAACCGCATTGAAAATAAGAAGCGCCATTATTATGTAGAAATCGGCAGGCTTACCGGTTATTAGGGATATTATTGCTACAATCCAGAGCAGCAGCTGGACGGGCCCGTAAAATTTCCTAAGAAGCAGGAGGAGCGGGTTCTTCTTCTTTGCAATTATCTCGTTGTACCCGTATTTCCCTGCAAGCCTGTTGGCTTCTTCGGAGGTCAGGCCTGCATGCTTACCGTCTGGCCTAGCTTCTTGTTTTCCACGCCCCATGAATAGCATTTGCAATAAAGCATATAAAAAAGGCATTTACAAAAGGGGAAAATAACCGGATTATTAGGATTATGGAATGCATCTGATGCCACGTTTCCGGAGCCCGGCACAGCAATTATATAACCGGATTTCAACGGGATTGCCGGGATTTGAGCTCGGATGTCACTCATTGCAGTAGCGGGCATGACGGGATTTGAACCCGCAACTTACGGCTCCGGAAGCCGCCGTGCTATCCAAGTTACACTACATGCCCATGGATTATTTATAGAGCTCCGGATTCTCAAGCTGGATCAGTGCGTTGTTTATAGCCTGCTTCGTATACTCTTTCCTGCTCACGTTGCCCTTGGTAAGCAGCCCTATAATGCCGCCTTCGGTGTTGCCAAGCTTGACATGATCAGTTATGTCTGCCTTGCGGAAAGCCTCGCTTGCCTCTATTCCTTCAAGGATCATTTTTGTTATTTGTGGAGGATACTCAAAGGCGGAGGAAAGGCCAAAGTAGATATTCTTTCCGTCGTATATTGCACAGGCGCAGGTTTCCATCCAGCCCGTCTTGGTAAAAGGCACAGCCATTAATCCGGATTCTATGCCTACGCTATAAGTGCATTCCCTGAAGCTGTTCCTAGCGCGATTCGTTGCTCCGCGCATGGTTTCCTCAATCGAGGTTGGATGCGCAGAAACGCCAGAGTCAACCTCCATCGCGGCCAGCTCCGCTCCGTTAAACATGCTGTAGCTCTTTATTGTGTCTTTCAGCGCCTCTACTTTTGCCACGTTCTTGGATCCCAAGTTTATCTTCATCTGAGTCCCTTTGTTAATTTACGGGCATGACGGGATTTGAACCCGCAACCCTCGGGTCCGAAGCCCGATGCGCTATCCAAGTTACGCCACATGCCCTTGCTTGAATAAGAGATGGGCAGCATATCAATTTATGGCTATGCCGGCATTGCATTTATAAATCTTGAATTATATAGGTTATTGGAGTGATTAAATGATAACAGGATTAGAAGTAACCAGGGTAGAAGCAGATAGAAAAGTTAGCGAAGCGATAGGAAACATGAAATTCAATATTAACTTTGAGGAGGTCAAGGTTGAGAAGGACAATGTTACGGTAGGATTCACTTTTACTGCAGTATATGAAGGCGCCGGGGCAAAGGAGATAGGCCAGCTTAAGATAACTGGAAACGTGCTCTCTAAGGAGAATAAGAAGGACGCGGACGAGATAACCTCCACGTGGAAGGAGAAGAAGACCTTGCCATTGAGGTACGCTGAGGACGTAATAAACCTGCTTAACTTCGAATGTGGCGCCAGGGGAACGCTAGTTGCCTATTCGATAGGCTTCGCCGCGCCTTTGCCGCTTTCTAGGGCTAAGCTTGAGCCGACAGCCTGATCTTCTCAGCTCGCCGCCTTGCAGTTTGTAGGATGGGCATGGAGGAATTAGAGTTAGAAGGAATACTAATTGACGCCGGTTATTCGAATCTGGACAACAGGAGCGTGATAAGGATGACCCTTAGGAGGGGGGAAGAGTCCTTTTGCCTCTTTGATTTCTCTTTCTATCCATACTTCTATCTGGTTCCAAGCAGCCCCAATACAGACGAGAAGGTCTTGGAAGGCATAAAGATCCTTGACAACAACGAGGAGATATCTGCAAAGGAAGTCAAGAAAGTCGAGATAGGCCTCAGAGGGCAGATGGTCAGGGCCTACAAAATTGAAGTGAGCAGCACAAGGCATGTGCCTAAGCTCAGCGACTACCTCAAGGAATTCGGCGAGGTCTACGAATACGATGTCGTTTTCTGGAAGAGGTATCTCATAGACAAAGACATTTCGCCGATGTTCGGGGTGAAGGCCAAGGTGCACAGAGATGGCGAGATGTTAGTAGTAGATGCCATAGCACCGTCTGAAGTGCGCGGATTCAATTTCAATTATATCTGCTTCGACATTGAGACTTATAACCCGAGGGTAGTACCGAAACCTGACCTCGATCCGTCGATAATGATAAGCTATACCAACGGGAAGGAAGCTAAGGTGCTCACTACAAAACAGATAGACAAGCCATTTGTGGTATGCCTGCCTAGCGAAAAGGAAATGATAGAAGCGTTTTCTGAAGTGGTGAAGAAGAATAATACAGATATAATTGCAGGTTACAACTCATCAAACTTCGACATGCCGTACCTGATAAAGAGGGCAGAGAAGACTGGTACCAAATTTGATATAACAAGGTACGGGGAGGACCCGAAACAGGAGCATCATGGCCTGCTTGAGACAGTCAAGATACCTGGAAGAACCAACCTGGATGTGTACAATGTGACCAAATTTGTTTCTATAGTCGGCGCCTCGGAGAAGCTCCTCAAGATAAACAGGTTTACGCTTGGAGAAGTGTACAGGTCGATCGTAGGCGATACAAAGGTAACTGTAGAGAAGAAGAATATCTGGCAGATGTGGGACGGCGGCAGAGAGCTGCTCGAGGAACTTGCTGAGTATTCGCTCAGCGACTCGCTGGCACTGGAGAAGCTCTACGAGTTCTTCCTTCCGCTAGAGGTGGAAATTGCCAAGGTTACCGGCACCACCCTGAGCGAGGCTGCGATCTCCACGACAGGCCAGCTGGTGGAGTACCTGCTTATGAGGTACGCCAGGAACAACAACGAGCTTATACCGGACAAACCAAGCGAGTCGGATATAGCAAACAGGCTGGCCAACCCGTTTGAAGGCGCGTACGTAAAGACTCCTGATGCGGGGATTTATGATAACATAGCCGTATTCGATTTCCGGGGGCTGTATCCTTCGATAATAATAGCGCATAATATAGACCCGTCAACCATATGCAAGGACTGCTCCGAGTATTACGAATCTCCTGATGGCACCAAGTTCAGGAAAAGCCCGATGGGCATAGTGCCAAAGGCACTAAGGATGCTTGTGGCAGAGAGGACCGCAGTAAAAAAAGCATACAAGAAGAATCCGGACAGCAAGGAGCTTGCAGCAAGGTCGCAGGCGCTGAAGATACTTGCAAATTCCTTTTATGGGTACCTTGGCTATGCGCGCTCGCGCTGGTATCACAGGGAGTGCGCAAGCAGCGTCACTGCATTCGGCAGGTTTTACATAAACAGGGCGATGGAGGAAGCTGAGAAGGATGGCTTCAGGGTGCTCTACGGGGATACGGACTCGCTTTTCATACTCCTGGGGGAGAAGACCAAGGAAGACGCACTTAGTTTCCTTAAGGCAGTTAACAAGTCGCTGCCTGAATCAATGGAGCTTGAGCTCGAGGACTTTTACGTGAGGGGCGTGTTCGTTGGCAAAAAGGGCAGCGGAGACGATTCGAGGGGGGCTAAGAAGAAATATGCCCTTTTGTCAGAATCCGGAAGGATAAAGATAAAAGGGTTTGAGCTTGTGCGCAGGGACTGGTCATTCGTGGCCAGGGAGGCGCAGAAAAAGGTGCTTGAGGCAGTGCTCCATGAGGGAAGCAAGGAGAAGGCCGTCTCTATTGTGAAAGAAGTAATAACGCAGCTGAAATCCGGGAACACTCCGCTGAAGGACCTTGTCATATATACCCAGCTCAGGAAGGGCATAGACAGTTATGATTCTAAGTCGCCGGAACTTGCGGCTGCAAAGCGCGCGGTCAAGGAAGGCCTGAAGACCAAGGACCAGGTTGAAGGAGCTACGATAGGCTATATCATAACCAGGAAGGGGGCTTCGATATCTGAGAAGGCGGTCCTTGAGGACTTTGCCAAGGATTACGATCCGGAATATTACATAAAGCACCAGGTATTGCCTGCTACGCTGAAGATACTTAAAGAATTGGGATTCACAGAAGAGGAACTTGCCCAGGGAGGATCCCAGAAGAGGCTTTGATTATGGAGAAAAAGGATGACTACGATTACGGGACGATAAAGGAAGTTGGGAAGGCGTCGTATGAGGCGCTGCTGCACGGAAAGGGCCTTGTCAAGGCAGGGGCAGGATTGCTGGGGATAGCTGAGGCAGTGGAAGGATACATCAAGGATAGGGGATTTGAACTTGCATTTCCAGTGAATATATCGATAAACCAGAGTGCTGCGCACTACACCCCAACTTTCGATGACAGGTCGGTCGTGCCGGAGAATGGGCTGGTTAAACTGGATGTTGGGGCCAGGAAAGGCCATTATTTGGGGGACTGCGCCATCACTGTAGACCTCTCTGGGAATTACGGCAAACTTGTTGAGGCAAGCCAGATTGCCCTGGAGACTGCAATAGGCATGGTCAGGGCAGGCAGAAAAGTCAATGAGATAGGGAGGGAGATAGAAAGGGTCGCAAGATCCGCGGGCTTTGTTCCTATAAGGAACCTTGGAGGCCATGGGGTGGAGCAGCATGAGCTTCATGCAGACGTATTCATACCCAATTATGATAACGGCGACACTACAGAACTTGAGGAAGGGCAGGTCATTGCTATTGAACCTTTCATAACCAATGGCGAGGGCTTGGTGAGGGAAGGCGAGATTGTGGAGATATTCCAGAAGACTGGGGATGCTGCAGTAAGGTCTGGCGAGACAAGGAGCGTTTCAGCATTCGTAGAAGAGAACTATCTCACCTATCCGTTTGCGGGAAGATGGCTTAACAGGGAAATGAAAGGCCTGAGCGATTTTGCGATACGGAGGGCGCTTGCGGAGCTTTCCCATGCGGGCGCATTGGAGACCTTCCCGGTCCTGGTAGAGAAGAAAGGCGGCATGGTAGCGCAGTCAGAGAAGGAGATGATAGTAGAGAAGGATTCATGCACGGTAATTACCACGTAACAGAAACTTGCAGTTAGAGGCTTATGCGGCAGGCATTGCAGCCAGGAAGGACAGAATAGTTAGGCATTTAAGCGTCACTGCCATAAGTAGAAGCTATGGCAGGATACAGGCTTCAGTCCGCAATGGAATATATAACAACTTACGGCTGGGCGCTTGTGGTAATAGCCATAGTTGGTGCAGCCTTGTTTTACCTTCATGTCTTCAACCCATCTACCTCTACTACCTGCGTGCTTCCTGCAGGATTATCGTGCACAAACTTATACATGTCGCAGAACGGATTGCTCTCTTTCACGATATTACAGACAACAGGATCCCCGGTGAACATGACAGCGGCAGGATGCAACTCAAATACTACGGTGTCGAATACGATAATGGAGAAGCCGTACAACCCCCCGTCCAACCAGGTAACTGTAGATATAGGAAGCAATTACACCATGGCAGTCCAGTGCTACTCTGCCGGGCATGCATTTTCAGGTAAGGTAGGATCCGATTTCCTGGGCTATCTTATAATCAATTATACGGACCAGAGCTCGGATCTGCCGCACACCGTCTTCGGTAACATTAACGTGCAGGTCTCCTAGCCCTGCCTTTCGGACGCCCTGCATTCTTGAACTGCAGCACGGCCTTCTTGAACTCCTCTGGGGAGTCGAAGTTGTTGTATACGCTGGCAAACCTTATGTACGCAACTGGATCGAGCCTGAAGAGTTCCTTTACTACCATATCCCCTATCTTCCTGCTCTCTATCTCGTGTATTCCGCTGGCCCGGATCTTGCTTTCCACCTTGTCGACTATTGCCTCTGCCTGCTCCATGCTGACAGGCCGTTTCTCGCATGCGTGGACTATGCCATTGAGTATCTTGACCCTGTCGAATGGCTGTCGTGTGGAATCCTTCTTTATTACGGTTATTTCTGCTAGGTCTACCCTCTCGTAGGTAGTGAACCTCTTTCCGCACGATGTGCACTCCCTCCTGCGCCGTATGCTCTCCCCATTCACGGTATCGCGGGAATCAATGACTTCGGTGTTCTCTGATCTGCAGTAAGGGCATCTCATCGCCTACATCCAATAGCGCAGAGATGCGGGCAGGCGGCTCTAACTTCAGTCGCACTTGGTGTACCCGCACATCTTGCAAACATAACAGCCATTCTCGTGAACCACTGTGCGCTCGCCGCATGAGATACATGTTTCCAAGCGCTTCTGCGTCTCGTTCTCAGTGCCCGTTATGGGCATCTGCTGACCTGTGGTTATTATCTTGGTGGTTGAGTCCTTTGAAAGGGGCGCGGCATAGACAGGAGCCTGCATGCCTAGCATGACCTCAAGCCCTTTGGCTATTGAGTCAGGTACGCTGTATATCTTCATTCCCTGGTCCCACGAGATTGATGAGTTGGACTTTATGCCCTTCAGCGAATCTACGACTTCTCTTATGTCCCCGCCGATCTGGAGGTATTTGCTTATCAGCCTTCCTATTGCCTCGGCATAGCTCTTCTCCTCGCTACCGGTCTTGCCAAGGTTGATGAATACCTCGCGCATTACCGCGTTCTCATCCATGTTGGCCGTGATATAGAGCGCTCCCTGTGGCATTTTTATCTTGACTGTCTGGCCTACAAGAAGCCGTGTCCTTTTCCATGGTTCTAGGGCGAGATGGTGTGACTCTGCACCCTCTTCGGGCTTTTCCTTCTGTTTCGATGCCTCTTCGTCTGTTATAAGGATCCCTTCTCTTGAGCCCTCCCTGTATACGGTTATGCCCTTGCATCCCGCCTTCCAGGCCTGCATGTAGATCTGTCCCACCTGTTCCACCGTAGTCTCCTTGGGCAGATTGACTGTTGAGGATATTGCGCTGTCTATATGGCGCTGTATGGTGCCTTGCATCTTCACCCTAAAATCAGCATTGATCTTGTGGGAAGGTATGAAGAAGTCGGGAAGCTGGGAATCATCCTTCAGGTCGGCAAGTTTCATGTATTCCAGGGCGAGCGGGTGATAGACCTTAAAGAACTCCTGGCTGAGCGACTCGCTTCTTCTTGTGTACGAGAACGCAAATACAGGCTCTATTCCACTTGATGTGCCTGCTAGCACCGAGCCGCTGCCGACAGGGGGAACGGTCAGTATTGCCACGTTCCTAAGCCCGTACGCGCTTATCTTCTGCTGCGTCTCAGGTGCCAAGGTCTTAACGAATGGCATGGCAAGGTGCTTCTCCTTATCGAAAAGTGGGAACGAGCCCTTCTCCCTAGCTATCTCTATGCTTTCATCATATGCTATGTGCTCGATCTTGTTGAACAGGTCGTCTGTGAATGCAAGCGCCTGGTCGCTGTCATATTTTATCTTAAGCTTGATGAACATGTCTCCAAGCCCAGTGACTCCTACCCCTATCCTTCGGCTGCTCCTTGCTGCTTCAATCTGCTGCTTGAGCGGGTGCTTGTCCATGTTATAATCAAGCACGTCGTCCAGGAACCTGACTGCATACCTAACTGTCTTCTCCAATGATGGCCAGTCGAGGGTTGCCTTGTCGGTGAATGAACCAGCAACGAATGAGGAAAGGTTGATGTTTCCGAGGTCGCAAGCGCCGTAGCCCTGGAGCGGCTGCTCCGAGCATGGGTTGGTACCCACTACATCCATGCCATTGTACTCGCTTGGGGAGTACCTCTTTACCTGGTCCCAGAAGATCAGGCCTGGTTCGGCCCAGTCTCTGGCAGACGATACAAGCGTATTCCAGATATCCCTGGCTTTCACCTTCTTGTCATATTCTCCTATTACCTTGTTGTTGTACCTAAGCGTGAAATCAGTGTCTGCCTCTACAGCCCTCATAAACTCGTCAGTTATCTTTACGCTTATGTTGGCGTACCTCACCGACAGGAGGTCTTTCTTTATGTTGATGAAGTCTATTATGTCGGGATGATCCACGTTTATGGTTATCATGAGCGCGCCCCTCCTGCCTGACTGGCCGATAGTGTGCGTAGTCTCACTGAATATGTTCATGAATGAGGTGGATCCGGTAGAGTGGACTGCGGAATTGTTTACCGGCGCACCCTTAGGTCTGAGTATAGATATGTCAGTTCCTACTCCGCCGCCGTAGCTGTAGGTTCTTGCCGCCTCCTTGCACCAGTCGAAGATCGCCTCTATCGAGTCTTCCTTGATCGGTATGACATAGCAGTTGAGCAGCGTTGATTTCCTTGCCTGCCCTGCGCCGAACATGATCCTGCCTCCGGGGAGGAATTTGAAGTCGCCTAGAAGCCACTTGAACTTCTCAAGCCACTCCTGCCTCTTTTCAGGGGTTGTTTCAACTGAGGATATTTCCCTGGCGACCCTTTCCCACATCTGCTGGGGCAGCTTCTCCACTATCTTGCCGTTTCCATCCTTGAGAGCGTATTTCTCGTAGAAGACCCTGGCTCTTATCTCATCGCCCCCAAAGTAGTCAAGTGTCTCCTTTGGGAGTATCACTGCGCCTTCTTCGTTAAGGCTTTTTGTTTGTTCAAGAATCTCGGTTTTTTTCTCGGTTTCGGACATATAGACACCCACGTCAGTTAGTCGCCCAACACACAACATGTTGTGCAGCAATGAGCCTATGGCCACAATTGCTGGTATATAGAGTTAAAGCAAGGTATTTAAACCGATTGTCGGAGTTAGATGGAAACCAAGTAAGCAGAACCAGAGTTTACTATTTAAACATTATGATTTTGCGGAAAATTTAATCTCGGTATGGAAATGCGGTAACACAGCCAAAGAGATAAGAGGGGCGGCGGCATTTATGCATGATCCAGAGCCAGATGCACGAAACAGAATTCTTATTGGTTATATGCGTGGGCGATGCCTTAGGGGAGAATGCATGAACAATGTTTGGGGTGCTGGTATTTTCCCGATGGGCGGGGAAACGGAACTAACCCCAGTATGCGAAGGCGCTAATCCGCAAGCCCATTAAGGTAGTCGCTAAGTAAGCGCATCTTCTTCTTGAAACTTGATCTTTGCCGCTTCGCCACCATCCGAGACCATGCTTCGGCATTGTTGATGAACTTCTTTTCCACTGCATTTACGTTTGGCACATCCATCTGCAGATAAGAATACAGCTCGGGGCTTGAGTCAACTACGCTCTTGGCGAATTGCAGCAGGAATCTGAAGCTAGTGCTGCTCGTGTTTATGTACCGTTCTATCCTGAGTTCCTTCCAGGTGTCTGCGGTAACAAGCCCGACAAAGTGGGTTAGCGAGAGGATCGCGCCTATCATTTCATCGTGCTTCTGCGGGGAGAGTATGTGAACGCGGAACCCATACCCCTTCAAGAGCAGGGCGAAATCCTTTGCAACTCTCCTTTCTGCCTTGGTGGTGGGAGTGAGTATGAAATTCTGGCCCATGGCCTCTGCACTGGGCCCGAACATAGGATGTGTGCCTAGCACTGTCGATTTCCTGATGTACTTGTGCATTATCCTTACCGGAAGCTCCTTTACAGAGGTGACATCGATGACTGTCTGGCTTTCCTTCAGGCATGGCGCTATCTCGATTATCACATCCTTGAAGCTCGACATAAGCACCGATACTATGACAAGATCTGCACCGTCAATGGCTTCGGTGTTATTCCTTGCGGCTTTCACGCCGAGAGACCTTGCTTTCTTGAGAACCTTTCCGTAATGCCTCCCGGAAATAATGACATCGTGCCCCTTCTTCTTTAAGAGCCTTGCGAACCACTCTCCCATCTCTCCGGATCCGCCTATTATTGCAATCTTCATTTGAGCCACCCCTCTGCTCTCTTATACGATCCAAGGACTTTTACCGAATTCGTTGCCTTCTTTAGATCCTTGAGCGCGCTTGCAACACGTTTATCGCCTTTGTCACCGTCGAAATCGACATAGAAACTGTATGTCCATGGCTGGCCCAGGACCGGCCTTGATTGTATGTATGTAAGATTCACCCTGTTCTTCGCGAAGGCATCGAGAGCATTGAAGAGCGATCCAGGCAAGCTCTTGAGCGTGAATACTATGGATGTCTTGTTGCCGCGGTCCTTAGGCTCGGTCTTCGAGACTATGAAGAATCGGGTGTAGTTCCGCTTGTTTGTCTCTATGCCTCTTGCAAGCACCTTCATCCCGTATATCTTGGCTGCCCTGCTGCTTGCTATAGCAGCTGCACCCGGAATCCTGCTCTCCTTTAGCATCTTTACACTGCCTGCGGTATCGAAATACGGTATTGTTTCGACCCTCATCTTCTGCAGGTACTCCTTGCACTGCCCGAGAGCCTGCTGGAGCGAGTATACTTTACGTATCTCAGGGAGCCTGGTTCCGGGGTTCGTTATGAGGCAATGGCTTATGCGCAGTATGATCTCGCCAGAAATATGGAGCTTGAAGTCTGATAGCTGGTCATAGGTCTGCGTTACCGGCCCCTCTATGGAATTCTCTATCGGCACTACGCCGTACTCTGCGCCGTTCTCTACAGCATCGAATACATCGGAGATGTATCGCTCAGGGATGTACCGTGCAGACTTGCCGAACGTTGCCATTGCTGCCTCTTCCGTGTATGCCCCTCTCTCCCCGTAGAACGCAATGCTTATAGGCATATTATCAGTTGAAGAAGTCGTCTATCTTGCTCTGCCTTATGTTCTTCAGTGTCTTCCATCTCTCGCGCATGTACTGCCCGAAGGTTTTGTTGTGCAGGTTTGCCCTTATTGCGTCTATAGTGACCTTATCCGAGGGATAGCCGGAGCCTATGTCCATGCCCAGCCGGTCGCGAAGGCCGTCTAGCTCGTTGTCCCTGGTCACCTTTGATATTATGCTGGCGCACGAGACTACAGGATAAATTATATCGGCCTTGTGCTCCGATATCACCCGTATGACCTTCTCATTGGCGTCTGCACCCAGAGTCTTCTCGTGCTTGACCCCGTTTACGCGCAGCTTCCTCTTTGAGAAGAGGCTAACCCTTATTCCGAACCTCTCAGAGACTACATCGGGGGAATCAAGGTATATCCTTTCTGGGGCTACTGATGTCTGGTCTATCAGCCTCGCAAAATGTAGCGCCTCGAGCTCATTGAGCGACATGCCTGCGGCCATGGCCCGGTTTATCTCCTCCTCGCTTATTTTATATACCTTGACATCTTCTGCAAGCGAGCATATCTCATCATATAGATAATCCCTCTTCTTGCGGGTGAGTAGCTTGGAGTCCCTGACCCCTATCCTAGATAGCTTGCCTTCCCTTCCCTTTTGTATTGTTACTATACTAACAACAAGGGGACCGATTACGGCGCCGCGGCCCGCCTCGTCGCCGCCGGCAATTATAACGAGATCACCAATCGGCGCATTACAAGCCTTTCTTGTCAATTACGATATAGTCATTGACAGCCATCACGCTTGTATACGGGACCTTGAGCTTACCTTCCTTTATGCTCAGCCTGTTCACATACTCGCTATCCACGTTTGGCTCGACTATGAGGGCGCTAAGCTTGCCGTTTACCTCGTTTATCTCTGCATCGACAAACTTGCCCAGGTCGAATCCATCCGCAGTGACGACTTCCTTGCCTACCAATTGTTCGGCAATCACATATTTTACCATATCATACACCTTTTCTCTGATCGCTCAGTACCTATTGAAATCATAGAATTTATAAAGGTTTGCGAGAGAAAACTGCTCTTATTATGGGTATCAGTACCACAATATACAGTAAATGAAGGATGCACAGTTGAGATGGTTGACGATGACCGATTCTATAGGTAACCTGCTTTTCAAGGACAAGCAGCTCAGGCTCCTGCTGGCTCTCTCAAACACTTCCAGGGAATGGCACATCTCGGACCTTGCCAAGGCAGCCGACGTCACATATGTACACACCAGCAGGTTCATAAGCAGATGCGAGGAATCGGGGATAGTGGCCACTGAGAGGCACGGCCGGGCAAAGAGGGTCTTCCTCACGGAGAAGGGAACGGATGTGGCCAGTACTCTCCAGGGAGTGGTGAATAAGATAAACCAGCCGAAGGCGCAGGCGGCTCAGAAACCGGCGCTGGCTGGGCAGCCAAAACCGCAGTAATCATTTATCCATCTTGGTTACGTCAATGCCTATATCTATGAGCCTGACGCCGGGGGCGCCGGAAAACATTCGCGGAAGGTTCCTGAGGCGCGTGAGGTATGCGTTGACATCGTCGACAGACAGAAAGCGCCTAACCCTCTCAGGGTTGTATGTATCGCAATAGCAGTCAGAAGGAATCCCTAACTGCGGCAGATCCTGCACGCAGATTGCATTGCCCTTGGGGACCACTTCGCAGCCATAGCCATTGGCAAACTTGTATACAAATTTGTTTTCTGCTAGCACAGGAATCGCTGCCAGGCCTTCGGTGCTAAGGCCTAGTCTTGCAGCGTTGTCCTCCTGCAGACCGCTGCGCCTTGTCTTAGCCAGTATGTCTTTGATGCTTGTAAACCGCTCTATCTCCCTTGGCGCCATGGTATAACCCCTAGCTTCTTGCTAGGTCTATTATCTCGCTGAGCAGGATCCCGGAGCCGAGGTCTGCACATGGTTCTGCAGAGCGGTCTTCGGGCATGCCTTTCACCTGACGCATGCGCAGGCCCAGCGACTCAGCGTTCATATAAGTGCGCGAATCTTCAGTCGGCCTGTTCCAATGATCGACAAGGCCGGCCCTGAAGAAGTGCCTGCCGCTCGTGTCGTGGAATGCGGACACATGGAGATTGCGGCCGTTGGGAAACCTGTAAAGCAGATGGGGTCCGCCTGTGAGGCCCCCCGATGCAAGGTGCTCTGTGTCAAGGCCATATCTGGCTGCAATTCCTTCGTGCAAGGCAAGCTGCCTGGACCTATCTGCGATAATGGCCATCCGATCCTTTCCCTAAGAGAATATGAAGCTTAAAATGGTTTCCTGCAAAGGCTCAGACTACCTGAAGAATAGTCCTTTTCTTCGCGGCGTTCAGCACATGCGCATAGTCACGATAGTGCACGAATGCGGTTATGCCGAGGGTGTACTCGCCCTTGTCGGTGCCCACGCCGCTATAGATGTCTGTGTGCGACTCCTTCTGCTCGTTTGGGCCCAGCATGCCTATCCTGATCTCCTTCTGTTTAGAGAAGCCTGTCTGATCGAGGCTCAGCTTATCAGGCACTTCAACCACTATGGAAGCCATCACCGGCTCGTTGGTCAGGTTCTTTACATTCACTGACAGAGTAGCGTTGCTTCTGGTGTTGGCCTGCAATCGGTAAGGGGTAAACGCGGTAGTTATCGCGTATGGAAGTGCCTTGCCGAGATCAGCTTTGACATCCTTCTTTCCGAATAGTCCAAAAATTCCCATCAGAATCACGTCGCCTGAATCTGTTCCGAGAATCAAGTATTAATACCTTGCGCCCGGAGCCATGCCACATGGCAGCATGGATACTGCGTGCAGCTTTGGAGCATTAATGCAACAAAACATTACAGGGATAATATGATAAACGTGATCACTGCTCCTGTTACGGCGCATGCCATGTTTGATGTGTACTTATTGCCTATGCCGTGCTCCTCGAAATAGCCGAAGACCGAGTCCACTATGCTTCCTAGGAAGCCCGAGACTGTAGCTACGACTACATAAAGTATCGGCATGTTGAGTGCTATCATGCAAATGCTTATCAGGAAAGCGCCGATAAGGCTTGCTGTTGTGCCGAGTGATGTGACGCCTCCGGATTCGCCTTTTTTCGCAGGTCGCTGCGTCAGGAGCATTGTCGGCCGTCCGTTGAGTATGCCTATCTCACTGGCGAACTTGTCCGCGGTTATTGCGGCTATGCTGGCCACATATGCGGCAATTAGAACCATGTTCGTATGGCCTTGATAGATGCTGACAAGGAAGAGCGATGCCACCACTACTGGCACTATGCCATTGGCGAAAACATTCTTCCAGCCGCGGCCCCGTTCGTACACCCCCATCTTTTCTTTTTTCTCCTGCCCGGTGCGGGTAACCAGCGTTGAGAGTATAAGGAAATAGATCATTACGAGCAGCAAGGCAAGATCTTCTCCGGTGACCCAGCCAAGGTAGAGCAGTATAATGCCAAGGGTAATGGCAGAGAGCACTCCCCCAATGTTAAGTGTTAGAAAGGTTCTCATGATATTTCCATGTTTATGAAAAGTTCCGCTATTTGGAAAGGTTTATAAGTTTGAATTTGTCATATCACATTACGAATTCTCTATTGTAGGAAGGGAAAACTGGTCGCCTTGCCAGCGCGTGCTTGCACGCGTTGGCCTCTTCCTCTTTTATCTTGCTCAGCCTAAGCCATTTTACCTTGCTTTAATTAAATTAATAAGGTTTATATGTTTTCCCCGCCATAGGGATATGCTTCTTTTATTACGATAAAAAAACGAGTGGTGCGGGATATGGCCAAGGAGAAATCGATCAAGTCGATAGAAGACCTGCCTGGAATAGGCCCGACCACGGCTGAAAAGCTCAAGACATCGGGCTTCGAGAGCCTGGACAGCATAGCTGTGGCGGTACCTTCCGACCTGGCTGATGCTACGGGAATGAGCCTTGAAGCCGCGAAGAAAGCAGTGGAAGCGGCAAAACAAGCCACAACGCTGGAGTTCTCATCTGCTTCAGAGGTGTATGAGAAAAGGAAGGTGCTGGGCAGGATAAGCACCGGTGCTGCAAGTCTTGATGAGATCCTAGGAGGGGGCGTAGAGGCAAATGGCATAACCGAGGTGTACGGCAAGTTCGCTTCAGGAAAGACCCAGTTGGGATTCCAGCTCTGCGTAAACGTACAACTTCCGGTTGGCAAGGGAGGACTTGATGGGGGGGTTCTGTTCATTGACACTGAAGGCACATTCAGGCCGGAGAGGATAGAGGCGATAGCAAAAGCTGCCGAGCTCGACACGGTCAAGGTTTTAGATAACATAAGCGTAGTGCGGGCGGTATCCTCAGACCAGCAGATCCTTGCGATAGAACGCGCAGACAAGACGATAAAAGAGAAGAATATCAAATTGGTAGTGGTTGACTCGCTAATGTCCCTCTTTAGGTCTGAGTATCCGGGAAGGGGGGCTCTGGGGGAGAGGCAGCAGAAGCTCAATGCACACATACACAAGCTGCAGAGCCTTGCGGACTCGCATGGCCTTGCGGTCTACATAACCAACCAGGTAATGGACAACCCTGCCATACTGTTCGGAGATCCGACAACGCCAGTAGGTGGCAATATAGTGGCACACGCAGCGACGACTAGGCTTTATATGAGGAAGAGCAAGGAAGAGAAGAGGATAGTCAGGCTTGTTGACTCGCCAAGTATGCCGGAAGCCGAGGCAGTCATAAAAATAACCACCAACGGAATAAGGGATTGACGTGCTTATGCTTGTAGGTCTGGGCCTTGAGACCAAGGACATTTCCGTACGTGGACTCCAGGCTGCCATTGAAGCTGACAAGGTGCTCATAGAGCAGTACACGCTTTTTGTTTCCGAAGGATACCTTGATTACTTGAAGAATGCAATAGGAAGTGAGATACTGGAGGTCGGCAGGCCGGAGCTGGAGGAAAATGCAAAGAACATTGTTTTATCAGCTGCAAGGGAAAACATAGTAATTCTAGTGCCTGGGGATCCGCTAATAGCTACGACGCACTATGCTACACTGGTAGAAACTGCAAAGAAGCTTGGGGTTAGTTGCAAGGTCATACATGCAGCCTCGGTATACTCTGCAGCTGTAGGGGAGAGCGGACTCGATGTTTATAAGTTCGGCGTGCCAGTAACAATCGCATACTGGTCCGAGAAGTACAGGCCAACATCATTCCTTGACTCGATAAACAGCAATCTCAAGGGCAACAGGCATACGATGCTCCTACTCGACCTTGAGCAGAAGGAGAAGCGCCCTATGTCGCTTGATGAGGCGCTATCGCTGCTCAGATCCGCGGAAGCGGAAAAGAAACTGGGTATAATCACCGACGAGGTGAAGGTGCTGGTAATGGGTGATGTTGGGAAGGAGAGCCAGGATATAGCATACGCAAGGTTGGGCGAGTTGAAGACGCTTGGGAAAAGATTTGCAGGAAAGTTCCTGGTGATCATAGTGCCTGCGCAACTGACATTCGCAGAGGAAGAATTCGTAGGCAGATTCAGTGTCTAAACGCTTCTTTCAAAGTCAAAGCTGCTTCTAAACCGATATGCGGTTTTGCCTGGGCTTTAGGTACCGCTCAAGCGTTTTGATCATGTGCTCCGCTTGCCGGATCATGTGCTCGGCCTGGCGCGTCAATTCAATCGAGACCGGGGAGTCTTCCTGGGCAAACTTATCCCTGTGGCGCTGCGCCCAGTCCAGAGCCATGTTAGCCACATCAAGCGGAGTGTGGCCCATCCTGTTCCTTGAAACCGCATAGTCATGCCCGACCCTGTGCACATCCCCGCTTTCCCTGTTTCCATCTGTGTCCTTGTATAGCTTATCGTGCAGTTCGTGATGGTTCATGTGGACTATGGCCATGTGAAGGTCGTTCCCCCC
>JAJZJB010000010.1 GCA_021810375.1 Microcaldota archaeon
CCCGAAAGCTTTTTAATAGTGCTAAACCAGTTTGTTGATGGGCCAGTCATGTCAGACGATACTCCTAAGATAGGCAAGATACCTACGGGCATACAGGGGATAGATGACATGCTGTATGGAGGGCTCACTGAAGGCACCCAGACCCTCCTTGTAGGCGAGACCGGGACCGCAAAGACCCTGCTCGCGCTCAATGTGGCATATGCCAACGCCTCAACCGGCATGCCTGTTGTATACCTCTCAATAGACGAATCTAAGGAATCTCTGTTGAAGAACATGAAGACGGTATTCCCGAACTTCGAGGCCATCGATGTGCTTGTAAGCAGCGGCAATCTCTTTGTCCTTGAGAGGAATGTAGTGATAGCCATAAAAGCGGGGGACGTAATAGAGCGATTCCTTGTGATCCTTGAGAATGCCATAAAGGCTAACGAGGCAAGGGTAATGATAATAGATTCTCTCGGCCTGATACGGGTTAACCTGAATGACGACAGGACATTCACCAAGGCAGTGGCGCTTATAGTGGACTACCTGCGTAGCAAGGGCGTTACAGGCATAATAATAAGCGATACCTTGTCATCTGAAGCAACAAAAGTGCCCGGACTCTTCGATGAAGCAATGTTTGATAATATAATAAGGCTGAAGAAGCACGGAGATGTGGATGAAAGGACAAGGTACACGATCAGCGTGGCCAAGCTCAGGTATTCGCAGTACAAAAACATAGAGCTGCAATTCGATATAACTCCGGATGGAATTGTGGCCCGCCAGGCACAGCATGGCCTACCGGGCTAGGGCTGTGGAAACATCAGCATGTCACTTTACTCCCAGCTTAACAAGAAGCCTGTCGATAAGCTCATCGACCTTCTCCGGTGCATTGAGCGTAAGAATATTCTTGTCCTGCTCCAGATAGTTATTGGTGAGAATGCCTTTGTATAATACGGCAAGCCGTTTTGTTTCGTCCTCTTTTGGGGATGCGATCTTCGTATCTGCCACCACGTTGGCGCGCGCCAGTATCTTTATTGCGTTGCCTATGCCTGCTATTGCCTTCCCATTCATGGAGAAATGACGGATAGTGTCGAGCAGTGGCCTGAAGTCGTACAGCGCATATTGGTCAACTCCTGGGCCGTCTATGAGCAGTATTGCGTCAAAGTCTGACGACTTGACCAGCGCCGCGCTCATGGCGGGTTTTACTACGGCTCCGTGATAGCCCACCGAGTCACCTGAAGAATAGCTGGCTATGACTGCCTCAACATGCCATTTTCCCAGCAGATCTGTGGCAGCCCGCAACGACTCGTCTTTGAATCCCCGCTGCGGTATTATTATAGCGACTCTCATCATAACACTTCCATGGCTCATGGAAAGAATAAAAGGGTTGCTACACCTTCTCAGATTCGATGCCCTGCCCATCCAGCATCGAGAGCACCTCTTTTCTCGTTGCCGAGTCAAGGCTTTTCCACTCAATCACGGCAATATCAAGGTCCTTGGTCATCTCTATGGCCTTTTTGAGCATACCGAGATCTGTATTTCCATCCTTCCTGCGAATTGCGTACTTTGGCATTATGTATGAGAATGCATATTCTCGCCCAACCGCAAGTGCCGAGAACTTTGATGGATAATGCCCTCCGCCTATTCCTATCGCTGTCTTTTCATACTCTGCTTTGCCATCAAGAATCTCCAGTGCAGTCTCGAAGGCTCTGCTTCCTACAAGTGCTGCCAGGTCCTTGTTCTCTATGGTACTTCGGTTGCCCCCCATCTCCATGAAAAATGCCGGAGTCTTCAGGCACGGTCCGTGATGCGTAGCTTCATAGGTCTTCCCTACGCTCGATTCTATGCTGTTCAATAGCCTGAGCGCTGAGAGCATAGGTGCCGGTGCAGCAGCCGAGAGCGCATGCGGCTCCCCTCCATATGTGTTCTCAATGCCCCAGTTCCCCATGGAGTGCACTGTGAGTGCGGGTATCCCCGCCGTGCTCTGGTGCTGGCTCAGGAATATGATCATGTCTACATTGAGCGAGTCTGCATGCTCGTAAGACCACAAAGGCTTGTCTATTCTTTGCAGCACTATCTCGCGCTTTCCGTACACGAAAAGGCCGGGAGAGACACTGTCAAGGTCATATTCCCTGACTATGTGGTCAGCCATGTTGGAAGATGCAGGGTCATCAGAGGAACAAGCTATTGCTATGCGCATAATGCTAATCTAATGGCAATGTTTATATCAAGTCGCATCCACGTCGCTATTCTTAATAATCTATCGTTCTATATACTACCAATAATTCTTGTCTGGCTGGAAAAGAGTGATCCTATGTTTGAGATAAAGCTTGATAATGCGAAGTATTGGAGAGACTGCATAAGTGCGGTTGGCGCACTGGTTGATGAAGGTCTCTTCAACATAACCAAGGAGGGCATTAGCCTAAAGGCCATGGATCCCTCCAGCATAAGCATGGTCTCGTTCTTCATGCCGGCCAAGGCGTTCTCAAAGTTCACGATAGACAAGAACACTGGCATAGGCATAAACCTCGAGAACCTGGGCAAGATACTCTCAAGGACCCGGGAAGACGAAGCACTTGTGATGAAGGACTCTGACAGCAAGCTCTCAATGGAGTTCATAGGACCGGGCAGCAGGAGGCGATACAAGCTCCAGATGATAGACGTCAAGAAAAGCGTTGAGAAGGAGCCCAACGTGGAGTTCGACGCAAATGTCGAACTGAGCGGAGACCCTCTCAAGGATATACTCAAGGATGCAAGCCTTCTCTCATCTTACATCTCTTTCAAGGCCGCTAAGGATCAGTTTACCACCAGCGCGCATGGCGATTCAGGCGAACTTGAGGAGCTGCACAGCAAGGATGGCGCAGTGGTAAGGAAGATCGACGCCGGCAAGAACGCCGATGCTGTATTCAACCTGGAATTTCTTGAGAACATGGTCAAGAGCTGCCCCCTTGGCAACTCTGTCTCGATATCCATGAAATCAAACGAACCGCTGAAGCTGAGCTACAAGATCGGCGATGCCGACCTGTCATACTTCCTCGCGCCTTACATGGAAGACTGAGTGGTCGCCACGGAAGACATAGAGAAGAGGATAAGGAAGGACATAGCTCTTTTCTCCTACAGTCTCGAGAAAACAAGTACAATTCAGCTTAGCGGAGATGAGTCCAGGGTGGTGGAGCTGGCAAAGATGTATGCGAAGGACGCGGAAGCATGGCTCGCAAAGGGTGACATGTACACATCATTCTCGAGTATTGCATACGCTCACGGCCTCATGGACTCTATCCTGAAGCTGAAGCATGTTATAGAGTGACATTATGGTGCTATATCACGAAGGAAGCGCTGCTATCCTGCAAGGCAAGAGCGCATTCCTGAACCCGAAGATGTCAATACTCCGGGATATCTCGGTATCCATGGTCAACGCAATAGGCTCTGAAGGCAAATCGCTGCTCGACAGCACTGCAGCAACAGGCATACGCGGGATAAGATATGCCATGGAATGCGGTCTTGAAGACATTACTCTGATAGACATAAACGAGAAGGCCGTAACTTCTATCAAGTCAAACCTGAAACGGAACAAGGTCCGCGCAAAAGTATTCGGAAAGAGCATACAAGAGCTTGCCGGCTCCGGAGCAGGGCCATTTGATGTGATAGACCTGGATCCCTTCGGAAGCCCGGTACCTAACATACATGACCTATTGAAGATGTCCCATGACGGTACCCTGCTCATGGTTACCGCCACTGACACTGCGGTATTATGCGGAGCGCACATGTCCGCATGCATAAAGCTCTACAATGCAAGACCCATGCACAACGAGCTCTGCAAGGAAGCAGGGATAAGGATATTGCTTGGGTTTGCCGCCAAGTCCGCAGCCCAGTTCAACCTTGGCATTGAGCCTCTGCTTTCTATCTCCGATATGCATTACATGCGCATATTCATGATTCTGCGGAAGGGCGCGGAGAGGGCCGTTACTTCGGTCAACCAACTAGGCTATGCTGGCTCTTGTGGCAAGTGCCATACGTTCTCCACTTCAACTGGCGTTGTGCCGCGGCTGACCGGCAGATGCTCAAATTGCGGTTCGGACGAAGACCTTGCAGGGCCGTTGTGGCTCGGCAGGCTATATGACAAGAGCAAGGTCTCGAAGGCTATAACCTTTGCAGGGGCCATGCCTGAAGCTAAGGCCATCCTAGAGAGGCTGCACAAGGAACTTGACATTCCATTCTTCTATTCGATCCCGAAGATGACTAAATCAATGGGCATCGGCTCGGTCTCATCGCTGCGCGTGATTGAGTCGATAAACAAATCTGGATATCCTGCCACGCCTACCCAGTTTGAGAAGGACGCTGTTAAGACAACTGCACCTTTATCTGCAGTTGGAAAGACAGTAATGCAGTGTTACCACTGAGGAGTGGAAAAGACAGGGGCAGGTGCAGAACATTCATACATTGGGGATGTGGGTGGGATATGAATGATAAAAACAGATGATGCACTGCCCCTCTAAGGTTATGTATGGAAATAACTTATATATAAGTATTGATACAGTAGGGTCAACAATACTTAGGTATTTACGTTAAAAATTATCTATATAATAGATATAAGTCCGTATGTTACCCTCTTACAGGCATCATAATCCTTATGCTAGAGATAATTATTCTCAACACTTCTTAATGGTTACCCATATACAGTATGACACAGCATCTTCTTAGTATACCCTACTAATTTACCCATAGAGACATTTTACGGCGTTATAATGCTTCCAGACCTGCCCTCAAGGACTTCCTTGGCCTTATCCAGGCTGCCTATTGCAGCATATTTTCCCCCTGACCTTATAAAGGAAATGCAGGCCTCGGCTTTAGGCAACATGCTGCCCGGCTCAAATTCCTTCTCTTCCATATATCTCTCCATCTCTGTTGCCACGGCCCTTGCTATGCGTTTCTGGTTGCGTCTCCCATAGCTCAGGTATGCAGCATCTACGTTGGTCAGTATTATGAATCGATCAGCATGCAGTTTTGAAGCAAGCAGTGCAGAGGTCTTATCCTTGTCCAGCACGGCATCGAGGTATCTGAGTCCCCTGCTCTCCCTGGCCATCGCAACTCCGCCTCCTCCTCCTGCTATTACCACATATCCGGACTCAAGCAACGATGAGATATACTTAAGGTCAATGATCTCTATTGGATCCGGGGAGGGCACTACAATCCTATATCCTCCTATAAGCTTTCTTACGGTGTGCCCATTCTTCCTCCCCCTGTTTGCTTCGGCCCTAGAGTAAAACCTGCCTACCGGCTTAGTCGGAAACTTGAACTCCCTGTCTCTCGGGTTTACAAGCACCCTGGTTATGACTATCGCTACTCTGTCTGCATGACCTACTTTCTCTATGCTTTCCTGGACTTCCAGTCCTATCTCAGCTTCAGTCTGTGCAGTTAACAGGGCCAGGCTCCTCTCTTCCTCGAGCAGCAGTTCACCCACCTGGGGTCCGTTACCATGCGTTACAAGTATCTGGTTCCCTTTCCTTGCAAGCCTGCCTACCTCACCGGCAAGGCTGCTGAGGGCATGCGTGTTGGTTATTGCATTTCCACCAATTGCTATAACATATCTGATAAAATCGCCCTAATAATGCATTTGCTTTGCATATCGCACCATAAGTCTGATACCCTGCAACCGCAACTAATATATATCAGGTATGGCATAATTTATACTTGCTGGCAGTCAGGAAGGGAAGGACAGACAGTACGGGTTATGTGGGGTTGGGTAAATGGCAAAAGTAGACGAAGAGTGGAAAAACGTGGGTGGGGTAACGACTACGGCTACAGCAACCAAATTGACAGGCTACGAGGCGGATGAGATAGAGGCGGAGAGCCTGAAGTATCTCGTTGAGAACAGCTGCATCTCGTGCGATAAGGTACTGCCAAGATACTCGGTGCGCATACTGCCTCCTGCTTACATGCAGGAACGGGATGAGCACGTGAAGAAGGGTCTTGTGTCAAGACGACTAATGTGCGTGGACTGTTATAACTCCATGCGCAAGGCGCACAGGCACAGGCTTCGGAGCAATCCCTTGGCACAGAGGAGCACGCCACTCGTTAAGGATGTGGTGATGGCCTTCCTGACCAAGTGAGTCTGGATGAGATAAGGATCAGGCTATGCTAGCGTTAGCCGGCTCCGTGCAGCCTAGCATATCCCCTCTCATGCGAAGCCACCTGATTTGGTTTCTGTAGTCTGGCAGTATAATTGCCACCTGGGACCAGAACTTCTTCCCATGATTATGCACGCGGCTGTGGCAGAGTTCGTGCACTATTACATAATCAAGCACCTCCTGCGGTGCGAAAAGCAGCCTTACGTTAAGTGATATCTTCTTACTCCGCGGGGAGTAACTCCCCCATCTCGACTTTATGTCCTTCAGTGTAATTCCATCTATTCTTGCACTTATGTTTGCTCTATTCAGTTCGCTTACCCTCGACCATACTAGCTGTCTGAAGGACCTGCATAGCGCACGCGTCACTAGCCTTGTCACAAGCTTGCTGTGCTCAGATCCGCCATACACCGCATCTGGAAGTTTCACCACAACCTTATCATCGTATACCTTGGCCCATTTGCGGCCTGATTGTGAATGCTCAATTGCAATCGAGAGGTACTTGCCGTATATGGAAAGCATTTGTCCATCCCTGAATTCCAGGGCATGCTTCCTGAACCGCTCCGGGTGCTCTTCAAGCGACCTAGAGATCCTTCTTTTCAGGTTGAGGAAGAGGGCCTCTGCCTCCGCCGTGCGAACGCACTTTGGTACTCTTATGACTATTCTGCCATCCTTCAGCGATGCGCTTGCCGTTCTTCCATCGGTGAATATTGCATCAACATAGTAAGATTTACCATTCACCGTTACCGGAGTAAGATCCAGCGCTGGTTCCCTATCGAGAGAAAGTCGCCACATAAAAGAAAAGATCGCAGGCCAAAGATAAATAAATGGAATGGTTTCTTTAGGCATTTACGTAAACATACTGCAGCATTAGGAAAATTTTATAATGCGAACCGCCTGCAGCACGCAACTGATTCTTTTTATATTCCACCTGAACAAGCTGTACGGATTATACTTGCTGCAACATTCCTTGATGAGCTTGCAATTGGCGTCTCCCAATATTCGGCACAATTTACCTTGCACCAATACTATAAAACACCAACCTGCGATATAGATACATGGAGCAACTTTTCATTTGCAACATATGTGGTTTGCATTACAAAAACAAGGATACTGCTGGGAGGTGCTATGCATGGTGTTCCGCTTATAGAAGTTGCAGTTTGGAAATAACTAGCCACTCAGTAGAAAGGCAAAATTAAGACCAGGCCACAAAGCCCGCGCACATGCAATAATTATATATGCCTTTCAACCATATATTGATTGTTTCTATGAATATAAAAATCCTATTTGGAATCATCGTTTTAGCTATAATAATGGGAGTTGGAGCGCTGGCCCTCAGCAGCCACCACGGGACTTCTGGCGCGCTGATAAACACCACAAGCAATCAAACTAACAGCGCATTAAGTACGGTAAGCACTAACTCTTCAAAAATCCTGTTCTCCACTACGCAATACGCGCAATACTCATATTTAGTATATCCGGGGCAGATCTCACAGCAGGCTCAGGCTGCCTTGACAGGATTCAACATGACGGCAACAATGCTTCAAAACAGCTCGACCGAGGTAAGGCTGGCGCTCATAGGTACTAGCCAATACAAATCTCTGATACTAAAGCCAAACTACGAGCTCTATATAATAGAGATAGCATTCGGGGACGATGGCTACCACTTCGACTCCTCGCTTGGAGACGATGGCTTTGTTGTTGTAGACCCTAACGGTTATGTCGTCCAATGAGCCACAGGTAAAATGAAGATACTAAACCAACCGGTCAGCGCCATGTACATATGGGCAATAGCGCTGCTTTCAGTCTTGGCTGCAATCTCCAGCTACGCGCTCCACGCCCTTCCGCTGCCTTTAATCTTAGCCGTCGCAATTGCAGGAATTATCGAGATTCTGATAAGAAAACTCTATCTAAAACACGCATTCAAGATACCGTACTCTGGATTAATTACTGGGCTTATAATCGGCTCCGTTGCCCCGATAAACGCACCGCTGCCTTTAATTTTAATCGCATCTGTAATTGCAGTAGTCTCTAAATTCTTTATCCAATTCAAAAACTCAAACATATTCAACCCAGCTACTCTCGGGTTGGTTATCGCATTGCCGATATTCGGCTTGGGAGATGAATGGTGGGTTGCAAGCAACTACAACATATACGGCATAGCAATAACGCTCACGCCAATCCTGATAATACTTGCTTATGAGGCAAGGAGACTGCCAACAGCACTCTCATTCATCGGAGCAAGCGTCATGCTGGCTCTGGTTATGGGTATGGGAAGTCAGCTTTCCCTAACAGCCATCGCCGCCTTGCTATTCGGCATAAACTACTTCTTTGCATTCGTAATGCTGGTAGAGCCAAAAACCTCTCCGCACAACAACTATGCACAGGTAGCATACGGCCTCTCGCTTGCAGTCCTATACATAGCATTCGCACTTCTCAGAATGCCATATCCGTTGCTGGTAGTCCTTCTAATTGGCAACCTCTTCTACTTGCTTTACAGAAAATACGGCAAGCGCTAAAACCATCGGTTTTTGCAAATGGGCCCGGAGAGATTTGAACTCTCGACATCTGGCTTTCCAAAAACTTTTCTGAAAAAGTTTGTATAAGACCAGCGCTCTAACCAGGCTGAGCTACGAGCCCAACATAACTTTATATACATAAAAACGCTTAATAAATGCACTATTGGCTTACGCGCTTATTAATGAATTGATATAAATGGACTTTGGAGAAGGACTTAGGAAGGCCATGGCGAGGCTGACCGGAGCCACTGTAATAGATGCGAAAACCATACGCGAGTTCACAAAGGAACTGCAGAAAGCATTAATCTCTGCAGACGTGGAACTCAACCTGGTATTCTCATTCACGAAGCGTATCGAAGATGCCGCACTGCACGAGAAACTTCCAAAAGGCGTGAGTCCCAAGGATTACATAACCAATATGGTCTATGAGGAGCTTGTCGGGCTTATGGGCGAGAGCTACGAGCCTGTCCTCAAGCCAAAGCGCGTGCTAATGTTGGGGATGTACGGCTCCGGAAAGACCACTACCACCGCGAAATTGGCAAAGTTCTACCAGGATCGTGGCCTTAGCGTGGGCCTGATATGCTGCGACGTTACGAGGCCCGCAGCATACGAGCAGCTCGAAATGCTATCAAAGCAGGCAAATGTCAGCTTCTTCGGAATCAAGGGCGAGAGGAGTGTAGCTAAGATAATACGTGAAGGCTTGGCCAGCCTAAAAGACAGGAAGATAATCATATGCGACTCGAGCGGAAGAAGCGCCCTGGACTCTGAGCTAATAGACGAACTAAAGGAGATAAACAAGGCTTTCTCTCCAGACGAACGGCTTCTTGTGGTCACGGCAGACATGGGCCAGGTGGCAGGCAGGCAGGCTACCGAATTCCGCAACGCCGTAGGCATCGATGGCGTGATAGTAACAAGGCTTGATGGGTCCGGTAAGGGCGGAGGCGCACTCAGCGCCGTCTCCGCGGCCAGCACAAGAATAGCATTCGTAGGCACAGGCGAGAAGCTCAATTCCCTTGAACTCTACAACCCCAAGAAATTTGTCGGCAGGCTTCTCGGCATTCCCGACCTCGAATCGCTGTTAGATACGGTTCAACAAGGCATAAAGGAAGCCAACATAAAGCCCGAGGAAATGGAAGTTGAGGAGCTGAATTTCGAGACATTCTACACGCAGCTTAAGGCTATGTCGAAGATGGGCCCGATGAAGAACATGCTCGGAATGATGGGCCTTGCCGATGTACCTAAGGATGCGCTGGAAAGCAGCGAGGCCAAGCTCAAAAAATACGGCGTCATAATTGGGTCAATGTCAGAAGAGGAGCGCAAGAACGAGAAGCTTGTGAGGGAATCCGGCAGGATGGCAAGGATAGCTAAGGGCAGCGGAACCACCGAGAAAGATGTAAGGGAGCTGCTCAACGATTTCGGTAAGATGAAAAAGATAGCGAACATGTTCAAGAACAACAGGGATTTCAGGAAGCAGCTCTCTAAGTATATGCCTGGCGCGTAGTTTCACTGCATGCATACTCAGCTTTCAATCAAAAAAATTTAAAAATTAAAAGAAAGTTCCCACCTATTACCTTTTTCTATTCTTGGAGGCCTTCCGCTTCGAGACTTTCTTTGAAGCCTTCCTCTTATGTGTTTTCTTGGCCATTTCCACCAACTGCTTTGACATAAATGTGAGATTATTTAAAGTGTCCGTTCAAAATAGTACCTGGAGGTGGAGGACCAATGCCCGCGGACGAGGGTCTTAAGAACAAGCTGACTGAGCTTGAGGAGCAATATTCAAAGACCAAATACAACAAGGCTACTAACAAGTACCTTGGCATACTCCGTGCCAAGATGGCCCGGATAAGAAAAGAGATGGCTACCAAGAAGGGTTTTGGCGGAACCGGGTTTGCGGTAAAGAAGACCGGCGATGCAACCGTGGTGCTTGTCGGGTTCCCCAATGCCGGCAAGTCCTCGCTTCTAAAAGTTCTCACCAACGTCGAGTCAAAGGTGGCAGGATATGCGTTTACTACTGTAGAAGTAATACCCGGCATGATGGATTACAACGGTGCTAAGATACAGATCCTGGACCTGCCGGGGCTGATTTCCGGAGCACACGAAGGCAGGGGCGAAGGCACAAAGATAGCCAGCGTTATACGGACGTCAGACCAGCTCCTCTTCCTCGTCGACGTAAATAAAGTGGACCAACTTTATGAATTGATAGCAGAGCTTAACATGCTCGGCATACGCCCAAACAGGTCAGTTCCTGCCATAAGGATAGAGCGGAAGCCGTCGGGCGGGATAGCAATCGCAGCTAACAGGCACAGGATCCCGGAAAAGAACCTTATTGTCGGCATACTTAATGAGTTCAGCATCTATAATGGCGACATTTATTTCTATGAAGATTCCACTGCAGACGACATAGTCGATATCCTTTCCGGCAACGTCGCATACATAGGCGGCATAGTCGCCCTCAACAAGATTGATACCATTGATGAAAAGGTGCTGCAGAGGATCAAGTCGGACATAGAATCCAAGACAAAAATGAAAGTCGTGCCTATAAGCGCAATGCGCGATACCAACATAGAGATGCTCAAGGAATCGCTGTTCGCAAGGCTGGGGCTTATCAGGATATACCTGAAGCCGAGGGATGGTGACCCAGACTTCTCAAAGCCTATGATCGTAAGACGCAGCAACAACGTCATGGACGTTGCAAAAGCCATACACTCAAAGACCGCAAAGGACCTCAGGTATGCATATGTAGAGGGAAGGAGTGTTAAATTCAAGAACCAGAAGGTAGGCCCCGAGCACGTCCTTGTGGATGAAGATGTCGTGACGCTGATTTACGCAAAAGCATAAATTCTTAACTAACCAACCAATATCATGGCGATCAGGTACTGGGAATTTGAGGACGCGGCTCTCAGGGAGAAACTCAAGAGCCCTAACGTGAAGGAGATTGCAAAGATCTATTTTGATAACGAGACAAAGGCATACAGGTTCTCGAAGGCCCTCACCGAGGTCAAGAAGCGCGGCGAGCTCAGATTGAAGGACTGCCCCGAAGATTTGCCTGTCGCCACATGGAAACGTTATCTGGATTTCGGTGTGACCGTTGGCATACTTAAGCACGAGGGAAATGCATACAGTTTTACCGACAGATATACCAAGTCGCTTAAGAATATAGCCACGTACATCAAATCCTGGGCTGAGATGCAGGGCATCGATGACCTTGCGCTGCTGTTTGCCGCTGCGCATATAGAGAAACAGACAAAGCGAGGCGGAAGGAAAGTCAGTGTCGGGCATCTTTCCGAAGCTCCTGCGATTCCGGAACCGGAAGCATGATCAATCTTTGTGCCAGCGCACGCCCTCGCTTGTATCCTCAAGCGCCACATTATACTTGTCCTTGAGCAGTTTCCTTATCTCATCTGCACGCTTGAAATCCCTGCTCTTCCTAGCCTTCTCGCGCTCGTCCAGCAGGTCCTGCACCTCCTTCTCCAATGGCTTACTTGCCGGCTTTAAGTGCGCTTCAAAATTCAGCCCAAGCACCTTGTCAAACTCGAGCATTGCCCTCATCACGTGCCTTGCTTCCGCCTTGTTAAGCTTTCCTGCCGCGCGCCTTGCATTTGCATAGTTTATCACAGCATGCATCTCCGCCAGTGCCAACGGCGTGTTTATGTCGTCATCAAGGGCCTTGAAGAAACCTCTCTTGTGGGAGCTTATGGCCCTTCTGAAATCGGCAGAATCGGCATTCTTCGCAGTTCCTTTAATTTCTTCAAGCCTCTCAAGGAAGGAATAAATGCCGTTTAGCGTGTTAGCTATGTTGTCCATGGCTTCGAAAGTGAAATTAAGTATCTGCCTGTAATGGCCCGAGAGCATGAACATTCTCAGGGCCATTGGGGAATAGCCTCTTTCAAGCACATGCTGTACAGTGTATATGTTCCCCAGCGATTTCGACATCTTCTGCCCGTTTACTGTGAGGAATTCGTGGTGCACCCAATAATTGACGAATTTCTTTCCGGTTGCCGACTCAGACTGCGCTATCTCGTTGGAATGGTGCACAGCTATATGGTCCACACCGCCCGTATGCACGTCAAAATGTTCGCCGAGCTCCATCATGCTGAGCACGCTGCACTCTATGTGCCATCCCGGAAAACCCCTGCCCCACGGGCTATCCCATATCATGTCCGTCCCTTCAGCAAACCTCCACACCGCGAAGTCGGTGATGTTCCTTATGCCGGCAACACGTTCAACCCTTGCGCCGCCCTTAAGCTGCGCGTTCAACGTGTCAAAGTCCGACCCGGTGAGCCGCCCGTAATCCTTGAACCTTGATGTATCAAAGTAGATGCCAGAATCAAGCCTGTAAAGGAACCCCTTGTCATCAAGCTTCTTTATCAGGCTGATCATCTCAGGCACATGCTCAGATGCAAATGGCATCTTGGACGGTTTGATTATGTTAAGCAATTTCATGTCATTCTCGAATATCCCGAAATAGAACATTGCAACTGCCTTCATGGTCTTATGCTCCTTCTCTGCCTCTACCCTCATCTTGTCGTCAGTGGTGTTCGCGTCTCCTACGAGGTGCCCTACGTCAGTTATGTTCTCCACATGCGTGACATAATATTTGTCATGAAGCATGGTCCTCTTTACTATATCGTCCATGACGTACCTGCGCATGTTCCCTATGTGCGGATAAAAATAGGCAGTGATGCCGCAGCTGTAGAACCCAACCTTCCTATCGCTGATTGGTATGAATTTCTCTTTCTTCCTGGTTAGCGTGTTATAGAGACGGAGCATGATATACCCTCACCAAATTGGCTATAAAAGTCTTTTGCGCGCCCGACTCTAAACGACCGTCCTGTTAGATACCACTCCAGGGTCCTGTTTGAAGGTCTTGCTCATATAAAAGTTGCCTATTGCCATGAATTTATAATTGCCTCCTCGTTGGCCAACAACTCCCGATACAACCTTCACGCTGACATTCTGGCATATTAGAGAGGCTATAGGTATGCTGGCGTTGACGAATGTGCTTTGCGCATTTGTGGCGTTTGCCACTGCCGGGAATGTGAAGTAGTGGTTTATTATCAATGGCTGCCCGTTGTCAAGCAATTCCACATACAGCTCATTATCCTGCGGGGACACTATCTGGAAATCGAGGTACGGTTCAGTGACTTTGAAAGGCTCCGAAGTTATGTTGCCTGGGGTGACGCTAGTTCCGGGCAAGTGCGTCGTTGCGAAAAAGATGCCATTGTATCCTGACCACGGCGCGCTGTAATAATCGCCATTTGCATTTGCATAAATGATGTTTACAGGGGCACTTCCAAAGCCCTGACCGGTGACGTTCCAGCCCTCGAAATTGCCGCTACCGAAGTTGCCGTTGAATATCGTTTCAGTAGCATTATTGGAAAGGCACCCTGTTGTTACGTTGGAGTAATTGGCAACAGTGGTTACCACGCTATTAACCGTTGTCGCGACACCATTGCTTGTAATTGCCGTAGTTGTCGAGGTCTTTGAAGACCTCAATGATATCACATAATTTAGCAGGAAGTCTATAGCCACTATCGCTATGACTACCAAGACAATCACTATTATATATGTAGAAATGTTTGCTGCCATTCAGGATACACTGCACAAATAAGGCAACATAGGCATATAAAGGTTATCCAGCTTAAAGCTAATTAAAATCAAGAGACATTTGTGGTGTTTACAACGGGAAGCATACCTAGGAAATGGAAGAAAAAGGGAAGAATGCGCTGGAAATGGGTAAAGAAAAGAAGGCGAAGGATAAAGCGAGCGCAGAAGAGGAGAGTGGGAGAGCTCTGATCCGCTCCTTTCCTCTTCAGAGTTCAATGCATACGAGATGAGCCTATGGCGGACTACAAGATAAAAGACATAAAGCTAGCCGAACAGGGCAAGCTCCAGCTCGAGTGGGCGGAGATGCACATGCCAGTGTTAATGATAATAAAGAAGGAGCTTCAAGCATCAAAACCGCTTAATGGAATAAAAGTGGCGATGATGCTGCATATAACAAAGGAGACTGGGGTGCTCGTGCGCGTCATCAAAGCCGCAGGGGCAGATATAGCACTCGTAGCCGGAAATCCGCTCTCAACTCAGGATGACATTGCGGCAGCCCTTGCAGCTGAGGGAATAAAGGTATATGCATGGAAGGGCCAGGACGGCGATGCCTATTATGAGAATATGCGGACGGCGCTTAAGCTGAAGCCTGACCTAATAATGGATGACGGTGCAGATATGCACGCGATGGTGCACCAGGATTATCCGGACCTGAAAATAATAGGCGGCACAGAGGAGACAACTACGGGCATAGTGCGCCTAAAGGCGATGGAGGAAGAAAAGATACTGCGTTATCCTATAATGGCTGTGAATAATGCTTATACAAAATACCTGTTCGATAACAGGTATGGCACCGGGCAGAGCGGGCTTGACGGAGTAATACGGGCCACGAACATAATGGTAAGTGGCAAGGTCGGTGTAGTGGCAGGATACGGTTGGGTGGGCAGGGGTATTGCAATGAGGATGCACGGCCACGGCGCCAGGGTCATAGTCACCGAGGTCAATCCGTTCAAGGCCCTGGAAGCTACAATGGATGGCTTTGAGGTAAAGCCTATGGCAGAAGCGGCAAAAGAGGGCGACATATTCGTAACCGCTACCGGAGACATAAATGTCATAACATATGAGCACATGCAGAAAATGAAAGACGGTGCAATACTTGCCAATGTCGGCCACTTCGACGTCGAGGTAGATGTAAAGGGCCTCAAAAAGAAGGTCAAGCCCGGAAGGGAGCTAAGGAATCAGTTAAACGAGTATACACTGCCAGGCGGAAAGCGCATCTACGTGCTCTCTGACGGGAGGCTTGTGAACCTCGGGGCCGCGGAAGGGCACCCTAGTGAGGTAATGGACATGAGTTTCGCAAATCAGGCTCTCGGGGCCGTACACATAATAAAGAACCACGGAAAGCTCGCACCGGGTGTCCACGAAATCCCGCCTGAGACTGACGAAAGGATAGCCAGATCCAAGCTCCATGCAATGGGCATCACCATAGATGAACTGACAAAGGAGCAGAAGCAGTACATGAGCCAGTGGAGATACGGTACCTGATACCTGGCTGCATATTCCTTCCTGCATGCTCAAGCAATAGTTCTGGACTGATACCTTCCCCTTAATTCTATCTCAGCCAGCCTTTTCAGCACTTCTTTCTGGTCTTTAGAAAATTTTGAGTAAGCCATCTCGAATGCCGCATACATATCGCGAGTAAGCGACCTCTTCATCAGCAGCATATCCAGTGCTCTTTCCTCAGAGTCCTTGCTGAACCCCGAGAGCCCGAAATCTATCGCATGCACACTGCCATTGCATACAATTATGTTTGCCGGCGTGAAGTCTCCGTGCACTATGCCTATATTGTGCATCTGGGCAAGCATCCTGCCACATTGTAGTGCTGTTCCCCTTACGGGCTTCGAGTCCTTCATAAGTCTGCCCTCCAGCTTCTCCATGTATATCGTGAACTCCCCAAGCGCAATAATGCGCGGAACACGTATGCCGGCTTCGTATAACGCACTCATTATGCGCGCCTCGTTCCTTGTCCTCCACCTCCTTATGGAAAGGTCAAGCTGAGGGATCCTGTACTTCTTGGCATGCCTCTCCTTTACGAGCAGTTCCTTTCCGAATACCCATTCAGAATATATCCGCGCTTCAGCTCCTTCTCCGATCATCATAAGAATACCTTTGCAGCGTCAACCCTGTACCTCTGCTCTATATCGCATTCCCCAATTCTTGCAGAACAATTGCCCTTAAGCATGCGCTCTGCCACCAGCGCTATCATGGCGCCGTTGTCTGCATTAAACTGATTATCGCAGAATCCGAACCTTATTCCATGCTCCTCTGCCATAATGCCGAGCATCTCCCTGAGCCTCGCACTCTGGGCAACCCCTCCGCAGACGCATAGCTCCTTGCTTCCTGTGAGCAGGAGCGCCCGTTCTGTAGTCTCACAGAGCATCGCGAATGCAGTTTCCTCTATGGAAAAGCACAAGTCCTCCTTGCTGTGCGCTGATGCAAGCTTGCTCGCCTTGGTTACCAGCCCGGTGAATGAGAAATCCATGCCTTTTACGTTGTATGGCAATTCAACGTATTTGCCGTTTTTTGCATATTTATCCACGGTAGAGCCCCAGGCAGGGTCCAGTCTTATTGCTCTTGCAAAGGTATCAAGCATGTTTCCCACGCCTATGTCAAAGGTTTCGCCCAGCACTTTGTAATGCCTGAACGGTTCCTCCGAAAGTATGAGTATCTGCGAGTTACCGCCGCTCACGTATAGCACAACAGGCTTATCGAGACCGGAAAATATCCTTGCTGCTTCTATATGCCCTACTCCATGATTTACCTGCGCTATTGGCACTCCGAGTCTCTTAGCAAGGATCTTTGCGGAAAGCTGGCCTACCTGCAGGCATGGCCCAAGCCCCGGACCCCTTGTATACCCTACGCCGGTTATGTCCTTCCTTGATATTCCTGCCTTGCTGATTGCCCTGCTTATAACAGCCCCAGCATTTCCTGCATGGAACTCCGCAACCTCATTAGGGATCATGCCGGACTTTCCTATCCTGTACATCTCCTTCTCATTTGAGAGCACCTTGCCGTTCTCCACAATGCCCACTCCGAATGTATGCGCACTGCTCTCTATGCCTATTACAGCCATGATAATATTATACTAAGGAAAAGTTATTCAATGACGCGCTCTATCGGCTCAAGGCCGTAGGCGAACTCCTTCTTTACCTGGTCGAAGAGAAGCGTGTACTCTTTCTTCTCCTCCTTGCCGAAGGCGTAAAAGAGCCACATTGAGAACGCATACTCGCTTATATTTATGGATATTACCTCCTCCACATCATCCTCAGTTATTTCCATCCACCCTTTCTCGAAGGCGCATCGTTTCTCCTCAATTATTGCTTCCTTGTCGAATTGCGCGCCATCATTGAAGTATTCGTATGTCTTCCACGAATGGCTTGATGAGAGTGCTGCTATAAGAGCAGCTTTCTTCCTGAGTATATTTTCCTGCCGGGCAGCTTCCTTGTTCTTTATCGCCTTGTGTAGATCAGATATGAACAGACTATACCTGTTCAGTACGGTTCTCCCAGACAATCCACGCGCCCCATAAAAACGAACTGTAACATACTATATTATAAGCAGTAATAAAAAGCTTTACTGCCATCCGCGTATCCCTCCGGATATGAAGTAATGGACTGCGCAAGCATATCTGCATGACAAGCTGCTCTCAAGGTCAATAAACATCTCACTGTATTCTTAAACATGCTAACTCTAGGTGCCGCATCTTTCTCTTGCCAAACCTGCCGTTAAGTTCCTCCTATACTCATGCTACTAACTTGCCTGCAGGCACCCTAAAGCCAATGTAATCCGCAATTGATAATGGGCCCCTTATTTAGATATGCTATCTAAGCATAGTCTAAAAGCACCGTATTTGGAAATCTCACTCTGTTACCATGCGGCATCATATGCCCATTAAAAAGCATATCTATTCTAACGATCTGGATTGGCGTGCGCACACCACCACACAAAGAGCATCATATGTTTTTCAGCACCTTCTTTGCCCGTTCGAGCTCCGCCGTTGCCCTACGCATATGCGATACCACTATGTCAAGATTCTCAATCAGTCCAGCCCTAAAGTCCGCATCTACTTTCTTCGATATACGCTTGCTTATCACCAGTATGCTCTTCTGATGCATTGCAAGACCTTTCGACATCCTATCAAGCATACGATAGTCTTCAAGAAGCTCATTCTTCCCCACTTTAGTCTTTTTTGCCATGGTATCACTAATTCTATTTCAAGTTTAAACAGCGCGTTGGTTGGCACTTGCGAATCCTAGTATTCCTAAAAGATATCGCGCAGTGCCCTTCTCCTTCCCATTCATAAGCAAGACTTTGATGATGTCTAGCGCGGCCGGGGTATCCAGGTCATCATCCATAACTCGCTCAAAAGCAGATACCAGCTTTTTGTTGATTCTTTCCGCATATACGCCGCTCCCTCGCATCAACTTGTCAACTTTCTTCGCGTAAATATCAGCATTGTAAATATCGTCTGCCATATATTCCCAGGGTTTCCTGTAATGGTGTGACAGAAGCAGCCACCTCACTGCGCTCGGACTGTGACTTTTCAGCAACTCAGAAACCATAACTAGATTTCCCAGCGACTTGGCCATCTTCTCTCCCATATACATTACCGTGCCAGTGTGCACGAAGTACTTTACAAAAGGGTGCTTCCCGGTATAACTCTCCGATTGCGCTATCTCGCTCTCATGGTGCGGGAAAATCAAATCTCTGCCTCCGCCGTGGATATCTATCTGATCTCCGAGGTACTGTTCGATCATGGCCGAGCACTCAATATGCCACCCTGGCCTGCCCCTGCCAAAATCCGGGCTCCATGACGGTTCACCTCTCTTCCATTTCTGCCAGAGTATGAAATCGAGCGGGTTCCTCTTATTCGGGTCTCCGGGGTTACCGCCACGTTCCTTGAGCAGCATGGCCATCTGTTTCTGGCTGAAGTGGGACAATTCGCCATACCTGGGAAAACTCGATACATCGAAATAGACATTTCCCCCGCTCTTATATGCATGCTTACCTTTCAAGAGCTCAGAAATCATCCTTGTAATCATGGGAATAGCATCAGTTGCCTTGATATAATGATCTGGCATTGCGATATTCAAGCTCTTCATATCATTCAGATAATGTTCTGTCCAATACCTTCCCAGTTCCCTCCACTCCCTGCCATCCTGTCTTGCCCTACTCAATATGTCGTCATCTATATCTGTTACATTCTGTGCATATGTAACCCCGAATCCTTTGAATTTCAGATATCTTATCAGCACGTCAAAGGACAGGTATGTGAACGCGTGGCCCAGATGCGTAGTATCATAAGGTGTGACTCCACATACATAGATTGATACGTGTCCTCTCCTATGGCTCCTGAAAGGTTCCTTTTTTCTGCTCCCAGAGCTGAAAAGCTTTAAAGTCATATCATTTACCTGTCAAATTCGAGTTTTACGAATGCTTCCGCGTACTTGTAGCCCTTCTCCTTGCCTATCATGCTCCCCATCTGCCTTACCCACCCAAGACTATTCTCTGAGATCTGGCTTTTGTGGCATGCCAGTGCCTTTACCTTGACCTCGATAACGTCGCTTATGTCGATTACGTCGGTATGGTTGTCGAAGTTGGTAAGATACATGGTCTTTACCTTATGCGGTCTCAATCCTTCTTTCTCGAGCTCCTTGAATGTTAGCCTGTCCCTGGCCATTGGGTATACCGCGTCTATTGCCGCCTGTCCTGCCGCCCTGTGGTCCGTGTGGTTCACAAAGCCGCGTTTCGAGTATACCAAGGTAGGATCCATTGTCACCACCACATCAGGGCGCAGTTTCCTTATATACCTGACTATTTCCTTTTTCAAAGTAAGGTCGGCCACAAGCTGTGTGTCCTTGTGATCTAGAAAGAACACGCCCTTAAGCCCTATGACCTTTCCTGCTGCCTTCTGTTCGTCTCTCCTCATCTTGATAAGCTTCGACTCGGTCATCTTCGGATCCTCAGAACCTTTCGAGCCGTCAGTGCATATGAGGTAATAGCACGATGCGCCTTTCTTTGCCCACTTTGCGAACGATCCAGAGGCACCGAAGTCAAGATCATCTGGATGCGCAGCAACTCCAAGCACTATCATACAATCACATTGATACTTGGAATGAAGCATTATAAAAACATTCAACCAATCATGTGCACCCGGGTGCAATATGCAAGTCATTTGCCTTCCTTGTTCAGCAGCTTCCAGTACACAAATCCGCTTATCGAGATGAAAAGGCCACCCAGGGCCAACGGCAGGGCAATGAATGATGATATTGCCTCGGATAGAA
>JAJZJB010000032.1 GCA_021810375.1 Microcaldota archaeon
TCATCGCAGGTTGCTAGTGCCTAAGCCCTGTTTGCCAGGGTTCGGGCTTGCGGCATAGCGCCCAATACGCAATTGCATTTCCTTGATTTTAACAGACTTGAGGACACAGTCGTGCCGATGCCCATGTAATTATCTGCTATGGACCACATCCTTTGAGAGATTTAGGGATTTCTTTACCAATGCTGCAATCTTGAACTCTTTGATCAGTTCTGACATCAACCCTGGATTGGTCCTTGTAACAGGATTCTTTGAGTTTATAGAACATACGTCTTTGTACGGTTTTATGGACTCATCGTATGTACCTATGCGTTTTGCAACTGATATGATCTCCTGTTTATCGAACCCTATGAGCGGTCTCAATATCTGTGTCTTTACTCCGTTCTGCTCGGCCTGCAGATTAGACATTGTCTGTGATGCTACCTGGCCGAGGCTCTCCCCGGTAAATATCGCATGTGCGTTCTCTTTCTCCGCAATGGCATCGGCAATCCTTAGCATGAAAGCTTTTAGCAATATCAACTCGTGCCGCCCGCTCCTCAGTGCGCCCATCTGAAAGACATGCGAAGGGACATAATATGTCTTTATCCCAGGTCTGTATGAAGAGAGTATCCCTACAAGCCGAGGTATCTTGGATTCCATAGCCTCATTGGCATCGGAATAGCCATGGACATGCACGAAGACAGGTTCAACCCCCCTCTTCATGGCATACCAAGCTGCAACAGGAGAGTCTATACCTCCGGAAAGGAGAACTATGCCCCTGCCACTTGTTCCTACAGGCAATCCGCCCGGGCCCTTGGCCCGGTCCATAGACAAGAAAGCCCAGTCTTTTGTCACATTAACAAACAGCTCCTGATCGAAATTGTGGAGCTCTGGTGATATCTCAAGATCCCCAAGTACCTTGATCAGGTTTCTCGTTATATCAATAGAATTGAACTTGAATTTCTTGTAGCTCCTATGAGCGTTTATGCGCACGGCCTTGATTCCTTTCTTATTCTTCAGCAGTGTTTTCGAGGACCTGCATATGGCTGCCAGGCTTGGTTTGGTAACATAGGATATCTCATAGCCGCTTATGCCGAACAAGTGAGAGAGGCCTGTCTTTAGATGCTCCATGTTTGCATCGCGGTTCGGGCGTATTATGAAACGGTCATACTCCTTCTCGAGCTTGAACCGTTCTCCTTTGAGCAATGCCAGCAAATTGTCCTTGAGGGCATTTACATACATGCCTCGGTTCCTTCCACGAAGCCAGAGCTCGCCAAACTTTACTGTTATTACCATTTCGCCTTCCTTGAATTTCATACTATTAGGATAGACTGCAAACATTATCAATGGTTTGTCTCCCATTCCGAGGGTAGCAAACTCTTTTATACATTTGTTCCGATAGCTAAACCATGGACTTGCTTATGAAGGCCGTGGTCATAGCGATAGTTCTGGTCGTGGTCATCGCAGTAGTCTACTATGCGTTTGAGAAGGTATTTGTCCCGGGGCCTGTCACAGAACAGCAGGCAGCCACGCTGATATTAGGCTATCTAAAGAGCCATAATCCTAACGCAATCTTAAATGTCACCAACGAGACGCCGTCAGTTTACCCTGGCAGCTGGCATGTTGTTGTATCTTTCATAAACAACCCGGCCACTCCTTGCCCCACTTACATAGTATATTCTTTTGATTACCCCAAGTATGGCTTCGTAAACAGAACTGATAACATATACACGGAGAACTGCAGTATATACGGGCTTGTGGGCAACAGCAGCTATACGATAGGCTCATTCCCGGTCGCAATAGTGCGCTCTTACAGCATGAACAACCCGGTCATAACGGATTTTGTCAACATAAACGGGTACGACAATGTTGTTGTACATGCAAACTATTACCCCAGCATAAACATAAACGGATTCAATTACAGCAAGGTCTGGATAGTCAACTACTCTTCCACTACGAATAGCAAGTCAGTATATGCCATACTCTCGCAAGTAAACGGAACCTTCTATTCTACTTACAACCAGAGCCGCTGATTATTTCATGATCCTTCGGTATAGCACTACCTTGCTGCCAGTGGGGCCGTTCTTTGCCTCGCCGCTCTCCAGGAGGAACCCGTATTTCTCGAACAGCTTCCTTGCTGCAATATTCTCCTCTGCTATTTCCGCGCGGAGATCTGTGATTCCAAGCAAGGAGGCCTGCGCGCAGGCGCGCTCAAGTAGTATGGAGCCAAGTCCATTACCGCGCCTGTCCTTCTTTATTATTATCCCGATATAGCCGACAGGGCCGGCGAGCCTTGCTATCTCTAATTCACCCAGGATCGCATCCGTGCCATCGTCCCTACCCTCAACGGCAACGACGTCAACTATATTCTTTTCCAGCATGGAGGAGAGCTTGTGGGCAAATAACTTGGATAGCATTACCGGGGTGGGCTCGCTTTCAAACCACATTGAAGTAGGGTATTCTTTGTATATTTCCGTAACGAATGAGGAGAGGCCATCTTTATCCCGAGGCTCTAGATCCCTTATTTTAAGCATTTTCCATGTTCACCCATATATTTATAATTGCTTTATGCAAAGGTATTCTGTATCCTATGCCAATAACTATTCTTACGGTGAAGAAGATACTTAAGGATGCAGGTGCAGAGAGAATAAGCGATGATGCAGCAGAGGAGCTTGCCGAGGTAGTAAACAGATTCGCATTCGGGACTGCAAAGAAGGCCGTGCGACTCGCTGCGCATGCAAAACGGAAAACGGTCAAGAAGATTGATATTGAGCTTGCAAAGTAGGCGGCGTGGTTGACAATGTACAAACTTGTCCTCTTTGATGTTGGGAACATACTGGTCAAGGACAGCAAAGACGTTTCGGAGTATATGTCCGAGTCTATAAGAAACATATACGGAAGGGTAGTCACTGTAAATCTGAATGACTATTCAGGATGGACATCACAGGAGATAGCACAGGACGTGCTAAGGAAGGACAAGATGGATGAAGCGGAGATCAAGGCAAAGCTGAACAGGATAATGGAAGACCTATTCTACACCTATTACAACGTCGCAGGACATGACAGGCAGGTGCTGGTCGATGGTGCGCGGGAATTGCTGGCGCAGCTATGGAAGAAAGACATAACAATGGGGATAATAACTGGAGAAGCAGAGCGGATAGCAAAGTTCAGGGCTGAAAAGACCACCATACACGGATTCTTCAAGACCGGGGCCTATGGAAATGACGGCAAGACGTTTGAGGAGATAGTAAGGAACGCGGTAAAGAAAGCGGAATCGGAATTTAAAATTGGAAAGGAAGAGATACTTATAGTGACAAACTCGCCGTACATGATAAAAGACGCCAAGGCGGTGGGAGTTGCATCTGTTGGCGTAGAGAGCGGGCACCATTCAGAGGGTGAACTCAGGTGGGCTGGGGCAAGCCTTGTAGTAAAGAGCATTAAGGATCGCGGAAAGATAATGGAACTCGTTGGATAGCGGCAACCTCAATCTGCGCATACATACCATTCAA
>JAJZJB010000033.1 GCA_021810375.1 Microcaldota archaeon
CTGTAGAGTCGTTGAGCAAGACCGTAAAATATTGCGAAGAGCATATCGCAAGTTTTGAATACCATTTGGCATACTTGGTCCAAAAGTACAAGGTCAAAACAAAGGTCGGTATAGACGAGCGAATCTCTGAGCATGCACAGGAGGCGATTGCATGAATCTGGGAGAAAGAGAACTCGTAGCACTAAATTCTCTGAAAAACCTGTCCAAGTTCAATTTCGTGCTGATAGGAGGGTATGCTGTAAACGTGTATGTTCCACCAAGATTCTCAGTGGATTGCGATCTTGTAGTGCTTGGCAACCTGAATGAAATCATATCTACACTTGCACAAGAAGATTATAAATTGACTGAAAAGGGGGCTGTCCGTGCGGAATACATGCGATACGTAAAGGAGGATGACAAGGTATCTTTTGATTTGCTCATAGGCACTGTATTTGATAGGCTCACGCAAACATCTTTCGAAAGGGAACTATTCGAGAAATATTCCTCGAGAAGGGCACTGGTGGGAAAGGCCAACAACATGCGCATCGAAGTGACAGTTGCTGACCCTGAATTGCTTTTCACTATGAAATTCACCACCTCGCGGAAACAGGACATAAGAGACGTCTTCATGCTCTCCGGTTCCAATTTGGATTTCGATAAAACAAAGTCTATAATAACAAGCAAATGCAATGCCGCACTGATAAAAGCCAGGGTAAAACTGATAAAGGATGCAATCAAATCTGATGATTACCGCAAGAGTCTTGAAGGAGCGTATGGAGGAATACCAGATCAACTCTTCCGCACATGCACTGAGAGACTATTCCGATTTCTGGATGGACTCGAGGCATAATCCTTCATCTGCTGCAAGATGCGCGCAGCAATCGCCTTAACTTCCACAGTGACTACTACCTCATCTATGCCTCGTCCTGGCACTCCGTACAACAGGACAGACCCTTTAGGGGCTAAATACGCGCATGCGACAGCGGCAAGGTCCTCCTCCCCGTAGACGCGTATCCCAACAGGTTTCCCTAAACCTCCAGCATTCTCCACCGCATTCCACAATGCCTTGCTTATTGTTCCGCCCCTGTTCCTGATCCTGATCGGGTGCGGATAGGCATGCTTTATCTCTTGATACACAACCTCCTTTCTCCCTACCTTGCAATCAAAAATAGATACTGCAGGCGTGTACCCCAATCTCAGAAGCGTGCTGACTACTACATCCCCGACTGCGTATACCTTTCTTGCCTTGCCTATTCGCTGCTTTATCTCGCCTTCACCTATAAGCCTGCCGTACCCTTTCCCGAGATCCTTCCTCATGCTCCTTGGGAGTCTCAAATTCCTCTCAAACCTAAAGCTCCTCACTCAGCATCTCCCGCCTCTTGGGGTGCAGCCTGCTGGCAGCATTGGCCACCTTCCCAAGATAGTAGAATATCATGACAAGGTTGACTGCAATTATTGCAATGATGAGCCAGAGCTGGTAGAGCGAGATGCTCGAGACCACGCTTGAGATCTCGAATGCGTTTATGCCAATGAACGCGAGCAACGAGGCAAGCAGGGAATAGCTGCATGCGCACGTGGCCACGAGGCTGCCTACAGTAGGCAATATGGCGCTTAATGCGCCCTCACCAGCAGCGGAGACCCTCCCGATCAGCGCAGTCCTTATGGAGAATACGCTAAGCGCAAGCAGGAAGCCTGCGCTGGCTACCATTATGTAGACAAGGTAAATGGGTATGGTCACAAGGAAAATGCCGTAGTTGCTTGCTATTACTAAGATGTGGAAGACCAGGAAGTAGAGGAGGGCAGCGCTTGTCATTATGGCCTGGTATACTGGTGACTTTATGAGTGATATAACAACAGCAAGCCTGCCTATCCTGCCTTCCATCCTTGCAACACCCCTACTTCAGCGCCTCGATCCTCTGGATCGCGCTTAGCGAGCAGACAGGCGCCGTGTTGTTTATTGCACCGCAGACATGGGCTATGTATATGTCGGCAGCTGCGTACTCGGACCATGCGAATCCGTCCGAAGGGTTGCCAAGCTGCGAGAGTACCTCGGCATGAGTCATGTAAGTCAGGGCCAGCGTCGAGTTCGTAGGCGGCGAATTGCCGAAAACGACCCCGTCTGCGCCAAGGACCACATTGGATCCCCATACCGTGTACGGAGTTCCCTTGAACGAGGTGCTGTTGGAATTCTGCAGGCTCATGAGATAATCGTAAGCATTGATGTATGCTTGGTTTCCGGTGGCATTGACCTCAGCCTGCATGACACTGAGCGGCTGCAGGAAGAAGCCCTGCGTTATCGTGCCCTGGCCCTCTATCGAGAAGAAGTTTATGTACTTGCTTGAATAGGAATTCCCTATCGCAATGCCGTTCTTGTCCGGTACGCTCACATCAGGAACAGTGTAATTGTTCTGCGTCCAGTAAAGCGTAGGCACGTCATAATCGCCGAAAGAGCTGTAGCCCTTGTAGAGGCTTGAGAACCCGCCGAACCGGCCAAGCGCAAGCGCCATGGCCCACCGGTTCTCCCCGCAGTATATGCACGTTATAGAGCCCAGGTAGAGCACAGAAGGCTTTCCGTTGGCCACGTATGGGGTTACATTGACAACACTGTCAAAGACCTGGTTGGGCAGCGTGCCGTTGAGGAGCATCTGGCCCGCGGTCTCGAAATATGAATCAGAAGCGTTGTTTATCACTGACAACTCCGTGGAATTGAGCGGCACGTCTATGTTTGCAGTAGTGGAGCCGAAGGATCCCGAAGATGAGGCCACGCTAGTGGTGGCACCTCCGGATCTCGCCTGGCCCATGTTGAGATATGCCGTTGAGAGCGCGAAGAGGGATATGATTATCGCGAAGCCGCTTATTATTATCGCTACAACTGCAAGGGCTGCAACCGCAGTGCCACTCCTGCCCTGCTGGTTCTGACGGTGCTGGGTTCTCCTCAATGCCATAGTATCTTCCTCTCTACCAATCTGCAGTTAAGGTATATAAACTCAAGCAATCCGCGCAGGCGCACTCTCTACAGGCCTGCATTTGACTCTAGAATTTTATGTAACGCTCGAGAAGATGGAAAGATGATGCGAAATACGCTATTATTGGTTCAGTATACCCCCGAAGAAAAGATTTAGAAGACATAACGAACTTCAGTCATGGCAGGTACCCAGAGGACAAGCATTTTAATCTTTTTTCATAGAAGTAACTACGAGCCAATGCGCAGTAAAACACATACACAGAAATCCGATACGAAGGGCTATGCGTCATATTCTGTTTATCGGCATAGCACCAGGGCGCAAAGCGCAATGGAATACCTGATGACATA
>JAJZJB010000011.1 GCA_021810375.1 Microcaldota archaeon
CATTGAGATATATGGCATGGCCTGGCTAAATTGACCTACCGCAAATATATACTTTGCATGAAGTAAATATTATTCAGAGATGTGTACATGAAAGGAGAAAAATACGAAACCCTCGGGACCAATGTACTGCCTGTAAATTACAATATACGATTTGATACAAATCTAAAGACATTCAGGTTCGGCGGAAGCGAGAAAGTCAAGGTTAGTATAAAGGCATCCACCCGGAAGATACTGCTCAATGCGTTTGAGCTTCAGATACTGCACGCAAGTGTCAAGTCCCGGGAAGGCGTACAGAAGGCGAAGATAACGTATAACAAGAGGAAAAAGCAGGTTGCCCTGAAAATAGGCAACCCCGTTTCCGGAGATGTTGTGCTGGATATAGAGTTCACAGGCACGAACAACGACAAGCTTTACGGCTTCTACAGAAGCCAATATGACGAGAATGGGAAAAGAAAGTATATACTTACCTCCCAATTCGAGGCTGCATACGCTAGGGCTGCGTTTCCCTGCTTTGATGAGCCGTCTTTCAAGGCCACATTCGACATCTCAATGATAGTCGACAAAGATCTTGAGGCTATATCTAACATGCCTGTAAAGTCCGTTTCGCCATATGGGAAAGACAGAAAACTGGTCAGTTTTGGGACAACTCCTATAATGTCCTCATACTTGCTCTATCTTGGCGTAGGCAAATACGACAGGGTTAGCAGCATGCTTGGCAGCATCAAGGTCAGCGTGCTCACAACCCCTGGGAAGAGGGCTTTGGCAAGGCTCCCCCTGGAATACGGGAAGAAATTCCTCAAATACTATAACGATTATTTCGGGATAAGGTACCCGCTACCAAAGATGGATCTGCTCGCTATACCTGACTTCAGTGCAGGCGCAATGGAAAACTGGGGCGCAGTGACATTCAGGGAAATAGCACTTCTGGGTGATAAAAAGAGCGCTGTTGCAATAAAGCAGAGGATAGCGGAAGTGATAGCGCATGAACTTGCGCACCAATGGTTCGGGGACCTTGTCACAATGAAATGGTGGAACGACCTCTGGCTTAACGAGAGCTTTGCCACTTTCATGAGCTACAAGGCCATGGATGCAGTATTTCCGGAGTGGGACATGAAGACCCAATACTTCGACGACACCATAGCTACTGCATTCTCCGCGGATTCCATCAGGTCTACGCATCCTATAAGCGTTCACATAAGCACTCCCGAGGACATAGAGAGCATATTTGATGAGATAAGCTATGAGAAAGGAGGTACGGTTCTACACATGCTGGAGAATCTTGCAGGCCCGGAAACTTTCAGGAAAGGGCTTCACATACACCTTAAGAGACACGCATACGGCAATGCAACGAAATATGATCTGTGGAAGGCTATAGCCGAGGCATCGAAAGAATCGCGCGGCAGGGTTCACATAACCAAAGTGGCAAACTACTGGATAGACGAGCCAGGGTATCCTATTGTGAATGTCAATCAAAAAGGGAAATCCCTGGAACTGGGGCAAAAGCGCTTCATGATACTCGAAGAGAGGCTTCCAAAGAGGCAGGTATGGCCCATACCAATCTATTATATATCAGAGAACAGGGATAAGCCCCAATTCACGATGCTGAGCAAGGAGAAAGGTGCCATTGCTCTGCATGGCACCGGATGGGCAAAGCTCAACTACGGACAGCATTATCTGTATAGGGTCAGGTATCCCCAAGCCATGCTTGCAGCCCTGGGCGAGCAGATAGAATTAAAGCGCATAAAAGGAACTGACTCCTGGGGAGTAGAGAATGACCTATTCGTCCTTGCCAGGTCCGGAAGGATTACAATGAACGAGTACTTCGACTTCCTGGAGAAATACTGCCTTGGCGATATAGATTACCCCCTCAATATGGGTATATCCTCGCATTTGGGATGGTTTGACCTGATGCTTACAGGAAAGGAGGAGCACGGGAAGGTCAATGCACTGATGCTAAAATACTATGGCAGGATTGTTGACAGGCTCGGCTGGCAAAAGAGAAAGGATGACGACAACATAACTGTCATGCTGAGAAGTGCGGCCATCTCCTCTCTTGGAAAGGCAGGGCATAAACCTACCATAGAGAAGGCAATACGCCTTTATGAGAGGTTTATGCGCGGCAAGGCCATAGAACCCGACATCAAGAGCGCCGTAATAGGCATTGCCGCATGGACTGGCGACGAAAAGAGATACGATCAGATGGTAATGCGCTATAAGCACGAGAAGGCTCCTGATGACAAAAGGAGGTTCCTCCAGGCGCTGGGGATGTTCCGTGACAACGCACTAGTAACCAGGAGCCTTAAGTTTTCATATACAAAGGACGTAAGGCTGCAGGATGCGTTCCTGCTTCCCGCCATGATCTCCAGCAATCCTGCCGGAATGGGAATGATCTGGGAATGGACAAAGGAAAACTGGCAATTCCTTCTCAAGAAACACGACGTAGGTACACACATGATGGACAGATTCGTCGAGAATCTCTCGTCTACCTGCACCACCAAGCGAAGGAAAGACATTGCCGCATTTTTCAGCAGGAAGGATAACGTTAGGGGGGACATAAAACTTACAATCCAGCAGACACTTGAAAGAATTGACGCAAATATAAATTTCATGAAAAAGAACGGCATAGAATAAGTATGTCAGAATATGCCTGGATCCAGCTCTTTCCCGAATAGCGCATCGATCCTGAATACCCTGACCCGATCGCCCTGCCGCAGGTTTATCTCGTAAAACGGGATGAATGCTTTCCGTACCGATGCTATCTCTGCAAGCGGGAACGCCGTGCTGATAGCGTCCGATATCCCTTTCTGCAGGAGACGTTCCCCAACAATGTCGCAGCTATCAATAACCCTATCTACAAGCTCCGGTTTTCCGTGCAACAGCAGGCGCCTCCTGTCAGGAATCTTAATCGTGTTACCCTTTATAGAAATAATATTGTAATCTTCAAGCCTGTCTATGGCCTTGAATGCTGCTGCCTCCGAGAGCCCACTCTTCCTGGCAATATCCTCTATATCAGATGCCTTCCTGCCGCTTATAGCTGCAAGTAGCTTCTTCTCCGTATCGTTCAGCCTCGCCTTCCTGTTCGATATCGCCTCCCCGCGCCGTATCCCGTCAGTCAGGGCGAGCGCATTAAGCTTTCCGTCAATTATGACATAGCGCTCCTCGAACTCATTTCTTCTTCCTGTAGGTATTCTCAGCATTGCTATGCATATCGGAATGAACTTCTCCATTATACTCTCCAACGCTTCCACCCTGCCTCCGAAAACAAGGAATCTCCTCTTCAGTAGCCTTTCCGCATACCCCCGCGCGAACTCTTCCCCTACGGTCTCCTTAACGACCTGTTGCATGGCCTTGGCATCGGTCTCAGTCTTTATTGCAGTCGAACCGCCTTCAGCAGCAGGGCCTATGTCCCTTATCAATGCCCTTACATCGACCTTCCCGTGCGCTTTTTGCTTCAGTTGAGGCGTTGCGCCACCGTGTTTTACGCCCCTCTCCTTGACCTTGAACCGCAGGTTCTCGCCGAGCCCGAAACTTATGAATTCACCTGTCTTCAGCGATGGCAGCATCGCAAGCACCTTCTTGTCGTCAAAAAGTACGTTCACTGATTTAATGTCATTCTCTATAGTCAGCTTGCCCACAAATCCGTATGAACATTGTGCAAGTACGTTCTTGTTTATATTGGCCGGCCTTTGCGTGGCAACCAAAAGGCCTATCCCTCGCTTCCTTCCTCTAACGCTTATCTCTTCTATCTTCGTGAACTCCTTGTGCATCACTTGCGGTGCAAACTTATCGGCTTCTTCAATTATGACCAGATACGGGGACCTTGCCTTTTCCCCAAGTGCATAGAGTACAGAGAGCATTGACTCAACGCGCCCTGCCTTGTCAAGTTCCTCAGAGACGTCGAATATTACCGGCACGCCAGCTTCCATACTCTTCTCGAACAGCCTCTCATAATCTGCGTCCAGCGGCAGGTCAGCTCCTTCGCCGCCTACCCATATCGCATCAAATGCGCTCTTCAGAGAGTAATACTCCCCTTCTGTATCAATAATCACATAAGGCAGTCCGTTCTTAGAAAGTTCCTCTGCAATGACCCCAACCAGGTACGACTTTCCGGACCCGCTCTGGCCTATCACGCAACACCTTCCGGTAAGCAGCGCCTGCGCATCAATTCCAACTCCGCCTCCCACATCTATTTCCATCAGAAAGCATTACTTGAAATATCTATAAAAAGGAGCGATATTACAGATATATAAAAGCACGTTGCTATTCGTATAGCATGGCCGATGTTGAAGTGAAGAATTCGGATGCTGCGACAGACGCATCAAAAAGCAATAACAACAATATTCAGATGCCGACGCCCCTAATAGCCATAAAGATACCTCCCAAATACCGGGTGATAGCTGCTCTTGTGTCGTGCATGGTCTCTTTGGAGTTCTTCGCGATACTGCTTCTTGTCTATACAAACTTCTTTTATTCTAGCTCGCTTGTAGGCAATCTGATATATCTCATAATCTTTGTGCCAGTCCTTATCTCTTTCGTGCTCTTTTATGGCAGCCTGACAGAAGCATTTAAGGAGCGCCTGGAAGCAAAGGAACCCACGAACAGCCTGATGATGGAAGCTGCATTCGCAGTGATAAGCGGATTTGGAGCTCTCATACTCTACTACCTGATAATCTGGCTGTTTTCAAAGAGTGAACACACCAATCCACGCAAGATAGGCAGGTTCGAAAAGACCTTCGGCGCTGCAATGGCCCTGGTAATATTCTACGCAGTGATGGAGATAACCTTCGTGCTGCATATCTTCTAATGGTATCTAGTTAATCCTTGACAAAATCCTTCCGTATACCTTTAGCACCGTGGATATCCTGAAGGCGTCAAGGTTCTCCTTCTTCCCTATAAACGCCGGCTTCTTCCCGGATCTCATCAGGTTTGCGATAATACCTGGAAGCTTCTCTTCGTCAGCCACAACGCACATGCTCCTGACCTCTTCCGGGATAGGGGAATAATCTGGCAGGAAGACCGGTGTTCCAAGTGCGATGCTCTCTATAGCTACTGTCCCTAGTCCTTCCCTTTCTGACATGAGAAGGAAAGCCGTGGAATCTATAATCTCCTTATACAGATCGCGCTTAGTGCTAAAGAAGTCCCTCACTGCAACTACTCTCGAGAGCCCTATCTTGTTTATCTTCTTGGTTATGTTCCTCTTCTCGGGTCCGCTTCCTATTATCACGGCCTTTATCGGCACCAGTTCGTTAACCTTCTTCACAACGTTGAGCCACTTGTCCATCCTCTTCTCTTTGATCAGTCTGCCCGAGAAGACAATGGTCCTTGGGTTATCCTTCCTAGAGTGCTTCGTGCTAGCAATAAGCCGGTCATCAAGCAAGGGGGTAAAGACAGTCACCTTGTCCTTGGGTATTCCGGAACGGAAAAGCCCTTCTGCGGTAGTCGTCGAATTCGCAATATAGTGCGATGCCCCCTTCATTGTGGCCGAATAGCAGGCGTATCCGATCATGCCGAGGAATGTGCCCAGATAAGATTTCCAATAATCTCTGTCCCATACCTCCACTACTTCCAGAATAAGCTTGCGCCGCTTAAGCCAGCAGTAAAGGTAGAGCACGGGCAGGTGCAGGACCGGAAACTGGTTGGATACTATTACATCGAAGTCATAGTAAAACAGCCTGAAAAGCCCCAGAGAGAATGAGATCGCTTCAACAATAGATCTCCTACTGCCGGTGTAGAGCTTGTCCTTGTCTATCTTGTGGAAGGTGTGGTACCGTATACCATTCCTGGAGAAATCATCTCGCATGCCTGGCCATCGGAGCGTGAAGAAATCTACGTCGTGGCGCTTCTTGAGTTCTGATACTTCATTGTAGTTGACTACTTCTATACCTCCAACATGCCATGGGTATGCCACGTCAGACACAAAGGCTATCTTCATCGAAGCTCACTTGCAGATAGTACCTAACCAAAGTATATGAATCATGTGGTATAGTTGAGGATTCGGTAGAGCCCTAGCGACGTGCCGGTGCTGTTATCCGTCTTCGCCAGCGGGACAAGGCTGTAGTCATGCAGCATGGTCGTACACGTGGTGTTCGTATATGGGGGTACCTGGCACCAGTATCCATAATCTATTACGAAACAGGAGTATCCTCTTGTGAAATTGACGAATGTGGCATTGCTGCTGCCTAGGTATCCTATCTGCGCTGAGCTCCGTCCCAGTGTGTACCATAAGTCTGGGGTGAAGCTGAAGACCAGGCAACTTGCCGGTACCTTTGTATAGTTGCCATATATGAAGTCGACAGCCTGCAGTACCTTTCCTTGCTGTGGCATCTGCTGCGGCTTTATTGTGAAATAGGGCTCCAGCACAACAAATGGATATGCAGCCAGCGCAACAAAGAGCACACCCATGAACAGATACGAGAGATAACTCGTCATCTCATTCCTGAATACCATCCGCAGTACCCAGATAACCAGGGCAGCAAGCTCCGCCACCCCCAATCCTGCAAGGATGGCAAGAGGGGCCAGTATCTGCAGCATGAACCTTACATCAACCCCATACAAAGAGGATCCCGCGTAGAAGAAGTCATAGAACAGGTAATATGCGATGACCCAGAGTCCTAGCAATAGCAGCACCGCAAACCTGTCCTTCCGTGCTTTCCCCAAGACTGCGAAAAGAACAGTTCCAAGCACCGCCGCAAGAGTTATCTCTAATGGAAAGACAACCGGATAGTAATATGTGTAGTTGAGCATGCCCAGAATGAACTTCAGGTTAGGGTAAAAATTCGAATTGAAGTTGCTGAATGAAAATAATGCGCTCCCATTTCCCTGCCCGTAGCTGCCTGTTTTTGCCTGCAAGATTATGTAGAAGAGCTGCGGGAGAAGCAATATTACCAATAATGCAATTAGCACTAAGAACCGCACGTTGTTAGTGTCCTTCAAGAACTCCGCGACCCTCCTCCTTGCGTTTGACGCGATTCCTTTATCCCCAAGCAGGAAATACATCAACAGGAGTATTGGCACTATCATGAAAGCCTCTATCCTTGTATATACAACCAGCGTAACGGAGAAAACTGCCATTGCAAGCGTTATGCGGCTCTTCCTCCTGACATGCACCACGAAGAAGAAGAACGCGAATACGGTAAGCATCATGAATGGCAGATCTGCCACCGCCTGCGTCCTAGACCATATGAAAAGCTGAGGATTAAGCGCCATGAATGCTGCCGCAAGCGCCGGAACATCCTTCCTCCTGAAAAGCACCGCGGAAAGGAGGAATACCCCTATAATCGAGAGCGCTCCGACCAGCAGCTGCAAATTGTATGCGGTCTGCGTGCCCACTCCGAATATGGCAAATGCCATGGCGATGAATAATGACCAGCCTACCGGATCATGATATATTACGCTGTAAGGGCACCCGTTGGCCAGGTAGGCAGTTCCATACTGGCACCAAGCCGCGTTGCCGTTGTGGAGTATGTTGAGCGCGATTCCCTGATATATATTCTCGTCGAAATATAGCTGCTCGGCAGGGCTCACGAACAAGACCGAGAAAATCACGAAGAAGGCGACCAGCGCAGCAAGCGCAAGTACCGAATATACATTAACATAAGGCGAAAGCGCCTTTCGCAGCTCACGTCTTCCCAGAAAGATCGCGGCTATGAGCCCTGCGAAGGCAAGCGCGACTATTGCGGTTACTACATAGCCTAATATCAATCAAGCACCTTGTACTGCACGAAGTAATTGCCCATAATCATGTTCTTCGTCCTTGTCTTCTTCATGGTATAAACTGCGTCTTCTGGGCTCGCCACGATTGGCATGCCGTGTATATTGAAGCTTGTGTTCAATACCATACCATACCCTGTTCTTTTCCTGACGTTCTCAAGAAGCGATCTGTACTCCGGGTTCTCATCCCCCAGGGTTTGCGGTCTTGCCGTCATGTCTACATGCATAACCGACTTCATATGCTCTCTCGCCTCCTCCTTCACTTCATATGCCATGGTCATGAATCTGCTTGCATTGCCCTTGCTGAAATAAAGCATCCTGCTGGCATCTTCCTGGAGAACTGACGGCGCAAAGGGCTGATACCATTCCCGTTGCTTGACATAAAGGTTAAGCTGATCCTTGACCCTTTCTGAGTCTGCTCTTGCAATTATGCTCCTGTCTCCGAGAGCCCTGGGCCCGTATTCCATGCGGCCCTGGAACCAGAACACGTAATTATCCCTCTCTAACAGTTCAGCAGCATGCTTCCCAGGATCCCGTACTCTCTCACAGCTTAGCGATTTGTCCGATTTCAGCAGGCGTGCAATGTAATCCTCGTCATAGGAATCGCCAAGGTATGCGTTTCCGAATTCGTACGAGGAAATTCCGTTTATCGTGTAGTTGGTGTGCATTGCTGCCCCCAGGGCAATGCCCCCATCGCCCATGTGCGGGAATATATACCATTCCTTGAGCGCACTGAGCTTTCTTACCGCCATGTTGGCTTTCACGTTGGACATGACTCCACCAGCCATAGCCACAGATCCGATTCCATAATCGCTTATTGCATTGCCGAAGAATGATGCAAGGACGTTTTCAAGGAGTTGTTGCGCCATGTATGCGAATTGCTCCCTTGGCATGCCCCAGGCAATGTTTCTAAGCATCCTGTACTGCGTTGCAGGCCCATATGTGGCAATGATCCTGGTCCCATCAACCTTGAAGAAGTGCCTAAGTCTGTTCTCGGAGAACTTGAATGGGAATGAATAATCCGCCATTGCCATGACCTTGCCCTCGTCCTCCAGCTCCCGCATGCCTACTATGTTTGTGACCTGCTCGAAAAAGATGCCTATGGAGTCCCTTACGCTTATGTTTTCCTCGCGCCTGAGCTCCCCCCTGGCAAAAGTGCTTATCGATCCGCTCAGCCCGTCGCCCACCCCGTCCAGCGTGACTACAAGGGCCTTCTTCATGCCCGAGGTGAATGCAGCGGTAGCGGCGTGCGCGGTGTGGTGGTCTACCGAATGCAATTCGTAGTTCTTGAAGCCCATGCCTTCCAGTGTGCTGCGTATCACCGACCTGCTTATGTAGCCGCATAGCGGCAGCGGCCCTATTGATGTCATGGCGTATTTTGTGTAATGCATAAGGTCTTCAGCAACAGGCCTCGGCATCTTTCTCCTCCTGAACTGGTAATACGATTCCTTCTGCCAGGGGAAGACCCTGGACAGGGTCTTGGTCAATTCTGTTGTAGGGAACGAGACAACGTCTATATCAGAAGGTCTAAGCCCCGCATGCCTGAGTGCAGCCTGTATTGAGTGATACGGGAATGCAACCTCGAGCTTCCTCTTTGTGTAGCGCTCCTCATTCGCAGCGAAGATTATCTTCTTGTCGTCTAGAAGTGCAGCTCCTGAGTCGTGCCCATCCCATATTCCAAGTATGTACATCAAAACACTTATTTGGAAGCAGTCACTATCCTTATCACATCATTGTCTTTTAATTTATAATCCTTGGAGAGTCTTATCTTCCTTTTCGCGTCAACCGCATACAGCATGCCCTTCGCAATGTCTGTATGTATCTTCGACGCAAGCTCCAATGCAGTGGAGCCTTCCTTCATGAGTATGGCGTCAGGGAGCACGTTCCCGAAGTGATCCGTGTACTTGTTCTCATCCTCTACCGGATATACTACTATGTTCCTCAATACCTTGAAATATGCAGTGTTCAAAGCCTCCTGCACTCCTGTGCCACGGTGCTCCTCGATATACTTAAGCATGTACATAAGTGCTTTCTCCTGTTCCTCATTTGCCTGTTTAGCCATGCTAAACGAGCTGGATCCGGGGATGTAATCTATCAGGGCCTTTTTTGCAGCCTTTCTTAGGGCAAGTTCTATCGCACCGGAGCATCCGATCACAAAACTCCCCGGGAGCTTGCTCGTTAGCGCGTAGAGTCCTGCATCTGTGCCCTTGTCAAGCTTGTTTGCTGCTATTATCACAGGTTTGTTTATGTCCAGCAGCATTGACGAGAAAGCCTTTGCATTAGCCTTGCTCCAGTTGATGTTGGAGAAAGTAAAAGCCCCCTTCTCCGCAACAGATGAGATCTGCTCCGAAGTGACCCTAAATCCGGAAAGGAGCTCCTCAAGCGCCCTTGCCCCATCCTGCCTCTTCGATAGCTGTGGCATGTGGCTCATTATTATATCCGAGAGCCACTCCGCAAGCTCGTCCTTTATCATCCCCACTTCCAGGGACGGGTCGCAGCCGTTGCATGGCTTCCCCTCTGCATCGGTTCCACCGCTTACATCAACAACCTGTATAAGGGCATCAGCTCCTATCAGATCACCGAGGAACTGGTTGCCCATGCCCTTTCCCAGGTGCGCGCCCGGGACCAGGCCTGCGACATCAATTATGTTTGCAGGTATCATGCGTATGCCATCCCTGCAAGCCGAGTTCCTGGGCTTGCAGACCACCCCAAGCTCTTTATGCACGCACCCTCTGGTGACGTAGCCTACGCCCACATTCGGTTTTATTGTAGTGAACGGATAGTCGGCTATCTCCGCATCCGCCATGGTCAGGGCAGAGAATATTGTGCTCTTCCCTTTGTTCGGAGCCCCTATTATGCCTACAAGCATGCGATCACGTGCAGGCGAGACAGAGCAAATACTTAAAAGAAGCCTGCGATAACTGGATATTATGCTCGCAAGAAGATATAATAGCGTATTAGTCTCCGGGCCTCCATGCTCTGGAAAGACCTCGCTATCAGAAGCTCTTGCAGAGAAAACCGGCTGGAAGGTATTCTCCATTAGTGACATGATCAGAGAGCGTTGGCTCAGTGAGCCTCAAGGGAACAGGATCAGCTTTGAGCAGTTCTGCAGGAAACTTTCCCATGCTGAAATACTGCGCATGGCCGGCCAGGCAAGTGGGCTTGCTAAGAAAGGAGAGATAATCATAGATGCTAGGTATCCTGTAGGGTACCCGGAAACAACGCTTAAGATTTACATATGGGCCAGTCCGGAAGTGCGCGCTGAACGCATCAAGTTACGGCAGGAATATGCCGGATTGACACATGAAGAGAGGATCAAAACCCTCGGGCGGATCGAGAGGGACAGCGTAGATACTGGAATGGGCCTTTTCGGCATAGATTACAGGGATGCCGCCCACTACTATGTAAAATTAAGGACGGATCACATATCAACAGAGGAAATAGCCAATATGCTTGACGGACCGCTACAGCTCAAGTGGCTTGCCAGAGCCGCAGAGACCACCACAGCTAAATAATTATCTGGTCCATAATAACTGGAAGCTTATTATTGCAGGGGTGGCGGAGCTTGGTCAAACGCGACGGGTTCAGGGCCCGCTTCCTTTAGTGGATGCGAGAGTTCAAATCTCTCCCCCTGCACCAATTCAAACCAGCCCGGCAACTTCAAAGCGCTCTATGAGATATTCTTTTACGTCCTTGTATTTGACAAATTCGCTTTCTGGCAGCAACCTTTCCAGTTCCTTGTTCCATATAATACCCAACAGCTCCATCCTGGCAAGCAATCTATCTTTTGTGAATGTGTGCCCATATTCCTTCATTTTTTTGTCTATCAGGCTGACTTCGAAATCTACACCGCCCTTTGCAAGAAAATAAATGTCATACAAATCCCTAGCCTTAACGTTATGCCTGAAAAGCAGTGCAACAATCTTCTCGGATAGTATCTCCTTCCTATTCATGACTACTGCAACATATGGCTTTAGGTCTATGTATGTAGGATTTCTCCTAAATACCTCAGTTTTCTCAAGGACGGAAGCCTTCTTATCCACCTCTATTTTTAGATGTTGGTATTTATTCAACATCCCAAATAACGGCCCCCTTATACTAAGCTCGTACACAAGCATATCAGCGTTATTTTTCTTCCTCATAATCTTCAGCGGATATTCCTTAGATATCTTATCAACCACATTATCGAGTAGTACGGGCAGCTTGTTTCCGACGCCTCCATGCGCCAGTGAGAAGTCGAGGTCATCGGAAAATCTTATAGAATTATAGAATTTAGATAGCGCTGTCCCGCCCTTAAACACCAACTCGCCGGTTGCAGCATATATTCCATCGAGAAATAGTTCCTCCATATAGTCCTTCTCCTTCTGATATGGTTGTTCATAAACGCCCGTTTTAAGAAGTTCGTCCTTCTCGATCATGCACCCACCTTATACGTCTGCGCCATGGTTGCTAGCTTTTTAGCCTGCGTTACATATCCGTGCCCTCGTAGCAGCGCAGTGATTCCTACGAGTACGGACCTTTTATTGCTCTTTGCCGCATAAAGCACAAGCTTGTTAATGTCTATCCTGGCTGGTCTTTCAAGCACCGCCGGATCGAGGTCATTGACATCATTGAAATAATATATATCTATCAGTGCCTTTTCCGGCTCAGCAATAAATATGTTGCCATTCGCCTCCTTCCTGTATCCGAACAGCATGCTCCTTTTTATTTTTTTGAAAACGATGTCAAAACCCGCAACTCCTTTGAGCGTATTGTGCCTTTTCGTGGAGACCACATAGACGACTCTCGGTATCTGCGTAGTCAAGCCGTAATAGGCAAGCGCGGACACCATACTAACATACGAAGGGTTCACTATGTGTGATGCTATTTCGTATTCATTGTACCTGTCCTTTACATAGTATAAGCCCCTTTCAACCCTGTTGATAAGCCCCTTCTTCGCGCATCTGTGAAGGAAAAGTGTGGAGTACACTCTATTCTTGTGCAATATCTTTACGGTGTCGTCCAAAGTAAATACGGACATATGGTTTACAATCAGAAATCTTACAAAGTCGCCTGTTTGCATATTGGTAATTTGTACATGAAGGTATTTAAATATACATGTTGAGTTAATTATCAAATGATAATCAATGATACATCTAATTAAGCTAAGCCTGTCGAAGCATCCGAAAGCCCCTCTTACATTGGCAGCCGCTTGCTAGGTTGCTAGCTTAAAGCACGTTGGTGCGTCAGAGAGCCACTCCGTGAGTTTGCGCAAGCAAGCGATAGAGATATGACAACCTAAGGAAGGAGATCAGTTTGAATTCGATGTATAACGTAAACTGATAGAGATAGAGATCAAGGCAGCCTTCCCGCCGTTTCAGGTCTATTATAATAAAGGCAATTAATCACCCATGTGCGCATTAGGCGAGCTGGGTAGCTATATAAAGTTATGTAGGCCAAATATCTGATGATAATGCATAGAGTAAACGCGCATTGTCAGAAAGGCTAATTTCTTAGCTGGTTAAGATGGCTTTACCGAACATATACAAAAGCAAGAACCTGAAATTTTTCGTTGCGATTCCATTCGCCCTATTGGTAATCAGCGTGCTTCTTTCGCCCAGGCTTGTGCTTGACTCGTCTCTTGCCGGCGGAGCTATAATAACCATAGCATCAAATACTACTCTGTCATCGCAGCAGATAGCTTCGGAGGTCAGCAGCGCGTTGCACGTGCCATCACCCTCAGTGATAAAGAGCCCCGGTACCGTAACGATAACAATATCTGCTAACAGCAGCATATCCAATGCATATGACGACCTCATAGCTTTTTCAGACAACCAGTCCTTATACGGCACATACTATGCGAACTACACTGCAGCATCAATAGCACTCAAGAATTCTACCAACGCAACAGCATCAGCGAGCCTCGCACGAGCTCAAGCCGGAATGTCAGGAACCCTTGCAAATATGGATGCATCCCTCTCCAACGAGCTCTCTTCGCTTAAATCCTTTATTCCCTCACAGGCATACAACCGCAGCAATCCTACTGAGATGGGCATCATAGCGCAGAACTCCTACACAAACGCAAGCCTCGTCTACCAGCAGGGCGTAATCAGCAAGCTCAACGCGATTGTTCCGTCATCCACGCAGCCTTCGTATGAGCCTACTGCGCCACAGGAGGGAAAGGCCTTCCTGTCTTCACTCGAGCAGATCATACTAGTCGCCTTCGTACTTGTCTCGATAGTTGTGTTCATAATATTCAGGTCCATAGTCCCGTCCCTCACCGTAATCTTCGGAGCGGCCAACGACATAATAATAGCCATAGGCGCAATGGCACTGTTCGGCATACCTCTGGGCATAGCCAGCATAGGTGGATTGCTGATGCTGATGGGCTATGCTATTGATACTGATGTACTGACATCTATCAGGATCCTCAAGAGGCATGAAGGCACGCCAGAAGACCGGGCTTTCTCATCAATGAAGACAGGAATGACTATGACAGGCGCTGCCATAGCATCATTTGCTGTTCTGTTCGTGGTCTCGTTCATCGCATACATACCTACATATTACGAGATATCTGGGGTGGTGCTATTCGGGCTCATAGGCGATCTGGCCACTACGTGGCTTGGCAATGCCTCATTGATTCTGATGTACGTGAAAAGAAAGGAGAAGGTGGGATCCAAATGAGCATAGTTGAGTATATCAAAGAACCGAGGATTCTTGCATTCATACTGATAGTGCTGCTGTTCGCTGGCCTTGATGCTGTATATGGCATACATCTGGGGCTTGAATTCTCCGGTGGTGTGCAGGTACCACTTACGCTGGAGCATCCCGCGAGTCCGCAGAATATGAGCCTTCTTATAAGCATAATCTCACAGCGTATCTCATCATTCGGGCTCGCAAATCCCTCAGTGCAGAGCCAGGGGAACTCTCAGATAGTAATACAGATGTCCAACGCGACGCAGAGCACAATACAGAGTACAATAAAGGTCATACAGAGTCAAGGAATATTCCAGGGTATAGTTGCAGGAAAGGAGGCAATTAACGGCAGCGGCATCATCGGAAGCAGCGTCGCCCCTGCACCGCTCTCCATAAGCGGATCCAACGTCACATGGATAGTGAACTTCTATGTGACCCCTTCTGCAGCCGCACGTTTCGCCAAGGTAGCATATGGGCAATCAAATCAGCCGTTGTACCTGTTCCTAGACCGGCCAACTAATGCCATTATCCTGCTAAACGAGTCGCAGATACCTATCATATCCGGAGCCACGCTAACCAGCGAGCAGATAGCCATGGAGAAAGCCACCGCACTAGGCAACCAGACCATACCCATTCAGTTCCTTACAGCAAACGCATCCAATTGGGGATCATTATACACGATATTCAAGGCAGACCGCGGAAGATACAGCCAAGTAATACTATCGAATGCCACGCCAGGTTTCATAATAAGCAACCTGACCGACCTCAATTACACGGTAGTGAGGAAGAACGCTGCAAACATGACGCCGCAGATAGCCCTTACAAGCTCAAATTCGCTAATCACCGCAGGCGCGCCACTAGTCGACTCATGGACCGCTATAGGGCTACTCTCCTCCCCGCTCCTCAATCCTGGCGTTACCGACGGCACCATAAGCCAGAGCTATGAAATCGATGGTCCCGCTCCCTCAAACATGACTTTCTCGCAGAAGGTAAATTACGCTAATAACGAGTCGCGCACCATATCCAGCATACTCAAAGGCGGTGCCCTCCCAATACCTGTAATAGTTGGCACGCCTACTATAGTGCCGCCTACTCTTGGAAAGAATGCCGAGATAATAAGCGGCGTAGCTGCTATACTGGCAGTCATAGCCGTAACAATCGTGATAGTGGTAAGGTACAAGAAGATCTTCCTGATCGGCCCGATTATTCTAACTACACTCGGCGAGTTATTCATAATAGCATCGATCCTTGGGCTTGTTGGAGGGATAGACCTTGCAGCAGTCGCAGGCATGATTGCGGTAGTCGGAACAGGAGTTGACGCCCAGATCATAATCTCCGACGAGTTGCTGGTGCAGCACACAGAGTCAAGCACGCCCAAGACAAAACTATCCAGGGCTTTCTATGTAGTCTGGGCAGATGCGGCTCTGCTCAGCATAGCAATGATGCCGCTGCTTTTCTCCACAGGCCTGCTAACTGTTATAGGATTCTCCGAATCTACACTTATAGGGGCTATATTCGGGGCCGTGATCACAAGGCCCGCATACGGAAGCATACTCAGTAAACATCTTTCAAAGGGTTCATCGAATGCCTAGGCACTGCGCTACATGCAGCAGGACCGAATCAGAAGCCAAGTTCTATGGTGACTTCTGCGAATTCTGCATGAAGGACAAGATATTCAATGGCCTTCCCGAGGAGATTGAGATAAGGACATGCAAGCGCTGCGAGCGCATATGGACCGGTACCCGGTTCACGGCACCGACAAAAAAAGCTGTAGACGAGGCCCTACATCTCCGCCTGAAAGGCTACTCAATAGATGTAAAAGAGTACAATGGCGATACAGTTACTGTCGAACTTGGGAAAGACCTCAAGGACGGCACCATAACAACAGAGAAATCCCTGAAGGTCCTGCAGGACAAGGTAGTGTGCGGCGATTGCTACAAAAGGGCAAGCGGATACTGGGAAGCATGCATACAGCTGCGCGGTGGCGAGGCTAGAGTGGCAAAGACGGCGGAAAGAATAGAGAAATATGTTGGGCATACCGGAGCATTCATAACGAAATCAGAGAACGCGCCCAATGGCATAGACATATACGTCAGCGACAAAAAGACGGTAAACGAGATGGTACTCTATTTTCACATGAAGCCCATAACGACATACACGCTTTATGGCGTCAAGCAGGGGAGGCGTGTTTACAGGAATACATACTCTATACACCTGTGAGTCTTGAGAATAGATTAAAATAGTAGAAAAGCACAATTTTCAAGTACGGTAGAGAGTCGATGAGGAGCTATATACTACTCTTATTTGCAATATTATCAATAGCCGTGCCTGCGCTGAGCGCATTTGGGATGGGCCAGGTCTATTCTGCAAATTCCGGAACGTGTGCCACGTCATCACACGGAAACCTGACCTGCATGGACGGCAAGCCAATTGTGCTTGGCATCTCGCTTACTGCGCAGCAATATCCATATTACTTCTACGGTAATTTTACAGCACGCGTGCCCCTAGGATCGGATTACTGGGATCCCGTTAATGTATACGGGGATCCGTGCATAGTGCCCAGCAGCAGTACGACTGTGTGCTTCCTGACACTCCCTCCGATACCCATGACAGCGTTGAACGGCACAGTCACCAGGAATATAACGCTGATAATCCAATCGAATGCTTACCCGCAGATAAATTTCACCGTAAGCTCAAATATACTCATAAATCACTATGTGAATGCGACTACTTACAAAGCCGTCAGTTTCTACAACCAGACTATGGGCGATTACAACAGAATCAATCCTGTTTATGAATATTTCTGCATCTCATACAAGATATGCAACAGCTCTATAGGCAGTTCCTTATCGTACGCCGGCACAAGACTTTCTGGGGCGACGGCATACCTCAACAACGGCGAAATAGAACCTGCATATGCAGATGCGATAGCCGCCAACCTAAGCCTGCAGAGCGTCTACGGGTCTTTCAATGCCTTCAGCTCAATGGCTAATCTGATCGTAAACAACAACCTCAAGGCTCAGGACCTTGCGACAAACGCTACGGTACAGTTCAAGCTCAATCAGCCTGCACTGTACAAGTGTAATTCCGCTCAGGCTAACAAGCTTAATGCGAGCATAAACGCGCTCAAGTCGCTTCCAATAATAAATACTACCGCGGCTTCGGCTGAATATCTACAAACAGCCAATGCGACCCAGAAGAATGTCACTGCAGCGATAAAAAGCTGCACCACTGCAACAACTTCATCAAGCGGCACCCTGGGCCTGTTCTCCGGGCAGTCAATTTCTGGGAAGGGCGCAGCCATACCTGTGGGTTATCTGCTCATGCTTCCGGTCCTTGTTATAGCATTATATCTGGTCATAAGGATAAGGGAAACAAGGGAAGCGCAGAAACTTCGCGATGCTGCAAATACAAATGACAATGAGAAATTCACCTCTGCAGGAATGCTCTCATCGGATGCAGGCAAAGATGACGATCCCGATCTGCCTCCTGATGATCCTGCTATAAACGATAAGCCAGTGAACGAAGCAAAGCCAGACGCAGAAGCGAAGCCAGAGCCGAAGCAACAGAGCTCCTATGTGCCACCACCCACTGCCATAAACCCATCGCAGGCAATTTCGTTCCCCACTGCACCACCGAAGCCCAAGCCCGGAAAGAAGGCTGCAAAGAAATCCAAGCCCGGGCAAAACACCAATGGTAAATGAGTATTTTGCTAATTCCGCATAGCATTTATATAGCACCTTAGACACTATATTAAAAAGGCTTCAGGCACTTTGTAGTAAAACCTTAAAAAGGCCCGCAGCGATTGTATATCAAAGGAATTCGCATGTCCAATGCAAAGAACCTCCAGAACTCTTTTCACATGTTCAGCGTTGCCCATGTAACTATATTGCAGACAGTACTCTTGTGGCTGTCTGCATAAAGGCGCATTCTCTTCTTGATGGTCTTTATGCAAATAATGATGGTGAGTTAAA
>JAJZJB010000012.1 GCA_021810375.1 Microcaldota archaeon
CCAGGTTTACAGGATTCCGGCAGCCCCATCCCCGGGGCCTCCACACCCACGGCATGCTGCAGGGGCACATCCCGGCGTCATGTGCAGAATCGCCAGGATAGCAGGGTAGATGTTGTGCAGGTTGATGGCCTGTTAACCCTGATGTTTAGGTTTGTGCCATCGGAGGCAAATCGTTTATTAGTTTCCAGCACAAGAAAAAAACATGCCTGTATTTAAGTAATGCTACTAAAGCCAGCGGATGCGTTCCGGGTCACAGGAATGGCCAGCTGGGAAAATCTTGCAGTATTGCGATCTTAAGCTGCGCGGCCTTGGTATTTGCATGGCCAGCCACGCTGGGGTTGGAGAGTCTTCCTTCAAGCCATGAATTCCTCGCAATGTCCAGCGTGCTCGCAAGACCTTCCGGGTCCCGGGCAAGAAGGCGCAGAGGCCTGGCCTGCATTAGCGTCTTCCTAGCAGATTCCTCATCATACATTACGGACTGCCAGATTGCTGGCACATTCGCGTTTACAGAGTTAACCTTCACCCAGTCTATGAACATAGAGATGTTTTGCTGGCCACTCTCGCGTATCGCATCGCTGAGCCTCATTCCGTGCGTGCCCACCAGATCGCCAAGGTCGGGCATGTATATCGCAAGCCCGAATGCAGCATCGCTGCTGGACCTGACCAACTTGAAGAGCGGAGCGGTATTGCCTTCCCTGGCCTCCTTTCCAAAGTCCCTCAATGCAGCTAGGGCTTCGGCCCTGCTGAGCCCGAAGAAACTCTTGTTCCTTGCCGACATAACCATAATAAGCATTATAATGCCTGTTTTTGCCTATATATGCCTTTTCTTCTAATTATCTAGCGATGGCATGGAAAAGGAAGGCATCCCTGCATGGCTCGTCTGCGAGGACATACTTACAAGGGTAAAGGATGAGCTCATACTGGAAGCCGTTGATATATTAAGGAAGGAGATGAAAGAAGGCAGGATAGACATCAAGGGATATGTGGCTGCGCTTCCGGACAAGGGCCAGGAGCTTGAACAGGACCTTTTCATGGTAAACAACCTTATATCCAACGCCAATGACATACGGGGCCAGTATAAGGCATATCTCGAGAAGGAGTCTAAAGGCGAGATTGATAGTCCAGAGGTAATAGCCAGGGGGGAGGGTCTCAGGCGTTTCTTAATGGCAGTAGATGCAATAGAAATGCTTATGCACCTGAGCAGGGTCTATGGCATGTGGGCTGATGACACAGGGGTGTATTCCTCGCTCAGAGATCCTGTCGACGTGATGAGGAAGAGCGCTATGCTCGATGAAGGAAGGATAGAGGCACTGCGATTCGTGCTTTCCAGCAAGAGCTTTGCATCAAGCGAGGCCCTGGAGAATGACGAGGTGCAGATTCTTGAGGAGACATATGAAGGGGTGAAAGGCGCAGAGAACGCACATGCAAACACGCACGGGCATCGCCACTAGCCTTTTGAGTATATGGCGCGCACCCTTCCTCTGCTCACGAGTATGCCCTTTACCTTAAGGCCTGTTCCCTCTGCTGCGGACCTTAGTTGCTCTATGGACATTGAGTGTGAGCCGAACAGTGACACGCCATGCTTGCTGAATTCATATATCCTTATCTCACCGCCCTTGTTCAGGAACCGGGCAAGATATATGAGCGATTCCTTCTTGTGCGCCCAGTGATGGAATGACGCACTACTTATTATCATGTCGAACTTCCTGCGGAAAGGAACGCTGAGGCTGTAGCCGATTGCAAGCTTGACCTTCCCGCGAGTTCTTTTCCTTGCGTGGCCAAGCATGTATGGCGACGGATCTACGGCATAGACAGCAAGTTTCTGATTCTTTGCAGCAAGCTCTGCAGGAACGAGTCCGGGGCCGGTGCCCACATCCAGGATGGATCTCGCCTTGCTCTTCATTATGTCAGATATCACGAATTTGTAGAAGATGTGATTTGCTGCTGGTCCGACGAGTTTTGCATAGAGCCACGAAGTTGCCTTTCCGAATGTCTCTTCGCCCTCCAGATCAAGCTCCATGCTGGTATCTTTATTCCCAAGGATTAAAAAGGCGCAATGCATACGGATTGCCATGGCCAGGGAAGGGATCAGGTGCCCTAAATGCGATTCTGTAATGGAATATATACAGGAATGCCACCTGAGGTGCATGAACTGCGGCGCAGAGCTTGACTGCAGCGACAAGGGCTGGGTCTGGTAAGCTATTTATTCGCCCCATGCCAGCTATTATAGGTATTATGCTCAGGATAGGATACCACCTCTCAGTGGCAGGAGGCCTGGACCTTGCATTCGACAGGGCAGTCTCACTCTCAAGCACAGCCATGCAGATATTCGTGAGCAATCCGCGCGGATGGCAGGTAAGGTACCCTAGCGCCGAGATAGCTGAGAGGTTTGCCAGGAAAAGAGACAAATCAGGGGTGGAGGTCTGCTGCCACATGCCATACCTGCCCAACCTGGGCTCTGCAAACGAGCAGTCTCTAGGGAAGACATTGCGCTCTCTCTCAAGCAACCTAGAGATATGCTCCTCGCTGGGAATACAGTACCTGGTAACGCACCTTGGCAGCCACATGGGCACAGGCCGAGGCCAGGGACTCAGGAATGTGATAAATGCACTCGAATCTACTGCTGACTCGGCAAAGGATGTGATGATTCTCCTTGAGAACCAGGCAGGGCATGCGAACAGCATAGGCGCACGCCTTTCTGACCTTCTATATATCTACGACAATTGCAGCATGGCAAGGAAGGGAAAGCTGGGCTTCTGCCTCGATACCTGCCACCTGTTTGCTGCAGGATATGACGTAAGAGATGAGGAGGTGCTGGACAGCATAGGCAGTGAGCTGGGCTACGGCAAGGTATTCGCATACCACATGAATGATGCAAAGTTCCCTCTGGGCTCGAACAGGGACAGGCACGAGAACATAGGCAAGGGATACATAGGCGCGGAGGGATTCAGGACAATGCTAGGCCATAGGGGCATACGCGAGAAGATGCTTATTCTGGAGACGCCTTATGAGGCGCTCGTGCCTGACGGAAGGGATCTCGCCATGCTAAGGGAATTGGCAGGCAGCAATAAAGAATAAATATTTACCCATTTCATGTTTCCATCATGCCGAAGTTACCCATTAAGGTCCAGGGCACATTAAACAGGATGAAAAAGGAGCACCAGCACTATGTGGAAGTAAAGCTCATACACGGCCTATACTGCGTGTTTGAATCAAGGGGAGTGTACGACCGTGAGAAGAAACGCACGAAGAAGGTAACGCATTACCTCGGCAGGATACTTGACGACGGCACGTTCGTGGAGGCCAAGCATAGGCAGCAGAAACAGGAAGGCGCAGTGCAGAACGCGGCGCAGGCACAGGAGCATACCTTGCCAGAGCTTGATGATTACGATAGGAAGCTGCTTACCGCAATAAGCATGAATGGCAGGGCCACGTATGCTTTCCTTGGAGAGCTCTCGGGATTGCCCAAGAATACAGTATACGGCAGAATCAAGCACCTTGAGAGGAGGTATGGCATAAAGTATACTGCAGAGATAGATGTTGAGAAGCTGGGTTACTTCAAGTTCCTCATTATGGTCAAGTTCTATGGAAAGGTGCCGTCGTCAGAGGAGATGCGGCGGGGCCTTTCAGGCGAATCCAAGGTCCAGCTTGCGCTCTCGCTCACAGGAGGCGATTATGACCTGCTCATATACGTGCTCGCGGAATCAAATAAGGACGTCAATATACTCTCGCGTCTCATACTCTCCAACAGCGTGTTTGTAGAATATCCTGCAGAATGGCACACGATGCCGTTCTACGAGACGTATAACTTCGTGCCTCTGCGCGAGGAGCTGCTCTCAACTCTCGATGAGACGTCAACTAAACGTGCGAGCCTCTTCGACGAGAGCATGACTGAGAAGAAGAGGACTATACTCAAGAGGGAGTTTGCCGTGCTTAATGAACTTAACAAGGATGCAAAGATCGACTTTACTGGCATAGACAAGAAATACGGCTTCGATAATGGAAGGGCGCAATATTCGTATTACAAGTTGATGCAGAAAAAGCTCCTTTTGCGTACCACGATAACAATGGAAGGCATACCGATGAAGTATCTTGGAGTCTTCTTCCTCAAGGTGGTGAACTCCAAGGACCTCACCAGGACGAGGAAGGTCTTCCTGCAGCATCTCGTTGAGGATTCCGGCAGGCCTACGAATAGGTATTCGCTAGTTGGGGACATAGGTTCGCCGTACGGCGCTGTGCTTATCACCCCGGTGTACGATAATTCAGACATAGACAGCATAAGGAAGAGCCTTGCCGCATATCAGGGCACAGAGCTCAAGCTGGCGGTTGCAACGAATGTACTGATAGGCAGGATGTGTTATAGGCGTTTTGACAACGCGTACTCGGTGCAGGCAGAAGTACTAGAAGACACATATAATGAGAGGCTAGGGCAGAAGACAATCTACGCCTAGCCAAGAAAAGAGAGCCGGATTAAGGCGAGTAGCCTCCCGATCCCTTTGCACTCTTTGCATTCATTATTCTTACGTTTTGTAACATATTTCTTCACCGCTTATTTTATTTGACTCAAATGCTTTTAAAACCTTGCTGTAGCTTCGTCTTTAGGCGTTGAATTCGGATTCTTGTAAATGCACTTTTTCCTGCAGAATCACATGTACGTGCCATTCTGCAGGCTTAGGCAGATGATGCTTGTTATGGTGTTTCGAATGATAGACTATTTAAGGCGAGAAACTAGAAACGGGATATATAGGTTTTTTGGAATATTTCGCCTGGGAGTTCCTAGGCAGGATGCCGGTGCGGTAGGCAGGATAGTTGCAAGGCTCTGCCTGAAGCGGATTTACATGGATAAGGCCAGCTGGCACTGGAAGAAAGAGCACGGTAAATTGCATATAGAGCCTGCACGCAAGCTCAATCCGCACATGGCCATTGTAGGCGAGAGCGGCTCTGGGAAGTCGAATGCATGCAAGGCCATCGTGAGGAGCCTGGCTGCACGTGGAATCAGGGTAGCAGTGCTTGACCCGCATAACGAGTATCTGGGGCTTGCAGGCGCTATAGACGCCAGCGTGTATGATGCGGCGCATAACGGCATAAATGTCTTCGAGCTGGACGGCATGGAGGAGAAGGAGAAGGCAAATGAACTCACCAACATGTTCAAGCGCGTATTCAGGCTTGGGGACGTACAGGGCTATTATCTCTACAGGGCCATACTCTTTACTTACAGCAGGGTCGGGGCGCATGGCAGAGTGCCAAGCATACATGATCTTATATACACTTTCGAGATCTTCAAGAAACATGCCTCTCCAGGGGAGCAGAGGGCACTGGAGGGAATCTCCAGGAGGCTCTCGATAATAGACATTGGCGCGTTCTCAAGAAGCACGCCGATGGAGAAGGTCATCTCTGGAAACAGCATCTTCCTGCTCTCCGGCCTGCATTCCAGCGAGGCGCAGTCAGTATATGTAGAAGGTTTCCTGAGGAAGGTCTATGGACGCATGCTCCTGATGGAGAAGAGCGCCTCGCCAAGGTTCTACGTGGTGATAGACGAGGCGGAGAAGCTTGGGCAGAAGTCCATAGTGGGGAAGATAGCCGCGGAGGGAAGGAAGTATGGGATTGGTCTGATAGTCATGGCCCAGAGGGCGAAGAGCATTGACCGCGAGATAAGGGCCAACTCCGCATTGTTCATGGCTTTCTACCAGAGGGAGCCGGAGGAGCTCAATTATGTGGCAAACCTCGTGGCCGGGGGCAATGAGCTTAACCGATTCGTGGAAGTGAAGAAGGCCATAAGAGGCCTGGGCAGGGGCAGCGCCATAATATCAGACTCGCACGAGAGGAATCCTGTGATAGCGAGATTCGCGCTCAGCAACGATACCGGCATCTCGCTGGCTTACGAGGTAATGAAGCTTGCGAAGGGATGCTGCACCAGGGGCGAGATGCTTGAGAAGATGGCAGGCCTCGGGTTCAGTGCAGAAGACATAAATGCAATGGTAAGCAGGATGAGGGATGAGGGCTCCATTTCCTCTTATGCGTTGAGGGAAATGTGCAGGTACGATGGCGAGTGGTACATTTCAGCACCCAGGAATAGCCCGGAGCATGATGTCTGCGTAAGCGTAGCCAAGAGGCACATGGAGAGCATTGGAGTAGAGTGCACGATATACAACAGCTCTTACGGACCCGATATAATAGCCCATTACGGAAGGGAGCGCATAGCAGTGGAATACGAGACAGGGAGCAAGAGCAGGGAGAGCACGGAGCGCATGCTTGCGCTGAGGGAGAAGGCCTACAGGAGGGTGCTCATGATAGTCAATGATGAGAAGATAAGCCAGTATGCATCGTTCAGTTCGACAAGATGCGTGCGGTTGCGCGATTTCCTTAATGCAACAAGCTTCTCGAGCATTATCTAGTTGTCCTTGAGCTTTAGGATTGCCTCAGCTATGTTGCCGTTGGACTCCTCGAGTGCTGCCCTTGCCAGATTGTCGTCTTCTATGCCTGACTGCTCCTTGACCATCTTTATGTCGTCTTCGCTTATCTCGATCTTTGGCAGCTCCTTGGGCTTCTCGCTTACGCTTCCGCTTATCTGGAAGGACTTGGTGCCCTGGGCCTCTATGAGTATAACCTGGGGCTCGTCTATTATTATATCGCCCTCTGAGCTCTCTATTATAACACGCTGCGCGTCTATTTCGCTGGACTTGATCCCCATCCTGTCCATCATCTTCTTCAGCTGCTTTGGATCTACGTTTGGCATCATAAAGTCATCGGTAATGATATTAGCATTCAGTATTAAAAAATGCTCTGTGCGCTGATATTAAATATTTAACGAACAAGTATCTGGTGGGAGAGCATGGAGGAAGACCTCTGGAATGCGAGCGTGAAGATTGTCAGTGACCACATTGTTGCCATCGCGATCATGGTTGCCGTATTTGCCATAATCTTTGGCATAGCGTTGGCAGTGGCGACAGGCATAGGCAGTATCATAGGTCTCGCCTCTGCGGTTGCTGGAGCATATCTCACTCTCGTGCTCATCGGTTTTGTATGGGCTTTCATGATCGGGTGGTACGTATCCTCGCTGCACCAGGCCTTCATGCATGTATACAGTAAGAGGAAGATCAATTATGTTGACTCGGTAGTAGAGGGTTTCTGGTACCTTGTACGGAAAAGGGAGGTGCTGGCCCTTCTAGCCGGGCTTGGTGCCCTTGCAGGCCTCGCTGAGATCCCGTTTGCAGCGAACCCAGCAGCAGGCATAATAGGGCAGATCATCGGCGGTGCGATACTCGCCGTTGCTGCCTCAATAGCACTGCTTATGCTCGCCTTGAGAACTGAGAGGATTGACTCTAAAGCGCTTGGGAGGATAAATGCGCTCTCTCCTGAAGCAGGCCTGTTCCTCTACGCGATCATATTGATACGGATCGTACCTTCTGGACTAGGGGCCCTGCTCCAATTCCTTGGGATGCCCATCGCGGTAGCTATATTGGTATTATACGCTACGCGCCAGGGAGCCATGCATGGCAGGCATTCCCATTCCAGCAATGCAGCATAGACTATCCGTTACCTGCCGCGCCTTCTCCTTGTGGCGTTGTTGTAGACAAGATACCCTACGAGTATCGCTGCAATCACTGCGACTCCAACAGGTACAACTGTTGTGAGCGTGTTGCTTGGCAGTGCAGGTGGCGTTCCACTCAATTTACCCGTGCTGTTCGTTGAGTTTGTGTGCACAGGTTTTGGAATTGTGGTTACAGGAGCCACAGTCGTAGTGGTCGTGGTTGCTACCGATGTTGTAGCTACAGACGTTGTCTTTGTAGTGTTAGGCAGTGCGTATATTGCAAGTGTTATAGTGTCGACTATTGGCAGGTAGGAGAGATTCTCCATGTTCGCATAATACGTAACGTTCAACGGATCATTCAGCTTCTGGGGATTGTTCACCGTAAGGGTGTATGAATTCCCGTTTATCGTAACGTCTGCCTGCGTGGGCGAGATTGAGTTCAGTACAACAGTGAATGTCTTGTTGTTGATCACGAACGTCTCGGAGTTATCCTGCGAGAAGTTGTATATGAGCCATCCGAACTCTAATCCGCTGCCGTACTTGACTACGGTAGGCTTGAAGTTGCCGCCACCGCCGCCTCCACCGCCGCCACCGCCGCCTCCACCGCCGCTGCTGCCACCAGAGTGGCCTAGAGGCGATTGGTCAGTGACGTTGATGAAATATGTCAGTGTGTTGCCCGTAACGCCAGTAGATGTGTAGTTCAGGTTTCCTGCATTCTCGAACGTAAAGTTGTATAGTCCTATGAGGTTCTGCTCAGACCAAGAGACTCCGGAGTTTGTTGTAGCGTATAGTGCTCCGTTTACGAAAAGCTTCCACTTCGACTGGTTGTTTATCGAGGGAGTTCCGTTGAATATGATTTTAAAGCCCACATTCGGGTTTACGTTAACGGGATTGGTGCTGCTGCATGTATATGGCCCAAGTCCGCTTCCTGAAAGTGGTGCAGCCTGGCAGAACTGCACATTTGCAGAGAGCGTGCTGTTCTTGTTTACTGTAACAAGATGATTTGCGCTGAAATCAAATGGGGTTGTGGTGCCATTGTCTATAGCATTGACCTGATAAAGATAATTTCCAGGAGTCGGCATCAGTATGGTGTTGTACGCTGCATTTGATGACGTAGAAGTATCAGCGATAGGAGAGTTGTTGCTGAACCAGAAGAAAATGAATGGACCGGTTCCTCCCACTGCAAGTGCATTTACAGTAATTGGCTGGCCATACTCTATCGCATTAGTAAGCAACCCGTTTGAGGACGAAGTAAGCTGCAGCACTGGCATAGAGTTGACGCTCATAGCTACGTTCGAGGGCAGGAACGTAAATGGATATTGGGTCGTTGTGCCCAAGTCCACAGCGTTCACAGAGTAAACAGATGCTCCTATCATCGAATTTGTAGCTAGGAAGGTGTATTTACCAATGCCATTGTATGCAACAGTTATAGTGTTTGCAACAACACCGTTGTTGGCATATATGAAGTTGACAAGGTAGCTGCCTACACCGTAAGTAGGGCTAGCCGTAAGCGTTTGATACTGGCTAACGTCAAGTATTTTGTTGCTCTCATTAAGCGAGATTGATGGCGTCGCATATACCTGCAGAGAATTGACTGCGGAGTAGGTAGTTTCTGGAGTACTGGCGCTGTCAACAAGCTCAAGCTTGAATGTATATGTGCCAGGCTGTGTGAGCGAGTTGGTATTGAAGACGCACGTCTCTACTGTCAAAGGCTTCTGCAGAGTGTTTCCCGGAACTGTGCATATGGCATTAGACGCAATGGTGAACGTGCTGCTTCCTGGGGTCTCAACCAGCCAATTATAGGTATAAGGATATGTGCCGGTAGAAGGCAGCTTGCTGGATATATTCGCAATCTGGTTCTGGTCCAGCATATTGCCAGAAGTGAATTGAGTGGATGCGCTGTTTGAGGTCATTATTGAGGGTTTTGATGCGGAAGTAAGGGTAGTGTTTAAGTGTATAGTGTAGTTGTATGAGTTGGTTGACTTGGGAGTGGTTGCCGAGTCCGTTGTCTGGAGCTTGAATATATAGTTGCCAGTAGAAGTTGTTGATGTTGGTGCAAAATAGCACGACTCAACCGTATTAGGGGCCTGTCCCGTGAGCGTTGGTGTTGCGCACTCAGATGTAGCAATAGCGGATGCTCCGCCGTTATATGAGACATACCATGTTGATGTGTACGGATATGTTCCAGTATCCGGAGTGTTTGATGTCAGCGTAGTTGTCTGGTTTAGGTCTACAAGAGTATTGGTTGCTATAGGCGTAGTTGCCCGTGTGAGCGTACTGTTTACATGTATGGTATTTGAAGTAGAGTCGAAAACGAACTTGGTCGTGGTGCCCTGGTCTGTTGCGATGGCATTGTATGTGAATGTTCCTGTAGCTCCTGCAGTGAAAGTGAATGTGTTGTTCGATCCTGGTGTAGATACTGTGACATTCGGGAGACCAGAAGCACCGCCTTTAGGGAAGATGTTAAATAGCTCTATGTTGAATGGTCCTGTGCCTCCAGTTACCTGCGCAGTATATGTCTCAAGCTGGCCTGAATCTACAAGTTCGTTGCTCGGTGTAATTGTAACATATGGCATTGAGTTGAGCGTAAAGGCGTTTTGAATTGATGATACGTTGGTTGGTGTGGATGCGCCATCGAATATCTGGAGCTTGAATGCATATAATCCGGTTTTGCTTGAAGTATTTGTATCAAACGCACACGTAACCTGTTCGCCTGGGGAGGTTATTGCGCTCTGATTTACAAGGCACAAGGATGTAGGCGCCAGCTTCCAGCCCAATCTGTTAATTGAATAAAGCCACCTGTAGGAATATGGACTTGATCCTCCGAGTGGGTTGGGAATTGTATCTGTTATCATGGTGTTCTGCTCCTGATCGAGCGTGCTGTTCGATACCATAGGCTCTGGAGGGGTTTCAAGCGGGAAGTTGACCTGTATGGTCTGTGACTGTGACGATATCTGGTTCTGAGGAGGCGTGGCTCCCGAAGTCGTGCTGTCGCCTATGAGTAACTCGAAGTTATATGCGACCGGTTGTGTCGAGGTAGTAGTTGCAAATGTACATGTAAGTGGAGTGTCGGATGTTGCAGTGCCAGAATTAGTTGAACATATGGATTTTGATGCCTTAGAGTATCCAGAACTTCCAGTCATTAGCACGAGCCACTTGTAAGTGTAAGGCGGCGTTCCGCCGGATATTGTTGGGGTGACTTCCTGATATGTGGTCTGGCCCTGGTCCACCACGCCATTTGTAGGTGGAAGCACGACGAATGTGGCAGATAGGGGCGGGTTGACAGTAATTGAGTCAGGTATTGAGTTTGCTGTCTGGGTTGGAGTGGCATGAGGTGATGTACCTTCATCGGTAACTATGACATTAACAGTATTTGAGCCTACAGAACCACCGTTGTATGTATACGTTGATCCTGTACCAACAACACTTCCATCGATACTCCATTGGTAGGAATAATCGCCAGTGCCCCCTGTTTCTGATGCATTCAATGTTATGCTCTGGCCCCGGTCCATATATACTGGTGAAGGGGATATGGAGGGTGTTCCTAATGGTGAATAAACAGTTATAACTTGAGCCACTGAATTAAAAGCCACAGGAGTTGTTGCTGAATCAGTTCCAGAGAGACAATATGAGTTGCTAGTTGTTGGTTGGACTGTTACCGAATACACGGTATTTGCATTATTTGTTATAGCGCTTAGTACATTAGCAGAATCTTCAGCACATGTATTTCCTGATGCTCCTGTAAGTATATTACCGCTGTAGTTAGGAGTTCCACCTGTTATTGTGAAAGTTATAGTAATTGATTGCCCTGAATCTATCTTTGCTGGTATATTAGAAGGCACTACAGTTGGCGCATTATTTATTATAAACTGGTCTTCTATCGAGTTTGTGGTTTCTGGCGAAAAGGCATTATCTGTGGTGTAGACTATTGCGTTGTATGTCCCGCTTCCGAGGGAAGATGCCAAGAATGTGATTGTATTTGTCGAGGTGGTCTTTGAACTGCTTAACGAATTATATACAACCGAGCCTATGGAGTTCGTGACAATGAAGTTCCACGTATAGGGGGATGTGCCCGTTGTCGGCGTATTCGTGAATGTTATCGTCTGCCCTATGTCGTAAGTCGGGCTTGTAGGGGATATTGTCGGGATTCCCAAGGCTGAACTGACAACTACCTCGCTGTTTATGCTGTTGACGGTCACTGGTGTTGTGGCGCGGTCTGTCACGAAGATGCAGTAGTATGTGGTTGGGGTTGATGAAGGACGTACTGAACTGAATGATGCGCTACCACTTGACAACGATGATAATGTCTGGACTAAGGTTGAGCCTGTGTTGCAGGTTGAGGTTGATGACGAGTATAACTTAGCAGTGTAGTCTGGTGTTCCTCCCGACCATGTGGAAGTGAATGACACCGACTGGCCGTTGTCTATTGTCGGGTTGGATGGGCTGATTGTAGGTGTCGTCATGGCTGTGTTGACTATCGCATTGACGGTGACAGTAGTCACCGCAGAGCCCGAGCCCTTAGACGAGTCGGTCACTTGGTCGTAGAACTGGTATGTTCCTGCTGTCGTGCCCGTAGTGGTTGCGAATGTAAGTGTGCTGTTCTGCGCCTCTCCACTTGAAGAACCAGAATTAAATATAGTGTTTGCATTGTTTGTAGTGAATGTAGAACCTCCTGCTGTTGTTGTTGCGTAGGCATTATAGGCATACGGCGAAGTTCCTTGTGATGCTGCGACAGTCCATGTGCCTGACTGCCCTTGGTCGAGGATTACGTTGGAAGTTGGGGAGATTGTAGCGGAAAGTGCGTGTACACTGTTCGTTACAAAAATGAATGCGATTGCTATTACCAATGCTCCGAATACAGATTTATTGACCATCGTAAATCCCTAAATATCCACAATGCAGTAACAGAACCGTAAAATCTTGATTTGTCTTTTGAACTTGCTTTGATGCTTATTAAAGCTTTCTTAGACTCTGTTCAGATGACTTTGCCTGTTCAGATGACTTTGCCAGTGCGCTTCTTGTCTGACCTCCAATCAAACAAGGAACGTAGTTGTTTTGGAGTAAAGGTATATAAACATTTTGGTGGAATAGGGGAGGGCTTCAGTATCAGATGTTGTTGAGTCGAAGCTTCACTTCGTCTGTGGTGAGCCTTGTGGTGAGCCTTGTCGTGAGCAGGGTATCTTCTCTATCTGGCTTATCTTTATCGCCAGCTTGATCACCCTCAAGTGGGGCGAACAACCTCGTTAACGTAGAGAACGGATTGGAGTATCGGGGGTGAATCTGAGAGTGGGGAGATAGTTATAAAAATCTGAAGAACAATAGGATAGACGAGTATCATGAAGGCAGACTTAGTACAATTACAAAAGGAAATGGAAGTGATAAAGCACAAGATCATGGGTATCGAGAAGGAGTTGCACCAGAAGACCACAGAACCGATTATAATAGAGGCAATTAATGATAGCGATCTGACGCCGAGACAGAGAAAGCACGCTGCAGAGGCGTTGGCCGACTTTAAATCCGGAAGAGTTGAGAGGTTTGTAACTCTGGAAGAGTTTAAGGCCTCTTTGAAGAAAAGGAAAAAGTCAACCTCTTGAGTAGCTTATCTTTCCTCTTATTTCTACTTCGTAGATGAGTATTGTAGCCTCAGACTTTAGATAGTAGAATATAATTCTGTATTCGCCTTTTCTGATTCTGTACTGCGATGGCCCTAGTTTCTTGATGTCTGCATGTATCAATGGAAAGTTTTCTAATAGTGTGGCGACCTCTGTTACAACGTCGCTGACATATGTGGGCATCCTGGCAAGGGATTTGTGTACTCTTTGGTGTATGATTACTTTCACTCAACAACCGTCTAGATGTTGTTCAGCCTGAGCTTCACTTCGTCTGTGGTGAGCCTTGTCGTGAGCAGGGGTATCTTCTCTATCTGGCTTATCTTTATTGCCAGCTTGTCCACCTGGTCAACATTCTGTATGACGACCAGCCTGGGCTTCAGGGGAGCTACCCTGATTACTACCATCGGCGACCTTCCTGTGCTGACCTGGTCGAAGACGAATGCGCGCTCGTTGGTTGTTCCGAAGAGCTTCGGGTATTCGCTAGGCGAGATCTCCAGGATCACCCTTAGCGAATCGATAAGGGTATAGCCGAACAGTTTCATGTTGTCTAGGACACTGGGATTCGAGACTATCTTCGCGTCTATGAGCCTTGCGAAATCAACGCCGCTTATAGGTGCAGAGAAGTCGTGGATAAGATAGAACGGGGTCTTCGCCTCCTCCTTGTTGAATTTCTCAAGATTCCTTATTATCTCGCCGCCGCGCTGCTGGTCTATGGTTATCAGGGCTGTCACAAGCCGCTTTATGATGCCGACTCCTGGAGAGGCTCTCCTGTTTCCCTCGTAATCGCTTATCGTAGATGTAGATATCTTGAGATGCTTGGCAAGCTCAATCTGGGAGATGCCGAAGAGCTCTCTCCACTTCTTCATCGTCGATCCGGGACTCTCAGAGAGGGTTATCTCCCCGGCTATCCTCTCCTGAAGGCTGTCCATGCTTAGCTTTCAGCACTCCTTTTATTAAGCTTATCTATCTGACGAAGTATAATTCGTGCAGTGTGCCAGGAGCCCTGCTATATAATATAGTATATTGTAATGCGGCCTTTTTGTACTGCGGCTTTTGCACTTTGCCTGTACTGAGACCCGGGAATCCCGCGATTCTGCAGATTACGCTTATATGTGCTCCTGGAAAAGTCAGTCCTGATGGGAATAAGGTCGCTTGGTGGCAAGCCGTGCCATCTTGCAATACGGGAAGTCAGGGAAGAGATCACGCCGCTGCTCAGGCTGGCAATGGAGTGCGAGAAAGACCTGCCCAGCCTTGAAGGAAAAATACACAAGGCGGAGGATCTCGCAAGAATGGGGCTCAGGACTGAAGACTCGATGCGGCTTCTCCTTGCAGCGATAGCGAGAAACACAGCAGGAGAAGTCCTGCTCGGGAAGGCGTCATCAGAGCACTTTGACAAGTTAACAGTCATAGACAAAATTATCAGGATAGCATCGCGCGTAATGAGAAAAGAGGTTGTGGATATGGATGCAGCGAACGAGCTCTCGGTATCAGGCATTTCGGGCTTGTTTATCGAGGCCCAGGGCCAGTGACTTGAATGAGAGCGTTATGTGGAAAACAGTTCTCTATTGCTCTGGGAGAGATAAGGAAGGAAGTGGCTCCAATGCTTATGCTTGCAAGGTCTCTTGAAGGGGAGGGCCCGGACCTCCGTGGCAGGCGGCTGCACGCAGAGGAGTTGCTAAGGATGGGCATATGCCAGAATGATGCAATAAGATACAGGCTTGCAGCGTGCGCAAGGGAATCCGCGGCCGAGGTACTTCTGGTCAATGCTACGGAATTCTCTGCAAAGAATAGAGTATTGGAGAGTGTTCTCAGGCTGGCGATCAGGACTGCGTGCAAGGGAGAATCGGACGCGCATGCTTCTGCAGAGCTCTCGCGGATCTGATACGTTCTCAAGGCCTGTGTTATCTCAGCGAAATCTTGTTCATCCTTTTCTTTTCCCACGCTTGGGCTTTTTTCCTGGCCTGGTCCTTGGAACTTTCCCGCGCTTGCGCTTATGTCTTGCAGCGCCCCTCGAATCTATTTCGCTGTATATCTTGTTTATATCCGCTTCAGCTTCCTTTGCTGACTGTTTCGGCTTCCCTTTTGTGATCAATCCATATATCACCAGGGCGAACCCGAACAGGAGAAGGACACCGCTGATAAGGCCGAAGCTGAAGATGTTCCCGTTTGTAAGGGTTACCTGCGATGCGGGTTTTATCAGGAACGTATAGGCCACCAGGGCTTCATACGTGCCGTTGTTGCTGAAGATGGCATAGTACGGGCCTCCTGGAAGCGTGCTGCTGTTCATAGAATATCTTGGTGTTGGGAAGAGCGCACCGTACGCGGGCTGGTACGGGTACACGCCAATGGATGTATTGTATGCTATGTATACTGCGCCTTTTCCCTCCAGCGCAGCGACTTTAGAGTAAAGCGTGTTTGCGGAATTGGAGCTGCTGCCAAGGGACTGATATGCAGAGAGGTTGAGCAGGTAGAAGTTGATCCGCTGCGAGGAGTTGTACTCGAATTCCAAGAAGCTTGTCTGATTTAGCGTGAGAGGCAATATTGCTACTGTACTCCCGTTTACATAGACTTCGCTGCTGATGGTGTTGTTTGTTGTGGATATTCCGGCAAGAAACTGCTGGCCTGATTCGTATGCGGATATGCCTCCGAGCAGTACAAGGAGAAGTCCAAAGCCGAGGAGCCGCAGGTTCA